>CANJHY010000053.1:0-25972 GCA_947474275.1 Betaproteobacteria bacterium
CTGTTCTAGCAACGGATAGAGCAAGCGGATCAGGTCATCTTTTTGCGCATGACTTAGACTCGAAAGATCCGGCAACTCATCCATGGCCCTCACTGTACGCTAAACGTACTCGTTGTACAATCCCCTTCATTTGTGCTGAATAGTCACCTTTTGGTAATCAATGGAAATTCGAGACCTCGAATACTTTCGTGTCGTCGCCCAGCACGGCCACTTCGGGCGCGCGGCGAACAAGCTTGGGCTCACCCAGCCTGCCTTGAGCAAAAGCGTCGCCCGGCTGGAGGCCGCCGTGGGTGCGCGGTTGCTTGAGCGCACACCGCGCGGCGTAGTGCTCACGCAGGTCGGTGCTGCCCTGATCGCGCGCGCGACGCACATTCATTCGGTCATCGACGGCGCGTTGCGCGAGGCCAAGGACCTTAGTTCGGGCGTATCGGGCCACTTGCGGATCGGCACGGTGCCGACGGCGGGCGAGCATTTATTGCCATCGGTCTGTGTTGAGCTTTTGCGCGGGTCGCCACGCTTGTTCATCCAGGTGGTAGTGGGGCACAGTGACGTGTTGCTGGCGGCGCTTGGGCGCGGCGAACTCGATCTCGTGTACGGCAGTTTTCCGGAGCCTCGCGTTGCGGGCATGACTTACGAGTCGCTCGGCAAAGACGTGATGACGGTATTTGTCCGCAAACGGCATGCACTTGCACGGGTTCGCCAGATTGATCTGACACAGCTTGCCGATGTCCACTGGGCGTTGCCCAACGCTTCGGTCACTTCGCGACAGACACTGCAACGCGTATTGCACGCGCGCCGGATGCCGGCCCCGGAGGTGGCGCTTGAATCGAACTCCACTCAGGTGCTGCTCGCTGCGGTGGCGCGTTCTGATCTGGTCGGCTATCTGCCTACTGGTGTGGTCCGTGCGTCCGGCGTGACGCGCGAACTGGCGCTGCTCGACGTTGCACCACTCCGCATTGAGCGATCACTCGGCGTCATTTCGCGGCCCGGCGCGTACTTGCCGCCCGTAGCTGCCCGGCTCATGAATGCGCTGCGGCGCGTTGCGCCGCAATCTGTCGAATAAATTCGTAGATCAGGTGTTCGATTCGCTCACGCGCCACTAAGCTTTTTAAGCACATTGGCCAGTATAAAAACTGGCCGTTCGCTTGTTACGCCACACGCAGAACCAGACGCTTGCCACATGCTTTGACATACTTGCGCACAGTCGCGAGCGATGGCGAGTGCTTGCCAGTTGCGAGCGCACGCTCCAGGCGGGCAATGGCGGATGCTTGAGTTCCCATGAGTTCGGCAATCTGTGCTTGGGTGAGGCCGGCCTTTTGGCGCGCCTTGAGCAGGGCATCCAGGAGGACACCTTCCTCCCGTTCAATACGTTCGACTTCGGCGCGCACACCTGGACGGCGCATGAGCTTTTTGACCGGTTGATTATGAGTTCGCACGTTTGACCTTCTTCATTCGAGGATCTGCTCTTGCACGCCTTTGCTGTAGTAAGCAAGCGTGTAGACCACGAAATAAATGATAACAAATATGTTATTTCTTCGCAAGTCCTCCGGATTTTTTCTGGGAGGCGATTCACGCCCTGAATGTCACGAAAAGCCGCCCCAGTTCAAACGCTGTGCGATCCGGCCGATAAGGTCTCCGGTAATTTGATCCAGCCGCAACGGCCAAGATGCGACACCTTGGCCGCGCCCTATTCGGCACGCGCGCCAGAGGCTTTGACCACCTTCCCCCACAACGCAATCTGCGCCTGATTGAATTGATCCATGCCTTCGGGCGTCGTGCTCACCACTTCGGCACCCAAGCTGGAAATGCGCTCTTTGACATCAGGTGACGCGAGCATGCGCGCCATTTCGGTGTTCAATTTTGCAAGGATGTCTTTGGGGATAGCGGCGGGCGCAACCACACCGAACCAGCCGACCGCTTCGAAGCCCGCTACACCGGACTCGGCCATGGTTGGGACTGACGGCAAAGCGTTGGCTCGCTTGGCGCTGGTAACCGCGAGTGCTTTGAGGCGGCCGTTTTTTACGAAGGGGCTCGCCACTACGATATTTTCGAAACTCAGCGCGATTTGCCCACCGATCACATCGGAGATGGCCTGGGCGCTGCCTTTGAAGGGCACGTGCTGCATATCGATGCCGGTGAGCATTTTCAGCATTTCGCCGGACAGGTGATTCGGCGTGCCGCTGCCGGGTGACGAAAAAGTCAGTTGGCCGGGCCGCGATTTCGCCAGCGCCACGAGTTGCCGTGCATTGCTGACCGGCATCGAGGGATGCACCGACAGCACGTAGCAAGTGGTGGCCATCAGTGATATCGACGCGAAATCCTTGACGGGATCGAACGGAAGTTTCGCGTAGAGACTCGGCGCCACCGAATTGGGTGCGGTGGTGGCCAGCAATAACGTATATCCGTCGGGCGCAGCTTTGGCGACCTGATCGGTGCCGATCAATCCGCCCGCGCCGGGGCGGTTGTCCACCACGAACTGCTGGCCGAAGCTCTCGGAAAATTTCTGGCTCGCGATGCGCGCCATCAGGTCGGCGGTGCCGCCGGCAGTCCACGGCACTATCATGCGCGCGGTGCGGGAGGGATAATTCTGGGCAACAGCGTATGAGGATGAGGCGCATAGCAGGGCGGCGATCAGGATGCGGGATGCGGACATGGAGGTTCCTTTCTATGAGGAGCGAATTTTACCGCTGCTATCGGGTCCATTGCCGGACAATATTGAGTCCGGCGTCATAACGGTAGGTCGCGCAAGCAACGAGCTTGACCGGCGCATTTATTGTAGCTACAGTAAAGAATGCGTTTTGAGTTCGATCCAGCCAAGGACAGGGCGAATCAAGCGAAGCACGGCGTTTCGCTTTCTCTGGCAATCGAACTCGACTGGGAAGCGGCGCTGGTGTGGGTTGACGGCCGGTACGGGTACAGCGAAACGCGCATGATCGCGCGCGCACCGGAAACCGACATCCTGTACTACGTTGCCTTTGTTGATCGCGGCGAAGTGCGAAGGATTATCAGCCTGCGCCGCGCCACTCGTCGAGAGGTTAAGCACTATGTCCAAAGTCACTAAGCGACCTTCCGTGAGAATGCCCACCGCTGAGGAAGACAGGGCAATTACCGCAGCTGCAAAGCGCGACCCCGATGCTCTCCCGCTCTCACCAAAGCAGTTGAAGGCGATGGTCCCTATTCGAGCGCTTCGCGGGCGTCCTAAATCCGAAACGAAGAAACTGCTTGTTTCCGTTCGTTACAGCCCCGAAGTCGTTGCGTATTTCAAGTCTACCGGCGATGGTTGGCAATCGCGAATGGATGGGGTGCTTCGGAAGTATGTAGAGCGCCATATCCGCAGAGCTTGACCATGATGACGAACTGTTCGTTGCAGCCGACCGCCTGCAGCGGCTGCTGAACGTAACGTTAGTGCGGCGCAACAATCACACTCAACCACGTTGGCCGGTTAAAAGCCGGCCTTTTGCTTTTGCGGAAGCCCTGTTATCGTTTGCCGCACAACAAACAGGAGGAGATCACCATGAAACGAATTTCCGCAATTGCGGCAGGGCTGCTGGTCGTCGTGTTCGCGCTTGCCGGCTGCGCCAGCGCGCCGTCCGGCCCGGGCTGGGTCACGCTGATCGACGGCGAGAACGGCATGCAGAACTTCACCACGCTCGGCGCGGCAAACTGGACGGCAAGCGAAGGCGCGATTTGGGCCAACAAGAAAGGCACGCCGGACGCCGGCATCCTGCTGTCGAAGGAGTCGTACAAGGATTTCGAAATCTATGCCGAGTTCTGGGCCGACGAAGAAGCCAACAGCGGCATCTACATACGCGTCATGAACCAGAAGGTCGTCAACACTAAAGCTTCGTATGAAATCCAGATCTGGGACAAGAGCCCGGCAATGGCGACCGCGTCCCTGATGCCGCCGGCCAAAGCACCGGCCAGTTTCAAGGCCGCCAACAAGTGGAGCACGTTTGTAATCACCGCGAAGGGGCCGCGCATGACAGTTGCGATGGATGGAGAGCAGGCGGTGGACGTCAACGACTCGACGTTTACCCACGGCCCGATCGCGCTTCAATACAACGCCGGCACGATCAAATTCCGCAAGGTAATGATCAAGCCGCTGTAGTCTGGCTGAAAGAACAAAGGGCTTGCAGCAATGCAGGCCCTTTTTGTTGGTGAGCCGCGAAAACGCGTTCTGCCATTGAGCGCTGCTGTATTTCGCGCCGACTCTGCGCTTTAATCCGCGCTTTAATCCGTTGCGAACCGATCTGAAAAAGCGGAGCATTGGGCAGGGAATGCAAAAAGGTATGGGCGTCAATGCTGTCCGCTGAATTTCTTGAAGTGAAAAAAATACGGTCCTGCGGAAATCTCGGCGCGGCAGTTGCGCTGCTGCAGACGGCCGAAATAACGTCGGATGACGATGCTTTTGAATCCGCGATCTGCTTATTTATCGCCGGAGACCACGCGGGCGCCCTGAAAAGCATCGGGCAGCGTCGCTGGAACAGCGGTTGAGGTATCAAGGCAAGCGCGGCGTTGGACGGAATGATACTGGGCAAGGACCCGCGCGAGGCCCTGTCTCTTGCCAGGCTCGCAATCTCGGAGACCGGAGCTGGCTACGACTGCATTGCGATCCATCTGATATTGTTGCGGATGACGGGACTTATCCATGAAGCCGCTGTCTATGTGCGGGCGAATATGCAACCGCCGCCGACGGGTGAAATTCTCCTGTTGATGGCAATTGGCGAGATCGCGATTGCAACGCAAGATTGGCCCTGCGCGTACTCAGCGGCCGCTGCTATTTTTGCGTCCGACCCTAATAATTTTCGTGCGCTGGTGTTTTCCAGCATCGCCAACTATGAGTCCGGCAATGTGCATGAATCCCTCGGCAACGCGATCAGAGCCAATCGAACGGGGCAGAAATTACCGGTTATTACACTGCAGCTCATGCGCTGCCAGAACCAGTTGGGCGATCACTATGCTGCGGTTGCGGCATTCAGCGAAATGGGAAAAGACGCTCCGGTTGGCGCGGAAATCTACGAGCAGCTCGGGATCGCCCATTCGGGATTGGGTAGCCAGCAGCAGGCCGTTGATGCATACAGACGCGCACTCGGCCAGGGACGGGCGTTAATCGTGGCAATCAGGAACCTGCTGGAAATTCATATCAGTTTGGGCGCCGCGGCAGAGGTGGAAGAGCTTGTCAGGCAATATGGAACTGAAATTCACCAAGATGTAGATTGTGTCACGCTGCTGGGACTGGACCGGCTGAATCAAAGAGACAGAGGCGCGAGCTTTGATTTGTTCAGAGAATCCCTGCACCTGACGATGGAGCAGGAGATCCCGTTGCATTCGCTCGGTTGGCCGGTACCTGAGCCGCGGCTTCGCCATGACTGCGAACAATTGGAGCTCCTGGAGCAACGGAACAAGCTGCCAACAGGTGCCAAACCGGCCCTTGCAGTACTCAAGCATTATCTGCAACTGTCCGCAGGCGCTTCCGGAAATGTCCCGGCGCCCGGCAGGGATGCAGAGGCGTTGGCGCACGCGCTGGGCGATTTTCACTACTGCCCCGATCTTCCGTTTTCAGGCGCCGCCCTTGGCGAAAATGATTTCCGCACGATCGAGGAGGCGTATTTCGCGAATTCGCCGTCGCTGGTCGTTATCGACAATTTCCTGTCGGGCCCGGCGCTGTCGAATCTGCGGCAGTTTTGTGAGGAGGCCACGGTGTGGAAGGCGCATTATAAAAACGGCTACGCAGGGGCGTTCCTGTCCGGGGGCTTCGGTCCGCGCGTGCTGTTGGCAATTGCGGATGAATTGCGTCAAGCCATGCCAAAGGTTGTTGGTGAAAACGTGCTGACCCAGGCATGGGCATTCAAATACGATCAACGCCTGCAGGGGATCAACCTGCACGCCGATTTCGCAAGGGTCAACGTGAATTTCTGGATTACGCCTGACGAGGCTTGTCTGGATAAAAGCACCGGGGGCATGGTCATTTATGACGTGCCCGCGCCCAAGCACTGGACCTTCGAGAATTACAACGCAAACTCGTCAAAGATAGAGGCGTTCATCAAGACGCAGGGCGCAAAATCTCACCGCGTTCCGTACCGGGAAAATCGCTGTGTTTTATTCGATTCGACCCTGTTTCATACGACCGACGAGCTGCATTTCAAGCCGGGGTATTCTAAGCGAAGGGTCAATATCACCTTCCTCTACGGTAAGGCGCGTAATTTCAATTAGCGGTCATGTTGCCGGCGATTATCCGGGGCAGGGCGCGCCCGCGTTCATCCATGTCCTGAAGGCAGAGACGGTCTCCGCGCGCGATGCAGGAGGCACCGCACGATTGCCGCCGGGCGCCCAGCCCCATGCGACCTGTCCGTTGTCCCGGATGTGCGCCATCATCGCGGCGAGATCTTTGCCACCCATTGCGCAGCGGTTCTTGATGGAACGGCAGAGCTCGCGCGGGCTCAGGCCATTGAAAACCATCTTGGTTTCCGGCGGCGGCAGACGCCAGCCCGGCGAACCCGGCGGCACATGCTCGCCGTAGCTCAAAGGCTAATTGGTTTTCTGGTGGCACGACGAGCATTCATTTTCAACCGCACCGCGGCCGGTGGGGCCGCGCACGACGTTCTGGTCATGCGGTGTTTCCTTGTCATCCAGAAACGGCGAGTCGCCGGGGATGTGGCAATTCTGGCAGCGCGGATGCTGCAGGACGAACCTGACGGTTTCAAATGCAGGGAGCGCGCTGTCCCGCGAGGCCGGTGATTACGCCATCGAGTTGTGCGCGAACCATGCGCTCACGGTGAGTGCCGCGGCGAAAACCGTGCACGTGGGCCAGCAGTGGTCTTTAAAAATCGTCGCCGCCGGCGAAATCGCGCACGTCGTCCAGCGTTTCAAGAGTCATCCAGCTCTGATAAGCCTTGCGCGCGCGTTCCTCGCCCCAGATCGGCGTGGCGAGCTGGTAGTACTTGCGCTCCAGTTCCGCCGGTACATGCGGATTTTCAAGCTCGCCTTTGGGCACCTCGCACTTGCCTTCGTATACCGTGCCGTCTTTGAGAAAAATCTTGATGCGCGCCGGCATCTTGCGCGGGAAGTCCTTGTTCATCTCGGGCGCTTCAATCATCTTCACGCGCGCGGCGAGGTCGAGCACGGCCGGGTTGGCGAACGCCGCCTCGCCGAAAACGTCGAGGTCGGAACGGCCGTGATAGAGAATCGTGCCGATCGAGAACGGCGTCGAGAAGCGCGTACCGAACATGCTTTTGGGCCGGTTCTCGCCGCAGAATATCAGCATGCGGTAACCGTACAGCTCCACGCGGTCTACCGATTCCGGCGGCAGCCGTTTGCCGGGCACTTTCGACAGCGCGTCGAGCAACGCATCAATGCCGCAGTGCACGTAGCGCGCGCTCGGATAAAGTTTGAAATAGTTTTCGGTGACCAGCCAGCGGGTGCCCAGTTCGGCGGCGGCCTTATCGGGCTTGAAATCATCGGCGAGTATCTGTCCGAACGTCACGCTCGGCGCATCGACAGGCCCCGTGAAGCCGGATTCCACCAGCCGTGCAATCATCTGCCCGGTGAAGGCGGCGTGGCCCGGGTAATAATTGCGTATCGTCGCGCCGTCGAGCATGGTCTGCCGGTTGCCGCCCAGCGGCGTGGAGGCGGCGATGTTGATCGCCTGGCGCATCTGGCTTTGATTGAACCCGCACAGCTTGGCGACGGCGACCGTCGCGCCGATGACGCCAAAAGTGCCGTGCGTCTGCACGATGACCCGCATCTTGTAAGCGCCGCCGATGCGGCCGCAGATTTCATAACCGAGAACGAACGCCAGCAGCAGGTCTTTCCCGGAGAACCCGTGTTCCTGCGCATGCGCGAACGAGGCGGGTATGACGTGGATGCCGGGATGCCCGTTGGTGTAGGAATGCCCTTCGTCGAGTTCCAGCCACACGCCTGCAATGGCGTTGAGCATCGCCGCGTCGAATGCATTCACGCGCTTGCCGGTGCCGATGACCGATGCGCGGCCGGACGCGACTTTCGGCAGTTGCCTGGCCGTCAGCGCCTGCATTTCCTTCTGCTGCATGCCGCAGCCGATCACGGCGAAGGTGTCGGCCAGAATGCGCTTGGAGTGCTCGATGACGCGTGCGGGGATGTCTTCGTAGCGGGTCTCGCAGGCAAACTTCGCGATAGCGTCGAGATAATCGGTCTTGGCTGGATTGGCCATCGGGGTGTCCACTGGAATTTCTCTCCTCGCTTTATTGCGCTTTATTGTAATTTAAGTTGCAGCTTGCCGGCGCGCGCGGCCGCGCCGGCGTCACGGCGGTTTTACTGGGTAAACTCGAGTCCCGCCTGTTTGATGACGCTCGACCACTTCTGCGCTTCGGATTTGATGAAGCGCTCGAACTGCTCGGGCGTGCTGCCGACCGGCTTGGTGCCGTTGCGTGTAAACGTGTCCTTCATTTCGGCGGTCTGCAGATGCTTCGCCACGTCGCTTTGCAGGTGGTTCACGATTTCTTTCGGTGTGCCGGCCGGTGCCAGCAAGCCCAGCCAGCCGGTGATGATCACCGTCGGGAAGCCCGACTCGCGCATGGTCGGCGCGTTGGTGAAGATGGTATCGCGCGCCTCGCCGCAAGTCGCGAGCAGGCGCAGCTTGCCCGAATCGATATGCTGCGCAGCGCCCGGCAACGGTGTAAACAGCAGCGCGATCTGTCCGCCGATGAGGTCAGTCACCGCCGGCGTTTGTCCTTTGTACGGCACGTGCGTCAATTTGAGATTGGTGGCCAGCGCGAACAGTTCGCCCGCGAGATGGGTCTGGTTGCCAATGCCGAACGAAGCGTAGTCGAGCTGGCTGGGACGCGCGCGGCCCAGCGCGACGAGTTCCTTCACCGTCCTGACTGGCAATCCCGGATTGACCAGCAGGCCGAATGGATTGTCGGCGGTCTGGGTGACAGGCACGAAATCCTTGAACGTGTCGTACGGCAGTTTCTTGTAGACGTACGGGTTCATGGTCAACGCGCTCGGCACGGCATGCACCAGCGTATAGCCGTCGGGTTTGGATTTGGCGACGGCTTCCATGCCGATGATGCCGTTCGCGCCCGCGCGGTTTTCCACGATCACCTGCTGGCCCATGGACTCGGTAATCTTTTGCCCGATGGCGCGCGCGATGATGTCCGGCCCCGATCCCGGCGCCTGCGGCACGACGATGCGGATGGGACGGTTCGGATAATCCTGTGTTTGCGCCGCCGCGTTCGCGGCAACCAGCAGAGCCGTTGCGCAGGTCCCCACTGCAAGCAAAATGCGTTTCATCTTTATCTCACTTTCTCTGGCAGAGACGGCGTTTGAAGATATCGACGGCTGGGGACAGTATGGCACGCGGAAAATCGCGATTCAATGTCCGCGCCACTATGGTGGGCGCGCACAAAAAGGGTGCCCGCGCGGCGCGAAATTTCCGCATTATCCGGTGACAAGAGGCCGCCATCCGCAGGCTAATGGCCCATACGCTCCCGTATGGCAGTTTGAGGAGCTTTCCCCTGCTGATCGAAGCCGGCCCATAGGTAATTTTGTGAAGAAGCCGCAAAAAAGCTACACTGTCAGAAAACAACCGGGCGCCGGCTCAGGCTTGGCCCCGGCAGCGCAACCCGCGCACGTCGATTTTTCAGCGTATCGATGAATACAGGTCTGGCAGTTCATCCACCTTCAGGAGATAGGGCATGAGCAGTACTCTGTTTCATTTTTCGTTCGCGGTGAACGATCTGGACCGTGCGCGCAAGTTCTACGGCGAGATGCTGCAGTGCCCGGAAGGCCGCAAGCTGAAAGGGCGCGTGGACTTCAATTTCTTCGGCCATCACATCGTGGCGCACCTCGCGCCCGACGAAGTGGTCGGCGATCAGGGCCGCAAAATCGGCGGCGCGCTGGCGACTCCGCTGCGCCATTTCGGCGTCGTCATGACGTTGGAGGATTTTCAGAAAGCGTCGTCGCGCCTGGAGCAGCTTGGAGCGCATTGGATCAACAAGCCGAGCGTTACGCAAAAAGGCACGGTGCGCGAGCAGATGCTGATGACGGTCAGCGACGATTGCGGCAACGCCATCGAGTTCAAGGGATTGAGCAACATAGCGGACGTCTACGCGGTGCGGGAAACCGAAGCCGTATCGGCGTAATAAAAAAGTCTGGATTAACCACGGAGGAGTCGGCAAGTGAAAAGGAAATTTACACTGCGATTTGACGATACCAAGGCAAGCTGGGTGCTGAAGCACGACGACACCGAGAAAGTCGTGCGGACTTTCAAATCCAAGGAGGAAGGCAGCCGCGCCGGGATTTTACGCAAGACCCTCGGCCAAAGAGGCGGCATTGTCGTGTTGAGGACCAAGACGGGCGTGTTCGACGAGGAGAGGGTATTTCCGGAGTTGCGCGGTTAAATCTTCAATCTTGAACCGCGAAGGATTCTTTTTAATACCCCCTTGCGGGGTACGCAAAGGACGCGAAGGCAAACTCTCAATCGATTGGGCGCCGATTCGGTTCGATCTTTGGGATGTCGCACTTTGAAGCTGGCCCCGAAAATTTTTCTGTCTTGCCTTGGGGTTCCTTTGCGTCCTTCGCGTCCTTTGCGGTTCACGAGTTTTTAAGTATGACCGTCTTCGAGCGTTTGACTGCGCTGCTCGACAGTCACGGCGTGGCCTACGACGTATCGCGTCACGAGCCGGTATTCACCAGTGAAGAGGCTGCCCGCGTGCGTGGGGCGCCTCTCGCCAGCGGCGCCAAGGCGCTGATCTGCAAAGCCGGCGAATCTTTCGTGCTGTTCGTGATGCCGGCCGACCGGCGGCTCGACAGCAAGCAGGCGCGCAAGGCGCTGGGCGTGAGAGGGGTGCGTTTCGCCACGCGCGAAGAAGTCGAGCAACTCACCACGCTCAAGCCGGGATCGATCCCGCCGTTCGGCAGCCTGTTCGGCTTTGCCACTTATTGCGACGAGCAGTTGTCCGCGCAACCCCGCATCAATTTCAATGCCGGCGACCATGCCATCAGCGTGAATATGTCGAGCGCGGATTATCAGAAGGTCGAGCAACCGACGATGGGACAATTCTCGGAAGCCGCGTGACCGGTATCGCAGAGCCAACTGTACTGGTAGCGGTCTCAAAATTTTTTTTGGAACCGCCGATGAACGCCGATGAACGCCGATGAACGCAGATAAACTCAAGGGACTTGAGGTTGGTTCTGGAACGGGCCTGAAATCATATCGGCGTTAATCGGCGTTCATCGGCGGTTGCTTGTCGATATAGTGTTTTTGAGATGGTTCTAATACGTACCAGAAGATTCATAACATCCCCGATTGAGGAGAATGAAGAAATGACATCGCTTAGCCGCCAGTTCGCGCGCTGGATCACAGGTCTCAAGTACGAAGACCTGCCGCCGGCGGTAATCGACCGCGCGAAAGGCGTCACGCTGCACTGCCTGTCGTCGATATTGATAGGGTCGCAGACCAAGCCGGGCCGCGATGCGGTCAAGCTCATGACCGACGAAGAAGAGGGCGTGAAGCGCGGCGCGACCATCCTGGTCAGCGGCCAGAAAGTCACCAAGGGCGGCGCCGCGTTCGCCAATTCCGAAATGGCGTTCGCGGGCGGCAAGTGGGACACGTTCCGCATGTTGATGCACCCGGGCACCAGCGTGCCGCCGGCAGCGTTGGCGGCGGCCGAGGAAGCGGGCGCTTCCGGCAAGGAATTCATTACCGCGGTTGCGGCGGGATATGAGGTGATGGAGCGTCTTGCTGCGGAATTCATTCCGACGCTGGCGGCGCGCGGGTTTCATGCGAGCCCGATATTCGGCATATTCGGCGGCGCCATCGCTGCCGCAAAAATATTCAAGCTCGACGAAGACCAGATGAACAGCACCATTGCGCTGTGCGCGAGCCTCGCGAGCGGCAACGTCGAAGGCGCGCGCAGTGGCGGCAAGGCGTTGCGCGAAGGCGCTGCAGTGCGTAACTCCATGCTGGCCGTGGCGCTCGCGCGCCAGGGGCATGTGGGCGGCGAGACGGTGCTCGAAGGTGACGCCGGTTTCTATCACGCGTATGTCGGCAACAACCAGGGCAAGCTGACGTACAGCTTTACCGGCGACACGCACGCGAGCCTCGCAAAAATCACCGCCAACCTCGGCAAGGACTGGATATTTCTCGAAACGCTCTACCGCATCTATTCGATTTCGGGCTACAACATCGCGCACGTCGATGTGATGGCAAAGCTGTGCAAGGACAACGATATCCGGCCGGAAAACATCGATCGCATAGAAGCCGTGGTGAACTGGCTGGAGACGCAGTATCCGAGTCCGGCATTTGCGGTGCGCCGCGAAGATACCAACCGCCAACCCGGCAGCACTGCATACCATCTCGCCTACGCTGCCATCACGCGCGGCTTCCCGATGTTGGGCGACTGGGCGCCGCAGAGTTCGCGCGCCGACGATCCGCCGCAAGTAATGGAACTGACGAACCGCGTGACGATCATCCCGTCGCCGACGATGACGCTGTTTGGCCCGCGCATCACGATTTTCACCAAGGACGGCAAAAGCCACACGCTGCAGGGGAGCGGCCGCGAATTCATCTGGGATTTCGAGGAAGAAGCGCGCCGCATCCGCGGTATCGATCCCGGCCTGCCGATTCCCATTCCCCAGTATGAAGCTGTCATCGAGACCTGCCGCACTCTCGACCGCCAGCCGCGCGCCGATGCGCTGGTGAAATTGATGTTGAAGCAGTAATGGTGCTACGCCCGGTAACGAAACTCCTGCCCCCTCAATCCGGCGCCAAGGCCGAGTAAAATCACTATTGCATGACTTCCGGGAGGTTACGGCAATGAAAGTCCACGAACTGGTCGCAGTCCTCGCGAAGGCGAACTCAAGCAGCAACCCGATGGTCGCGGTGCGCGAGGCCATGGAAGGCCTGCGCAAGGACATCGATGCTCTGGCGCAGACGCTGAGCTACGTGTCGGGTATCGGCGGCAATCCGAAGCAGGTCTTTTACCGGTCGCCGGAACTTACTTTGCTGAAAGTCAGTTTTCCCAATGGACGCCGCACGCCGCCGCACGATCACGGCACGTGGGCGACCATACTGCTCATGTCCGGCAGCGAAAAAAACACGCTGTACCGCTCCGCTCCGGGCGGTTTGAGAAAAGCGGGCGAAGCGACGCTGGAGCGCGGATCGATACTGCCGATGATGGCTGACACCGTGCACGTCGCCGAATGCCTGGGCGATGAACCCGCCATCGGCCTGCACGTCTACGGCGGCGACATACTCGAACTGCCGCGCCGCATGTGGAACCCGGAAACGCTCGAACCGCATCCGCTGGATTGGGGTTTGTACGAAACCTTTGCCCGCACTGCTTCAAATGCCGCGAGCGCGCCGCTGACTTAGCGCAATCGCCTGCCCGCGATTATTCGCGCGGCTGGCTTGCAAATACCGCGCGCTCCACAATTTCCCGCGTCAGTTTCGGCGAAAACAGCCGGATGAAGCGGAACACGTAGCCCCTTAGATAGCTGTGTCTGCGGATGCCGACATAAATCTTGTTCGACTCGAACAGGTGGCGGGCATCGATGGAACGCAGCGCGCGGTCTTCCTTCGCGTCGTAAGCGAGCGAGGCGACGATGGCTACGCCCATGCCGTGTTTTACATATGTTTTCATCACGTCCACGTCGGTGGCGCTGAGGATGATGTTGGGCTTCAATTGCCTGCTCTCGAAAGCGCGCATGACCTGCGAGTGGGTGGCGAATTCGGAGTCGTAGGTAATCAACGGGTAGCGCGCCAGTTCTTCGATGGTGAGCGCGCGCTTGCCCAGTAGCGGGTGCTTCAGCGGCGTGAGCACGACTTTCGGGTGGTCGTAGCAGGGCAGCAGTACGAGGTTCGGAATAGGGCGGATCGGTTCCGAGGAAATCGACAGGTCGGCGTCGCCCGAGCTCGCCCACTCGGCAATCTGCGTCGGATTGCCCTGGCGCAGGATGACGCGCACCTTCGGGTATTCGGCGGCGAATTTCTTGATGACACTGGGCAATACGTAGCGCGCGTGGGTGTGCGAGGTGGTAATCACCAGGTCGCCTGAATCTTTCGCGGTGAACTCATTGCCGACCTGGCTGAGGTTTTCAGCGTCGCGCACCATGCGGCGCGCGATCTGCAGGACTTCAATGCCGGGTTTCGTCAGCCCGAGGATGCGCTTGCGGCTGCGCGCGAATACGGCGACCCCCAGCTCTTTTTCGAGGGCCTGGATTTGGCGACTGACGCTGGGCTGCGAAGTATGCAGCGCGGTCGCCGCGTTCGAGATGCTGAGTTCGCGGTCGACGATTTCGCAGAGAAACCTCAATTGCTGCAGTTTCATGCTTTCGAGTATACGTAAATAACATGCTTGTATTCAATCATAGTCTTTGATTGTATATGGGTGGAGCCGGATAATGACGCAAACAACATTCAGAGATGACGCGTCCGGAGGCGTACGCCCGGCAGGTTTCGCGACGCGCGTCTTTCACTTTCAGCATTCATGGTCAGCCTGTTACCGATGAGATTCTGGTCCTGGGGTTTTGCGCTGTGCGCGGGTTTATGCGCGGCAGTCCCGGCGTGGGCGCAGGCGTATCCGGCGCGTCCCATCCGCATGGTCGTGCCGTTCCCGGCGGGCGGCAGCACCGATGTAATCGCCCGTGCGCTGAGCGTGAAGCTGAGCGAACTCCTCGGGCAGCCGGTCATTATCGACAACCGTCCGGGCGCCAGCGGCAACATCGGGTCGGAGATGGTCGCGCGCGCGGCGCCCGACGGCTACACCATACTGATGGGCACGGTGGCGACGCAGACGATCAATCCATTGCTGTTCCCGAAGATGACTTACGATCCGGTCCGCGAACTGCGGCCGCTCAACATTGTCGCCATATCTTCGCAAGTGCTGCTCGTGCACCCCACGCTGCCCGCGCGCAATGTGCGCGAACTGATTGCGCTGGCGAAGGCGCGTCCGGGAGAGCTGAACAGCGCGTCGGCCAGCAGCGGAACCACCGGCCACCTCGGGCTGGAACTCTTCAAGATGATGGCGGGAATCAACATCCTGCACGTGCCGTACAAAGGGGCAGGGCCGGCGATGACGGCGCTGATCAGCGGCGAGGTCCAGATGCTGTTCGACAGCATCACGACGTGCGTGCCGCAGATCAAGGCGCAGCGCGTGAGAGGCATCGCGGTCACGCATTCAAAACGTTCGTCCCTGCTGCCCGGCGTGCCGACCATGAGCGAAGCCGGCGTGCCGGGGTTTGAGACCACGGGCTGGTGGGCGATACTGGTGCCGGCCGCCGTTGACGCGGGCATCGCGTCCCGCTTGCAGGACGGCGTAAACCAGGCACTGGGCTCGACCGAAATGCGCGAGCGGTTCACCGCACTGGGCGTGGAGCCTTACCTGACGTCGCGCGATGAGCTTGCGGCGTTCGTCGGGCGCGAAAAGGACAGATGGACTAAAGTCATCAAAAGCGCGGACATCAAGGTCGATTGAGCGGTTATGCCCGCGCATAGAATCGAATTTACGGAGAGGAACTGACATGGCGAATAACAAGGAATTCAGGCTGTTGTCGACGAGCGGCCTGCTGGGGTATGGATTCCCGGAAAGCTCGCTCAAGGCCGCGCTGGAGAGAAACCCCGACGTGATCGGCGTCGACGGCGGCAGCACCGACCCGGGGCCTTTCTATCTCGGTTCGGGCAAATGCCTGAACTCGGACAAGGCGATGCGGCGCGACCTGCGGCTCATGCTGAATGCGGCGCGCCAGAAAAAAGTCCCGCTGGTGATCGGCAGTTGCGGCGGCGCCGGCGGCGAGCCGCACTTGCAGCAGGTCGCCAAGCTCGCGCGCGAAATCGCGCGCGAAGACGGCCTCAACTTCAAGATGGCGCTGATCCATGCCGACCAGGAAAAAAGCAAAGTCGGCGGATGGCTGAAGGAAGGCCGCATACGCGCCCTGAAAAACGTGCCGGTGCTCGATTCGCCGACCGTCGAACGCGCCGCGCGCATTGTCGGCATGATGGGCGCCGAGCCTTTCATGCGAGCGCTCGACGACGGCGCGGAAGTCGTGCTCGCGGGGCGGGCCAGCGATGCGGCATCGTGGGCCGGCTGCGCCATGCACGCGGGGATGCCTGCTGCACCGTCGTGGTATGCCGGAAAAATGCTCGAGTGCGGCACCGCCACCGCAATACCAAAAGGTCATGACTGCCTGATGACCATAGTGCGGTCCGACCACATCGAACTCGAGCCGTCCAACCCGGCGCGCCGCTGCACGCCATTCTCGGTCGCCACTCACGGCCTGCACGAGAACGCGAGCGCGCTGGTGCACGAAGAGCCGGGCGGCATACTCGATGCCACGGACTGCGAATTCACCGCGGTGACCGATCGCGCGACCCGCGTGAGCCGCATGGTCTGGCGCAAGCAGCCCTACAGCATCAAGCTCGAAGGCGCGGAACTCGTCGGCTACCGCGCCATCACCATCTGCGGCACTCGCGACCCGATCCTGATTTCGCAGATCGACAGTTATCTCGCGACGTTCCGGGACGACGTGCAGATGCGCGCAACGGCGTTCGGAGTCTCTCCCGAAAAATATCAGCTGATGCTTCACGTCTACGGCAAGGACGGCGTGATGGGCGCGGCCGAGCCGGTCAAGCAGATATCTTCGCACGAGCTCGGCATCCTGGTCGAGGTCGTGGCGACGAACCAGGAAGATGCGAACGCCGTGCTCGCCATCGCGCGCGTGGTGCTGCCGAAAATTGATTTCGTCGGCCGCCTGTGCAAGAGCGGCAACATGGCGTTTCCGTTTTCGCCGTCCGATATCGGCATGGGCGAGACCTACAAGTTCTCGGTCTTTCACGTGCTGGAGACCGAGGATCCCTACGGGATGTTTCCGATCGAATACGAAAAGGTGCACTGATCATGGCCAAGCTGAGAGACATCGCCAAGGTTTGCAAGAGCAAAAACGCCGGCCCCTACGAACTCACCATAGACGTCATGTTCGAGAGCCGCGAGCTGTTCGACAAGGTCGCGGCGACCAAGGTGTTCTGCGCCGAGCTGTTCGCGCGCCAGTACAACTGCCGCGTTGACGAAGTAACGTTCACGGCCTACCCGCCGGCTCTCGCTTTCAAGGGCACGGTGCCGCGCAGGATTTCATCGGGCGACGTGGGGGATACGGACGTCTACGGGGCACAGCAGCATGCGCCCATGCTCGACGTCGACATTCCCATCTGAGCGCGTTTGCCCGCAATCCCGCGGCCATGCCGGCCCGCGGGTATTTTATGGAAAAGCAATTGAGAAAATCGAAAACATCGCGCTCCGCGCATGCCGGAATCGCGCTCGGCGTCGACATCGGCGGCACTTTCACCGACCTCGCGCTGTTTGACCGGCGTTCCGGCGAATTTCGCTCGGGCAAGATATTGACCGACTATGAGGATCTGACGCGCGGCGTGATGGCGGGTGTCGCAAAAATACTGGCGGAACACGGGATCGACGGTGCGTTGCTGGAAAGCGTCGTGCATGGCACGACGCTCGTCACCAATTCGCTGATCGAGCGCCGGGGCGTTCCGGCGGCGCTGCTCGTCACCAGCGGGTTCGCCGACGTGCTGGAGCTTGCGCGTGAGAGCCGCTACGACATTTACGATATCGATATCGACCTGCCGCGCCCGCTGATCGCGCGCGACCGCGTGTTTGAGGTGAGCGAGCGACTCGACTTCAAGGGGCGCGTGCTCCAAGGCGTAGACGCGGACGAAGTGGAAGCCATCGCGCAGCGCCTGGCAGCGCTGAAGGTAAGCAGTGTGGCCATTTGTTTTTTGCATTCCTACGCCAATGCCGCTCACGAGCAGGAGGTCGCGCGCATTCTCGCCAAACGGCTTCCCGCTCTGGCGATTTCGCTGTCGTCGGAAGTCGTGTCCGACGTGCGCGAATACGAGCGTGCCAGCACCACTGCCGCCAACGCCTACGTGCAGCCCATCGTGCGCGGCTATCTCGAGCGGCTGAACGCGGCGCTGCGCTCGTGCGGTTTCAAGAGCGAACTCGCGATCATCACCAGCGATGGCGGCATTGCCAGCTGCAGCACGGCCGGAAAATTTCCGGTCAGGCTGACCGAGTCGGGGCCGGCCGGCGGCGCGATCGCGGCGGCATATTTCGGCAAGCGCAAGAAAGTCGACGACCTCATCGCGTACGACATGGGCGGCACGACCGCGAAAATCTGCGTGATAGAAGATGGCGCGCCGGAAAAATCCACCACCTTCGAATTCGGTCGCGCCTACCGCTTTGCCAGGGGCAGCGGGCTGCCGCTGCAGGTGCCGGTCATAGAAATGATCGAGATCGGCGCGGGTGGCGGCAGCATCGCTCGCGTGAATGAACTGGGTCTTTTGCAGGTCGGCCCGCAGAGCGCGAACGCGGCACCCGGCCCGGCATGCTACGGACTCGGCGGCGAGCTTCCCACCGTCACGGATGCAGACCTCTGCCTTGGCTACCTCGCGGAGGATTTTTTCCTCGGCGGGAAAATGCGGCTCGACAAGGCGCGCGCCCAGGCAGCCATCTCGCAACATATCGGAAAACCGCTCAGCATGACGCTGCAGCGCGCAGCCTGGGGCATACATCGCATCGTCAACGACACCATGGCGCGCGCGGCAAAAGTACATTGCCTGGAGCAGGGCAAGGACGCGCGACGCTACGCGTTGTTTGCTTACGGCGGTGCCGGGCCGGTGCACGCCTACGGCGTGGCGATCGCGCTGGGCATACAGAAGATTCTCTATCCGCGGCAGGCTGGCGTGATGTCGGCACTGGGTTTTCTTGTCGCCGAGCCGTCGTTCGAAGTCGTGCGCGGCAAGATCATCGCCGGCGGCGAGCTCGACGCGGTCAAAGTCGGGCGCATGCTGGAAGAAATGCAAAGAGAAGGACTTGCGCTGGTCAAAACGGTGGGCGTCGCGGGCACGGACATCGAAGTCGAGCGCATGGTAGCGATGCGCTATGCGGGGCAGAGTTTCGAGCTCAACGTGCCGCTGCCGCCGGGCGCGCTCTCGGCGCGACATTTTGCGGCGGTCACAAAGCTTTTTGCAGCATCGTACAAAGAGCGGTATCACGCGCTGACCGAGGAGTCGCCGGTCGAGTTCGTGCGCTGGCACGTGCGCGTGACCGCGCGGCAACCCCAGCTTGAGCTGAAGCCGGGGCGTGGCCGCCGCAGACTGCAGGACGCGGTGAAAGGCAAGCGTCGCGCTTATATTCCCGAGCGTTCGGCGTTCGCCGATTGCCCGGTGTATGACCGGCATGCGCTGCCGCTGAACTGCACGTTCAAAGGGCCGGCGATCATAGAGGAAATCGAGTCGACGGTTTTCGTCGGGCAGGCCGCCTCGATCCGCGTCGACGGCGACGGCGACATCATGGTCACCCGTACCATGCGGCGTGCCGGTAAAGCATAAGTGAAAAGAGCGATTAAGCCATGACACGAAAAACCAAAACCGGCGGCAAGCGTCCGCACTTCGACGCCATCGATCTCGAAGTGCTGTGGAGCGGGCTCGTGACGGTGGTCGACGAGGCCTCGTACGCGATCTTGCGCACGTCGATGTCGAAAATCGTCGTCGAAGCGCGTGACTTCGGCGCCTTGCTGCTTGATCCTGAAGGCGCGTTGCTTATATCGGACGCCGGCGTCGCATCCAAAATAGGCACCAACTCGATCGCCGCGCGTGAACTGCTGAAACAATTCCCGGCTCACACGCTGGCGCCCGGCGACATGCTGATCACCAACAACCCGTGGTGGATCATGGGCCACCTCAATGATGTCGCGGTGGTGGCGCCGCTGTTTCACCGCGGGCGTCTCATCGGCTTTGCCGAGTGCATGGCACACATGACGGACATCGGCGGCTGCCTGTCGGGGCCGCCGCGCGAAGTGTACGAAGAGGGCCTGATCATCCCGCCCATCAAAATCATGAATCGCGGCGCCGAAAACGCGACGTTCTTTGACATCCTGCGCGCCAACGTGCGCGTTCCCGACCAGATTTCGAGCGACGTGCGGGCGCTGATTTCCGGCTGCGCGGTGATGCAGAGAAAGCTCACCGATTTTCTGCTGGAGAACGGGATGCCCGATCTGCGCCGCCTGGGCGCGGCAATCGTCGAGCAGTCGCGCAAAACCATGAGTGCCGCGATACGCGCGCACATACCAAACGGCGTCTATCACGGCGAAACCGCCATCGAAGGCGCCGGTACGCCGCTCGAGATCAAGGTCAAGGTGACTTCGGCCAGGGGCAGGCTGGCGATCGATTTCACCGGCAGCTCGCCGCAGCGCAACGTCGGCGTGAATTGCACCCTGGTCTACACGCATGTCTGGAGCGCTTACATCATCAAGAGCCTGCTGTGCCCGCGCCTGCCGAACAACGAAGGAACGTTTTCGCCGATACAGGTCACCGCGCCGGAAGGATGTTTTCTGAACCCGCGCTTTCCGGCGCCAGTGCGCTTGAAGTCGAGCAGCGGCCATTTTGTTCCGGACGCGATCATCGAGGCGCTGCAGGGCGTGCTGACCGACCGCATCATCGCCGAGTCGGGCAACAAGTTCGCGGTGATGTTTTCCGGCCGCAACGCCGCGCACCGGTCGTTTTCGGAATCGATGTTCGTGATGGGCGGTATGGGCGCGCGCGCGCGGAAAGACGGCCTCAATTGCGTGAGCTTTCCCGCCAATTCCTCCAATTTACCTGTCGAAGTGCTCGAAGCGTCGATTCCCGTGCTCGTGCATTTCAAGCGCATCAGGCGCGATTCGGGCGGCGCGGGCAAATGGCGCGGCGGCGGCGGCCAGGAATTCGAATTCGAATCGACCGGCGAGTTGCCGCTGACGGTGCGCGCTTCGCACGGCAAACTAGGCGTGCCGCCGAAAGGCCTGCTGGGCGGGGCAGACGGCGCCACCGGAGGCATCTACCTGAACGGCAAGGAAGTGCCCGACAAGACGCCGCTTGCGCTAAACAAAGGCGACGTGCTGCGCCTGGTGACGCCCGGCTCGGGCGGCATGCTGCCGGCTGCGGAGCAGTTGCGCGAAGCCTGAACTGATTAAACAGGGAAGAGAGCCGTCGTCAGTACGGCATCATTCATGGAGCAATGGAGGAAGCAGTGAATAAATTCAGCAGAGTGTTGTTGGTTGTCGCGTTGGGTGCATGCCCCGGAGTGGCGAGTGCGCAGCCCTATCCGAGCAAATCGATACGCATGATCATCCCGGCGCCGCCCGGCGGCGGCGTGGATACCGTGGGACGCGCCGTCGCGCAAAGACTCAGCGACGCGGTAGGGCAGCCGGTGGTTGCGGACAACCGCGCCGGCGCCGGCACGATGATAGGTTCCGAGTTGACGGCCAAGGCGCCCGCCGACGGCTATACCATCCTGATGGTGACCAACAGCCACACCATCAACGCGGCGCTGGTGAAGAACCTGCGCTACGACCCGATCAAGGACTTCCTGCCGGTCACGCAGGTCACGGCGGCGCCACTGCTGCTGCTGGTCCATCCGAGCGTGCCGGCAGCCTCGGTGAAGGAATTGCTCGCGCTTGCGAAGCGCCGGCCGGGCGAGTTGTACTATGCATCGGCAGGCAGCGGCTCGGGCACCCATCTTGCGGGTGCGCTGTTCGCATCCATGGCCAACATCAATGTCGTGCATGTTCCCTATAAAGGTGGCGTTCCCGGCCTGATGGATCTGGTGGGTGGACACGTGCAGATCATGTTCAACAACCTGATTTCCGCCGCTTCGCTGGTCAGCAGCGGCCGCCTGCACTTGCTGGCGGTTACAGGCACCCGGCGCATGCCCGCCCTCCCGAAAGTGCCCACCGTTGCCGAGTCCGGAGTGCCTGGTTACGAAACCGGCTCGTGGTACGGCGTGCTGGTGCCGGCGCAGACGCCGCCCGATGTCGTCGCCACTCTCCACCGCGAAGTCGTCAAGATCGTGAAGACCGCCGAGATCAGGGAAAAATTCGCAGTCGAAGGTTCTGAAGCAGTGGGCGGTACGCCGCAGGAATTCGCGGAGCTGATGAGAAACGAAATCCAGAAATGGGCCAAGCTCGTCCCGGTACTTGGCAAGCTCGACTGAACCGGCGGATCGCAGTTACTCCAAGGAGCAGCGTATGGTGCAGGCAGTCAGCAGCGTAGAGGCATTGCCGCGGCGGATCATCACCCGCTCCAAGACCGAGCCGGAGCAATGGCGCTGGCGCACGGATTTTATCGGCGAAGTGAAATACGGGGAAATCGTGCCCCGTCCGCAGGTGTTTCTCGTTGAGATGCGGCCGGGAGAGACCATACTTCCGCACTACCACGCGGTCGACCAGTTCCAGATCTTCGTCGCCGGCAGCGGCAGTCTCGTGCGCAACCAGGCTGCCAATCCGGTGACCGTGCACTACGTTGACCATCACACCGGCTATGGCCCGGTCAGTGCGGGTGCGCAGGGATTGTCCTATTTTGCATTGCGCCCAAAAACCGACTCCGGTCCGGTTTACCTGCATGAGCCGGGCTATCGCGAAAAGATGAAACCGGGCAAGAAGCGGCACTTCAACGAGCAAATCACGTTAAGCACGGAGCCGGTGCTGCTCAGCCGCGATGGCGTGGCGCTGGAGCCGCTCACCAAAGAAACGCATGAGGACGGGCTGGGCGCGTGGATGATGCGCCTCGGACCGGACATGCGCACCGCCGGCCCCAACCCGCAAACCAGCGGTGGCCAGTTCTACCTGGTGCTGAACGGCAGCCTCGAGCACGAGGCGGAGAGTTATCCAGCGTGGTCCGTCCTGTACGTGGAGCCGTCCGATCTGGCGCTCGCGGTGCAGGCCGGGCCGAAGGGGCTTGAAGTCCTGGTTTTGCAATGCGCGCGCAACGAGGCGGCATGAAATATCCGCCGTTATGTTCGATAGCGTACGGAAAGTAGCAGCCCGGCGTGGATAATCGATAACGATCCCGCCTTTGCTTTTTCTCCCTGAAGACAATTGGCGGATCCTGGCCCGCGGCAAATTACATTTCCCGCGGGCTTTTTCATAGACGCGGACTGGCGTGGTGAGTCGCCACCGCAGAACGCATTGCTAAGCCATGATTTCCCTGAATACAGCGCGCACCAACATGATGCGACCGGCGTCCTGTATGCACTGCCAGCTTGCGTAATTTCAGCATTACAAAGGGATTGCAGTTTTATCATCATGATTTAAATAATGTATGTCACTGGCACGTCGGTTGCTAAGTTGTTGCCATGCCAGCGTTCAAATCCACCTGTTGCTACTGCGGTGTCGGCTGCGGGGTCGTGATCGAAACCGACGGCGAACGCATCACCGGCGTACGCGGCGATGACGCGCATCCGGCGAATTTCGGCCGCCTGTGCACCAAGGGCACGACATTGCATCTGACGGCCGGGTCCGCGGCACGCGCACTGTATCCGGAATTGCGCAGTTCCCGCGCCGCCGCGCGCGAGCGCGTGAGCTGGGACGCCGCGCTCGATCACGCCGCCGACCAATTTGCCGCGGTCATCCGCGAGCACGGCCCCGACAGCGTAGCGTTCTATATCTCGGGCCAGTTGCTGACCGAAGACTATTACGTCTTTAACAAGCTCGCCAAAGGGCTGGTCGGCACCAACAACGTCGATACCAATTCGCGGCTGTGCATGTCGTCGGCGGTCGCTGGCTACAAGGCGACGCTGGGCGCCGATGCGCCGCCTGCCTGTTACGAAGATATCGACACGGCGGAGTGCATATTTATTGCCGGCTCCAATACGGCCTATGCGCATCCGATCCTGTATCGCCGCATTGTCGATACGAAGGCGCGCAACCCGGCGCTGAAAATCATCGTGGTCGATCCGCGGCGCACCGACACCGCGGCCGCCGCCGATCTCTTCCTGCCCATCCTGCCCGGTACCGATATCGCGCTCTACAACGCGATGTTGCACGTGATGCTGTGGGAGGGGCTGTGCAACATCGACTACATCCGCGCCCATACCGTGGGTTTCGATGCGCTGAAGGACGCGGTGAGCGAATATACGCCGCAGGCGGCGTCGGTCACCTGCGGCATTCCGGCCGAGGATATCGTGCAGGCTGCCAAGTGGTTCAGCGCGTCGCGCGCCACGTTGTCGCTCTATTGTCAGGGGCTCAATCAATCTTCGCACGGCACGCACAACAACGCCGCACTAATCAACCTGCATCTCGCAACAGGGCATATCGGCAAACCCGGCGCCGGCCCGCTGTCGCTCACCGGCCAGCCGAATGCGATGGGCGGACGCGAAGTCGGCGGCATGGCAAATCTGCTGTCGGCGCATCGCGATATGGCGAACGCCGCGCATCGCGCCGAAATCGCGCAATTGTGGGGTGTCGACTCCGTGCCGGCGCAACCCGGCAAGACGGCAGTGGAAATGTTCGCTGCGATACATCGCGGCGAAATCAAGGCCGTGTGGATAGCCTGCACGAACCCGGCGCAATCCATGCCTGACGTCAACCACGTGCGCGCCGCGCTCGAACGCGCGGAGTTCGTAGTGGTGCAGGAAGCGTATCGCAATACCGATACCGTGAAGTACGCCGACCTCTTGCTGCCGGCGACGACGTGGGGCGAGAAAGAAGGCACGGTCACCAACTCGGAGCGCCGCATCACGCGCGTGCGCGCGGCGGTTGCAGCGCCCGGCGAGACGCGCGCCGACGCGCAGATCGCCGTCGATTTCGCATTGCGGCTGGGCGCCAAACTCGGCAATCTGCGCACCGCGCAAATGTTTGACTACCCGACGCCCGAGCACATATTCAACGAGCATCGCGAGAGCACGCGCGGGCGCGATCTCGACATCACCGGCTTGTCCTACGCGATTCTCGAAAGTGCGGGGCCGCAGCAATGGCCGATGCCGCAAGGTGCTATCGCGGGACGCGCGCGGCTCTATATCGATGGTGTTTTCCCTACCGCCGATGGTCGCGCGCGCTTTGTCGTGGCCACGCACCAGCCGCCCGCCGAAAAAGTAGATGCGCGCTATCCACTGGCGTTGAACACCGGGCGATTGCGCGATCAATGGCATGCGATGAGCCGCACCGGCACGGTCGCGCGTCTTTCCAATCACGTCGAAGAACCGTGGCTGGCGATGCACGCGCGCGACATGGAGCGCCGCGGGCTGAAAACCGGCGACATCGCGCGCCTGAAAAGTCGCCGCGGCGAACTGGTAGTGCGGGTCACCGCGTCGGATGAAATGCGCGCGGCGCAGGTTTTCATGCCGATGCACTGGGGCAGCCAGTTCATGCGCGGCGGCGGCGTCAACGCGTTGACCGTGCCGGCCTTCGATCCGCAATCCAAGCAGCCGGAACTGAAGCACGCTGCCATCGAAGTCGACAAGCTCGCGCTGCCGCACCGCGTGGTGGCGATGCGCCGCTTTGCCGCGACGGAAACGGCCGCCGCCCAGGCTTTGCGCGATAAGCTGCAGCCCATGCTCGAAGGTTTCGATTACGCGACGTTGGTGCTGACCGGGCGCGAAGACGTCGTCATTATCCTGCGCGGTTACGCGGCCGAGCCGATCGCGGAGAGCGTGCTCGCATCACTCGACAGCCTGCTCGATCTGCAGGACACGCGGCGCACCATGCGCTATGTCGATGCGCGCCGCCGCGTGGAAAAGGCCGCCCGTATCGAAGACGGCATCGTGCAAAGCGTCTGCCTCGCCGGCGAAACCGCGGCGCAGGACTGGCTGAAAAACATGATGATGCAGGGCGCTTCCGCCGATGCCATGCGCTCGTGGATACTCGCGCCGGTGGCAGCACCGCCGCGCGGCAGCTTCAACCGCGGCGCCATCGTCTGCAACTGTTTTGACGTTTCCGCGGTCGAAATCAACGGTGCGCTTGCCGCCGGTGCCGATCTCGCGCAACTGCAGGCCCGCTTAAAATGCGGCACCGAATGCGGTTCGTGCCTGCCCGAGCTGAAACGCATGGTTGTTACAGCAGGACCCAGGAGCCAGGATTCGGGATTCAGTGAGAACCGAATCACCGGACCCGCTGCTGCTTCCTCTGCTGAATCCCGAATCCTGAATCCAGAATCCTCCTCATGAGCTACGCC
>CANJHY010000054.1:0-25703 GCA_947474275.1 Betaproteobacteria bacterium
GCTTCGACTTCGCCAGCGCATTGCGCGTGCGCGCCAGCCGGTATTCGTGCAGCCGGCGGAAATCGACTCTTTCCTCGAAATCAACCTGCATGCGGCCCGGCGCCTGCAATGGGCGGTCCCAGCGGTGGCACGGATTCGCCGGATCGAACAACCCGTCCGGGGCGCTGCTCACACCCTTCTTCCGATTGATGCCATCCGCTTTGACTACGGTGGGCTCTACCTTCTTGTGCTTACGCGCCATGTAACTTGCTCCGAGAATTCAAACCCATGCCAGTGAGCGACATCACTCATGCACCGGACATTTCAATACAAACAAGATTATAACGCTCGCCCGCGCGCCGGGCCTGAACGAGTGCATTTTATCAACGCCTTGGATGAAATGGGCGATCTGTATGTAAACGCGTTACTCTGCTTTCAGATTTGCAATCCTGATTGCATCGCCGAATCGCTTGTACTCTGCCGCCATGAAGCTGCGAAATGCGCCGGGGCCGGTTATTTCCGGGTCAGCGCCCTGGCTCTCCATGAGCTTCTGCGTCGCCGGATCGTTTATCACCCGCTTTAGCGCATCAAACAGCGTGTCAGTAATTGGTTTGGGCGTATGTGGAGGGGCAAGCAACCCGATCCAACCGGTCGATTCCAGATTGACGCCAGCCTCAATCAGAGTCGGCAAGTCCGGGGTTAGCAGGGAGCGCTTCGCGCCGCCACTTGCCAGCGCACGAAGTCGGTTGCCGCGTATATGCCCCATCACTGCCGGGCCAGGCGTCAGGGTGGCTTGCGATTCGTTAGCTACAACTGCAGTGACGGATGGCCCGCCGCCCTTGTACGGCACGTGCACGACGTTGATGCCTGCGGTATGCGCAAGCAGAACACCCGCAAGGTGGCTTTGGGTGCCCAAACCGGCGTTCGCGACGTTGAGTTTGCCGGGGTTCGCCCTGGCGTAGGCAAGCAACTCCTTGACGCTCTTCGCGGGCATGCCGGGATTCACTACAAGCACGTTTTGCGTAATCGCGAATAGCGAGATGGGAGTAAATCCGTTGACCGGATCGAAGCTCACGTTCTTGATGATCTGGGGACCGATGACTTGTGGTGCCGTAGCTGTCGAATAAATCGTATATCCATCGGGGCTGGCCTTCACGACCATTTCACCCGCGATGATGCCGCCGGCACCCGGACGGTTATCGATGACGAGCTGCTGGCCCAGCACCTCGCCCATTCTGGTAGCAATGATCCGCGTGATAGTGTCGTTCGAAGCACCCGGACTCTGCGGTACTAGGACCCGGATCGGGCGCACCGGATATGGTGGCTGGGCTCCGTGCGCCGGGCCGACGGCTGCTGCGGAAAGCAACGCAGCAAGAGCCTGGCAGCAGAAACGCATTTCAAATCTGGCCCGTAAAACCGCTGCCGCAGCGACCGCCAACGGCGACGGCGACACTCCCGGCTCCGTATTGGACTTTGCCATTATTTGGGATCCCGGGGCGCGGCCTGCAGCTCATGCAGCCGGCGCTGTTTCACGAATTCATCGAACTCGCCCTGTTTGGCTGACAATGTCTTGAGCCAACGCTGGCCGCCGAACGTAAAACCGATCCAGTAGCCGATTTCGACGATCTCCGGCTCCGAAAATTCCCCCTTCAACTGCGTCCATAAGGCGTCGTCCGCCTGATTGGGGTCATACATAATGGCGTCGGCATAGCGCAAGGCAATCTTTTCGCGCACCGTAAACTTGTCCGATTGCTCGTATTGCATCAACTCGAACATCCGGTCATTTTTGTCCCGCGCAGACTGCGCGGTTCCCTGGTTACTTCAGTAGCCGCACTCGATCGTGTGCGCGACATATGCCCTCAGCAATTCCTTGAGCGCGTATTCCACGACGCCCGCTCCGTTATCGAACAGCATCTCGCGCGTGAGCGTGAAAGATCGCATTACATCCGGCTGGTGCGCGCGGATCGCCTGATTTTCAGGACCCGGCCGTCCGGCTGCGACGGCGGCGTCGAGCCACCCGCGGATTTGCGAATCGGAAATTGTCGCTGGATCAACGTAACTTAAACGCGCCATCACTATCTCCCCACGCCCCCATTTATCAGGAACAGTTATTTAAATATTTTTTTACCGCCGTGCGGCACGTTTTACCGGGTCTGCTGCAAGCAAGCGCATTAATTCGGCAGCACCGCGCCGCGCTTCATCCCGCGTTGCCGACTCTGCCGCGGCCGCGTCACGCTTGCGGATGGCGGACCAAATCGCGCTTAATCCACCGATCGCCTCCGCTGACCGGCCTGGCGAGCGCCGTGGATGTGTCATGCCGATGGCCCGCCATTGCCGGATGCGCGTATGCAATGTTGCGAGCATCGCAGACAGCGATTCGCTACCCGCGCCGCTCACCAGGGTCGAATAGAAGCGGTTCTTGGCTTCGAGCGCTTTTGCCGGATCAGCGGCTTTGTATGCGGCAATAGCATCTGCCGCGGCCTTGCCCGCCAGTTTTATTTTTTCTGCATCGACATGCAGAGTGAAAAGACGTGCCGCGAGGCCCTCCAAAACGGCACGGATATCGTAGAGATCCTGCACCTCGACTGGCGTCAGCTCGCGCACGATTGCCCCGCGGTTCGGGATAACCGTAATGAGGCCTTCCGACTCGAGTTGCCGCAGCGCTTCGCGCACAAGGGTCCGCGAAACGCCCATGCGCTCCGTCAGTTCCCGCTCCGGGAGACGTTGCCCGGGTTGTAGTTGGCCGTCGACAATAGCCTGCCTGACGGCGTCCTCTACCTGCTGGCGCAATGGCGCGGCGCGTTTGGCAATCTCAAGAAACGGCATATTTCGCGTGACCGGCGTACTTTGTCTGATTGTCAGACAATATCACAAAAAATACGAAATGCCGATCCAATTCCACTAATGATTTCCAAAAAATGATTTCATGCCGGCAAAAACTTCCGCACGTTTGCATAGCGGGCTACGCAAAGGCCAAGAGAAATTACGACGGCCTTAAGGCGGCAGCGGGCTCGTGATCTCGCCCCCCCCCCGCGATGATTGCCGGATTACGCCCGGGTTCGGCGCTGATTATGCCGATGGGCCGATCGCAACCAAGCACCGCTCACTCGACGTCGGCGTTACGGCCACGTATCAATCCGCCTTGATGCCCGCGTCCTTGATGACCTTGGTCCATTTGACGAGTTCGGACTTGACGAAAGCGCGCAACTCGTCGGGGGTCGATAGCGCCACCTCGGCGCCCTGCTTGAGTATCGAGTCCTTGATTTCGGGCTGGCGCAGGATCTCGCCTATTGTCTGGTTGAGTTTCATGACTATCGGCTGCGGCGTATGCGCGGGCGCAAAGAGGCCAAACCACAGCAGGGCCTCCATCCCCGGGATGCCGGCCTCGGTTGCGCTGGGGATGTCCGGCGCGCCGGGAAACCGCGTCCGGCTCGACACCGCGAGCGCTTTGACCCGGCCCGAGCGGATTTGCGTGTGCGCCGTGATGGGCGACAGGAAAGACAACTGGGTTTCGTTGCCGAGCAGCGCGATCAGGGCCAGGCCCGCGCTTTTATACGGCACATGGACGAGCTTGACGCCGGCCACCTGGTTGAAAAGTTCGCCCGTCAAATGGCTGATGGTGCCGTTGCCCGCCGATGCGTAATTCAGATTGCCCTGCTGCTTCGCGTAGGCAATCAGTTCCTGCGCGGTGCTCACAGGAACCGACGGATGGACCACCAGCACCGTAACGCCGGTAGTCACGCGCGTAATGGGCGCGAAATCCCTGATCGGGTCGTACGGCAGGTCCTTGTAAAGTGAAACCGCGCTGACATGGGTGCCGGCATGGCCCATCACCAGCGTGTAGCCGTCAGGCGCGGCCTTGGCGACGACGTCGGAAGATATCGTGCCGCCCGCGCCGGAGCGGTTATCGACCACCACCGCCTGCCCCCAGCGCTCGGTCAGCTTCTGGCCCAGAAACCGCGACAGATAGTCCGCCGTGCTGCCCGCGCCCTGCCCCATGATGCGGATCGGCTTGCTTGGATAGGTCGCGGCGGACTCCGCTGCGACCGCCGGCAGCGCCGCTGCCATTGCCAATACGAATACTGCGGTTGCCGATGTACTTTTCATCGTTCGTCCTTGTTCAGGCTTTCGGCAGCCCGAACTGCTGCGTGAGCCAGTCGGCGATCTGCGTTTGATACATATAGCGGCGGTTGTTCACCACGTGGTTGCCGCCCTTGACGATGTTGAGTATGGTCGGTCCGGAAGCTTCGGCGGCGATGCGCTCCGCGTTGTGCGGCGGCGTCAGATGGTCGAGCTCGCCGCCCACCACGTACAGCGGGCAGGTAATGTTCTTCGCCGAATCTTGCAGCGTCAGTGTCTGCGCGACCGCGCGCGCCTCTTCCATCGTTTTGCTGTGGCTGCGGACCTTGAATGCCTCGCGCGACAATTCATTGCGCGCGTCGAAGACTTCGACCCAGCTATAAGGACCGGACAGCGACACGCACGCTTTCAGGCGCTTCTCGAACGCCGCGGCGCGCGCTGCGTAATAGCCACCGAGCGACACGCCCATCACGGCGATGCGCGAGGCATCGAGATCGGGGCGCGATTCGATGAAATCGACCACCGCCTTGACCGGCACCTCGTAGTCGCCGCGTATCGGCATCGTGTACTCCGCCTCGCCTTGGCCGGGACCATCGAACGGCAGGGTCGCCATGCCGCGCGCCAGCAGCAGGCTTTCGTAGACGTCCACCTCTTCCTTGGTCGAATCGAGCCCGACACAGATGATGACGACAGGCGGCCTTGCAACACCCGCGGGCTTGCGCAATATGCCCGCCATGGTCGCGCCTTGATAAGGAATGGCGACGCGCTCGCCCGGCGGGTCGAGATGGGGCAACGCAAGGTCGCGGCACTCCACGGTCTTCTTGTGCGCTGCCTTCATTTGATCGAGATCATGCACGAACATGAATTTGCCGAAGTGGTAACAAAGCGCTGCGCGCGTAAGATGACCCGCCGCACTGATGTTATAGCCGTCGGCCAGCGCCTTGCGCCCCAACTCTTCGTGCACCGCAGCGCGCGCCGACCACGCCGCGCACCATTCGTCCCAATGCAAAAGGCCGCCCGTTACCTCTTCGAAATCGGCGAGCGGCACGCCGCTCGCGACGAACCGCGGCGCCCATGCGCGCAACGCGATTTCTATGCGTTTGTCTATTGCTCTAGCTGCATTAACCATTGGACCTCAAACTTTTTGCAACCGCCGATGAACGCAGATAAAAAACATACGGTACGATATCCAAATTCTGCGCCGGCACCAAACTGCGCGCGCGAGACTGATTTCACTTTTCGTTGTATCGGCGTTTATCTGCGTTTATCGGCGGTTGCCTTGCTTTAATCAGCCCGTGCGCCCGAAGCCTTTACGACCTTGGCGAGCCGCTCGACCTCGTTCTTGATAAAAGCGTCGAACTCCTGCGTCGTCATCGGATGCGGCGTCGCCCCCTGCGTGAGCAGGCGCTCTTTGATGTCCGGCATACCGAGTATGCGGACAACCTCGCGGTTCAATTTGTCCTTGATGTCCTTCGGCAGCTTGCCCGGCCCGAGCAAGCCCGTCCACAAATTGAATTCGAAGCCCGGGATGCCGACTTCCGATGCGCTCGGCAGATCGGGCAGCACCGGCGAACGGTCCTTTGTCGACACCGCCAGCGCCGTGATTTTGCCGCCTTTTACCAACGTCACCGCGCCGGTGATCGGGGAGAAGAAGAACTGCACGCTGCCGCCCATCACATTGGTCAGTGCCTCCGGGGTGCCCTTGAACGGCACGTGCACGATGTTGATGCCGGTGGCGAGCTTGAACTGCTCCGCGTTCATGTGCGCGCCGCTGCCGATGCCGGCGGATGCGTAGTTGATCTGCCCCGGCTTGGACTTGGCGAGATCGACCAGATCCTTGACGGTCTTCAAACCCAGCGCTGGTGTTACGACCAGCGCCGTCGGCACGTCGGCGACGAGCGTAATGCCGGCAAAGTCCCGTACCGTGTCGTACGGCAGCTTGGTGTAGAGCGACGCATTGACCGCGTGCCCGACCGACACCAGCATCAGCGTATACCCGTCCGGCGCCGCGTTGAGCAGCATCTCGGAGGCGACGACACCGCCCGCGCTCGGCCGGTTATCGACGACGACCGTCTGGCCCCAGCTTTCCGTCAGCTTCTGGCCGAGCATGCGCGCGACAAAATCGGTCACGCTGCCGGCCGAGAACGGCACCAGCATGCGGATCGGTTTCACCGGAAATTTTTCTTCCGCGCCCGCTGCGCCCGTGGCGAGCAGCAACGCGACCGCCAGTAACTTCAGTCCGTTTTTCATCAACATGGGTTTCTCCTCGTTATCGTTTTATTGCGTCGAGATGCCGGCGTCTTTCACCAGCTTCTGGTACTTGACGAATTCCGCACGCATCAACTGCTGAAACTCTTCCGGCGCGCCGTAAGCAGGCGTCGCGCCCTGCCGCAGGAATCTTTCCGCCATCTCCGGCGACTTCAGGATGTTCACGATATCGCGGTTAAGCTGCGCGATGATGCCGCGCGGCGTACGCGCCGGTGCGACCACGCCGAACCAGCTCTCGCTCTGATATCCGGGCAACCCGGATTCCGCGATGGTCGGCACGTCAGGCAGCGATGGCGTGCGTTTGGCTGTGCCGACTGCGAGCGGACGCAGCTTGCCGTCTTTCAGCATCGGCATCACCGCCGGTAGCGGGAAAACATACATTTGCACGCGGCCCGCCAGCATTTCGGAAAAAACGTCGGACAGCAGCTTGAACGGAATATGCACAATGTCGATACCGGCCGCCGCCTTGAACGCTTCGCCCGCGATATGCGACGACGCGCCGATGCCGGCCGAACCGAAGTTGAGCTGCCCGGGTTTTGCCTTCGCCAGCGCGATGAGATCGGCCACCGACTTGACCGCCAGATTGGGTGAAATCACCAGCACGTTGGGCAGCGACGCCACTTCGGTCACACAGGCGATGTCTTCCAGCGCGCGGTATGGCGGGTCTTTCTGCAGCAGCGCATTGACGAGGTGCGGCTGGCCGACCATGCCAAGCGTATGACCATCCGGCGCGGCTTTGGTGACGAGCGTGCTACCGACGATGCCGCCGGCGCCGGGCCGGTTGTCGATGACGACTTGCTGGCCATAAAGTTCATTGAGTTTCTGGCCGACGGCACGCGCCAGAAAATCGCTCGCGGCCCCCGGCGGGAACGGCACCACCATGCGCACGGGTTTGCCCGGAAAGTTCTCTGCGCCAACTGCAGCGCTTGCAAACCAGCTGCAAACGCAGACCAGCAATATGGTCAGATTACGCATGGCTAACTCCTCCTGCATTAATTGTACGTCGCGGCGGGAACGGGCACGCGGAAATTCACAGAATCAGGCTGCTCAGGCCCTCGCCAGTCCCAATTGCCGCGCCATCCAGTCGGCCGACTGCGGACGGTACTTGTAGCCCCGGTTGTTGGCGACATGATTGCCGTCCTCGATCATCACGAGTTCGACTTCGCCGCGCGCTTCGCGTGCCACCCGTTCGGCATCCTGCCACGGCACCACGCGGTCGAGCTTGCCGGTGACAAGATACAGCGGGCAGGTGATTTTATCGGCAACGCCTTTGAGGCTTAACGTCGCGGCGACTTTGCGTGCTTCGTCCTGCGTCTTGCAATGCGCGCGCGCGCGAAACGTTTCGCGCGTGAGTTCCGGCAGTCCGTCCCACGCCGCACCCATGTCGTACGGCCCCGACAAAGCGATGCACGCCTTGACACGTTTTTCGAACGCCGCCGCGCGTGGCGCGTAATAACCGCCGAGGCTCACGCCCCACAGACCGATGCGGCCCGCATCGACGTCCTGGCGTTGCTCTACCCAGTCGATCACTGCTTTCACCGCGAATTCGTAATCGCCGCGGATCGGAATATCGTATTCACTTTCGCCCTGCCCCGGCCCGTCGAACGACAGGGTTGCGAGTCCGCGCGCGAGAAACAGCGATTCGTAATTGTCCATCTCCTCCTTGGCCGAATCGAGTCCCATGCACATCACCACGATGGGCGGACGCGCCACACCCTGCGGCCGGCGCAATACGCCTGCGAATGTTTTGCCCTGAAACGGAATGCTGACGTATTCGCCGGCGGGCTGCAGAAACGGCAGTGCGAGCTTGCGGCATTCGACCGCTTTCATATGCGCCGCGCGCATTTGCTTCAGATCGGCCACAAATACGAATTTGGCGAAGTGATAGCACGCCGCGGCAGTGGTCAGATGCTGGCCTGCCGACAGCTTGAAACCCTCGGCAAGCACCTTGCGGCCTATTTCCTCGTGCACTGCGGCACGTGCACTCCATGCGCTGCACCAGTCCGCCCAGTGCGATATCCCGGCGGTCACTTCCTGAAAATCCGTCAGCGGCACACCGTTCGCGACAAAACGCGGCGCCCAATGATGGATGGCGGACGCGACGAGCGCGTCGTGCTGAATCGTTTTGGCTTCAGTCATGGGATCGGGTATCGGCGCGCTTTTTCAAGGTAGGACAAATCCAGATATTTTTCCGGCGCGCCCGGGCCGCCTTTCAGCCCTTCGGATTCCCAGACGACGCCTATCACCTGCCTGAGTCCGTCCGGCGTGATCGACGGCAGCGGATGCGCGGCAATCTGGTCGTACGCCCTCAGTGCGGTCGCGCGGTCGATATTGAGCCGCGCCGGCAGCAAGAGAATCGCAGCCTCCTTGTTCGCGGCGTCTTTCAACCACGCATAGGCGACATGGAACGCCCTTATGTACGCAATCAACGCCTGGCTGTTCTGCTGCGCCCACGAGCGGCGCGCCGCGGCGATCGAACCCGGATAAGTCGGAAAATATTCGCCGGTCGTGCCCAGGCTGTTGAATCCTGCCGCAAGCAGGTTGCGGTCGAACGGCGGGTTCAGCAGGCTGGCAACCGCCGGCCCGGACTTCAGCGCGTCGAAACGCTCCTGCGAGCCGCCAATTTCGCGGAACGTGTAGTCGCCTTCTTTAAGGCCTTTGTCGGCCAGCAACTTGTGCAGCAGCAAAGCATAGCCGGTGCGCGCGCCGTCAACTGCAATGTCCTTGCCGCGCAGGTCGGCAAACGACTTGATGGCCGGTGCCGCGACCAGCGTAAGCTCAGGCGCCAGCGCCTGCGCCATGAAGATGAACAGATCGGACCCGTGCTCGACGCCGCGCACGACGTGATCGGACTGCTGAAATCCGATGTCGTATTCGCCCCGCGTCAGTTTCTCGATCTGCTGGGTGGACGAACCGGTGACCGTGACTTCGACGTTGACGCCTTCACGCTCGAACAGGCGATGCGCCTGCGCGATATAGATGGGCCACGAGTAGACGCCCTCGGAAATCACCGCGAACTTCAAAGTTGGAAACGTCATGCCGTCGCCCCAGTGCCAGGCGCGCGCTCATCGTCGCGCAGGCTCAACGGCCCCGGTCCCATGCCGAAAAGATGCAGCAAGGCGCCCATGATGGCTACGTTTTTCATAAAATGCGTGGCCTGATTGAAAACCTGCGCGGGTTGCGCCGCCCAGAAATCGTGGTAAAGAAAAGTCACCGGGATCAGCCACACAAACAACACCGCTGCCGCCCAGCGTGCATGCCAGCCCAGCAATATCATCAATGCGCCGGCCACTACGAGTACGATGGTCACTGCCAGCAGCACCTCCGGCAAGGGAATGCCTTTGGCCGCCATCCCGCGCGCATTACCCGCGAAATCGGCGAGCTTGTGCCAGCCCGACTGGAAAAACAACAAGCTCAGCAATACACGTCCGGCGAGCGGCGCATAGCGCGCAGCATGTTTACATGCGTTCATATGGGCCTCCGGGTGAGCGGTGCGCGCACAGTGTCATGGATAGGGAAACAGCGGCTTGCCGGTGGTATACAGGTGATACAGCGCTTCGAGAAACACGTCAATGCGGTCGTAATTGCGCCGGTCCGCGAACTGCGGGAAGCGCAGATTTTTCACAATGTCTTCCCGGCTCATACCTGCCGCGATCGCCGCCTTGACCCCGGCCTGCACGTCCGTCAGCAATTTTGCCTCGTCCAGCACGTCCTCCCGCTTGCCGACGTCGCCATGACCGGGCAGAAACATGTCGACGTTTTCCATGTCCGCGATTTTTTTCAGCATTGCTATCCAGCCGTCCATCGACGGCGTAAACGACATGTTCGACCAGTTGTTGTTAGCGAACGGGCCACCGACGTAGAGGGCGCGCGCGTGCGGAAAATAAACCAGCGTGTCGCCGGGATTCTGTCCGGGGCCCAGGTACATGACCTCGACAACGCGGCCGCCGAGTTTTATCGTCATGCGCGAATCGAACGTTACGTCGGGCAATACGGTTTTCACTTCGGCCGGATCGAGATTGAGCGATTTGAAAAACGCGAGGCGGCGCTTGAACTCAAGCTGCTCGTTCTTGACCATACCGGCGACGACATCGCGGTGCGCAACTATGGTGGCGCCGGCCGCCTTGAACGCCGGATTGCCGTAGAAATGGTCGCCGTGCGCGTGGGTGTTGATCACCCACCTGACCGGCTTGTCGGTGATCCTGCGGATGCGCTCGATCAGATCGCGGCCGTGCGCCGGATGCTGGCGCGTATCGATCACCAGCACGCCCTCGTCCGTCACCAGGAAAGCAGAATTTGACGACAGGTCGTCGTAGAGAAAATACAGGTCCGGCGCGACCTGTTTCAGCTGGGTCGGCAAGCCCTGCCGCATGCGGAAATTGTCGAATTTATCGGTCGGCTCGGCCGCCGCCGCGGGACATGCAAATGCAACCAGCGCCGCGCACGCCAAAAAGAACCTGGCTGACAACCACGTTACGCGCATCGCCCATTTCCTCCTGAAGCCGACAGCATAGAGCGGCGATGCTAGAAAACAATCACGCGACTGTCAATCGAAAAAGCATCGAAAAAGCATCCACAGATTCTGTGGATAAGGTTGTGCAAAACCACTGTTTGAATCCCGCTTACGCTGATTGCGTATGAGCCCTGAACAGATTGCGTATTTTTTGGGCAGCCCGGCATCAGCGCATTTTATTTCAGCACGCGCAGCAGATTGTTGAAGTCATCGGTCCAGACGCGAAAACCCGGCGGTCGCGAAATTTCCGTCGCCACGCTGCGGATGGGCTCGGCTTCAAGCAATTTTTTATTGGAAGTCACGATGACCTGGTCGGTGCTGGCGGTCCAGTAATCCGGGCCTTCCCCGCTGCCGGCGGAATCGGACACCAGCACCGCAGCCATGCCAAACTCCTTGGCGAGGCTGGCGACGATGGGCGCGATATTGATGAAACGGTTGGTCGCCTGGAACACCAGCACCCCGCCCGGCTTGAGGTGCCGCAGGTAGATTTCCATCGCCTGACGCGTCAAAAGGTGCATCGGGATCGAATCGCCGGAGAAGGCGTCCATCGCCAGCACGTCGAACTGCTGGTTGGGTTCACGCTCGAGGCTCAGGCGGCCGTCGCCCAGCACCACTTCGATTTTGGCGGGCGTATCGGCCATGAACGTAAATTCACGCTTCGCGACGTCGACGACCTGGGGATTGATTTCGTAGAGCCGGAAGGTGTCTTCCTTGCGCGCGTAGGCGATGATGGAGCCCGCGCCGAGGCCGATGACGCCCACCTTGCGCGGCGTGTCGGGCAAGCTCGCAAACATGCGGCCATAGCCGCTGGTGGTGCCGAAATAACTGCTCGGCCGCATGCGGTATTGCGGGTCCATCAGCTGGCCGCCGTGGATGATGCCGCCGTGCACGAGCGCGCGGAACGCCACCGGTTCTTTTGTGTCCTGGGTTTTGAGCACACTGTAGAAATTGCGCATCATCAGCCGTGAGTTGCTGATCTGGTAGTCGACCGCCTTGCCCGCGCCATAAGCGGTGCCGGCGACCACGCCGGCTGACACCAGCATTGCCCACCACGCCATGTGATACGTGCGGTAGAACAGCAGCAGCGCGCACGCGATCAGCCCGATCGCCAACTCAAAGTAGCCGGGCAGCACGTACGGCGCCACCAGCCCGACCAGCAGCCCGCCGATCGCGCCGCCGAGGGACAGCATCAGGTAGTAGCGCGTGAGATAGCGCGGCGCAGGTTTGAGCAGCGCGAGCTCACCGTGGCAGAACATGCAGCACACGAAGAGCCCGGCCAGGTACATGGGCACCACCAGCTTCAGATTAAGCGAATCCGAATACCAAGCCATGAGCGGCAGCAGGATGGCTGCCAGCAGCAGGAACACGTTGCGCTGGTACCAGCGCGGGTGGTCAAAGCACAGGATGAAAGTCGCCAGGTACAGCGACAGCGGCAGTATCCACAGGAAAGGCAGCGAAGCGACGTTCTGGCAAATGTGGTTGGTAAACGCGAGCAGCAGGAAGGACGCCATGGCGGCGAGCGTCAGCCAGACCAGTTGGCGCAGGGGACGCGGCGGCGCCTCTACCGTGAGTTCTTCGGCAGCTGCCACGACCGGCGGGGCCGCCGCTTCCGCACGCGCGCTCGAAATCGCCGCGTAACCGCACAGCACCACGAACAACGCGTAACACACCGACCAGATCCACGACTGGATCAGGGTCGACACCCACGGCTCGATCATTACCGGGTAGGCGAGCAAGGCGAGCAGCGATGCCAGGTTCGACAGCGCGAACAGGCGGTAAGGAATCGCGTGGTGGAAACGCCGCGCGAACCACGCCTGCAGCAGCGGGCTGGTGGTCGACAAAATGAAATACGGCAATCCGATGGTGAGCGTGAGCAGCCCGATGATGCGCCAGCTCGGGTTCTCGTCGCCCTGCGGCTTCCACGCTACGTCGGGTGTGATCGGCAGCACCAGCAGGCTCAAAACGAGCAGGACGACGTGCAGCGCGACCTGGCGTTTCGGCGTCAGCTTGCGCGTGGTGAAATCGGCATACGCGTAGCCCACCAGCAGCACCATCTGGAAAAACACCATACAGGTCGCCCACACCGCGGCGGAGCCGCCGAACCACGGCAGGATCTGCTTCGCGATAATCGGCTGCACCAGGAACAGGAGGAATGCGCCGAGGAAGATGGCAGCCGCGTACAGGATCACTTCAGTAGCTCGGGTAATTGGCGAAAAGCGGCGATTCTAGCAGGCTTGGCGAACGCTATGCCCTCTGGAAACCACCCCGAACAATGCGCTACCGGCGGGCGCCGGGAGCGGCACTAGAACAGCTTGCCGGTACCCGACTTGCCGAGCATGGCGTCGCGTAGCCGCCCGTCGACTGGCTTGTTGCCGATCCAGATATGCAGCATGGCGCGGAAGAAGTCCTCGCCGGGCACGGTAATGCGCTCCTGACCATCGATGATCACGCGCGTGCCGACGTCCGGGACGTAATCGAGATGCACAACGCTGCCCAGCTTAAGCGTCTTGACCGAACTCATCATGCTGTTCAAGTCGCGGATTCTTTTTTCGATCAGCGCGAGCTCGTGCGGCGACAGATTGACCGCCAGTGCGTTGTTCATCGAAGAAGTCAGGTCCTGCGCGGTCACTTCGTTCGTCAGGATGTGCATGGACACGCGCTTGGGGCCGGTGTCGGCGAAGACCGCTTCGTTGTCGCTCTTTTTTTGCGTCAGATAGAGGCTGCCGATATAGAGTTTTAAAAACACGAACTTGTGGCGCACGCCGGCGCCGTTCAGCACCAGTTCGGGCACGCCGCTGGCCAGCGTGACCTTGTCGTCGATCTTCACGCCCTCGATCTCGACCGCGCGCGCCGCAGAAATTCCGGCGGCCCCGGTCAGCAGCAGCATGGCGAGGAAAATTTTAATCGGTGCTTTGGTTTGCATCATTACCTTAAAGTGTATCAGAGCGCCTCGAACACGCCGGCGGCGCCCATGCCGGTGCCGATGCACATCGTTATCATGCCGTACTTCTTCTTCTGCCGCCGCATGCCATGCATGAGCGTGGCGGCGCGCACCGCCCCCGTGGCGCCCAGCGGGTGGCCCAGCGCGATCGCGCCGCCGAGCGGATTGACTTTCGCGGGGTCGAGCCCGAGGTCCTTGATGACCGCCAGCGATTGCGCGGCAAACGCCTCGTTGAGTTCGAACCAGTCGATGTCGTCGAGCTTGAGCCCTACCTGTTGCAGGACTTTCGGTATGGCCTTGACCGGCCCTATGCCCATGATTTCGGGCGGCACGCCGGCGACCGCGTAACCCATGAAACGCCCCAGCGGCGACAGGTTAAAGCGCTGCATCGCAGCCGCGCTCATCAGCACTACTGCGGCCGAGCCATCCGACATCTGCGAGCTGTTGCCTGCCGTCACGCTGCCTTTGGCGGCGAACACGGGCCGCAATTTCGCGAGGCCTTCCGGCGAAGTGTCGCGGCGCGGGCCTTCATCGCTGGTCGCGGTGCGGCGCTTGATGGCTATTTCGCGCGTCTCAAGATCGGGCTGCCGGTCGGCGATGTCATACGGCGTAATTTCATCCCTGAATTCGCCGGCGTCGGCTGCGCGCAGCGCGCGGCGGTGGCTTTCGGCGGCAAACATGTCCTGCTGTTCGCGCGAAATGTTCCACTGCTGGGCGACGTTCTCCGCGGTAATGCCCATGCCGTAGCCGATCGCGATGTTCTCGTCCTTGTCGAAAATGGCGGGGCTGAACGAAGGTTTGTTGCCGCCCATCGGCACCATGCTCATGCTCTCGGTGCCGGCCGCTATCATGACGTCCGCTTCACCGAGCCGGATGCGGTCGGCCGCAAGAGCGACGGCCTGCACCCCAGACGAGCAAAAGCGGTTGATCGTCATGCCCGACACCGTATTGGGGAACCCCGCGAGCAGAAGGCCTACGCGCGCCACATTCATGCCCTGCTCCGCTTCCGGCATCGCGCAACCGACGATCACGTCGTCGATGGTCTTCGTGTCTATGCCCGGACATTGCGCGATCACCGCCTTCAGCACGTGCGCCAGCATGTCGTCGGGGCGCACGTTCCTGAACATGCCGCGCGGCGCCTTGCCAACCGGCGTGCGGGTGGCGGCGACGATGTAGGCGTCCTGAATCTGCTTGGTCATAATCCTTCTCCAATCACGCTGGAAAAGGATGAAGGATGAAGGATAAAGGATGAAAAAAAACCGCTGTCGTGCGAGGGTTCAAATTCATCCTTCATCCTTCCGCCTCCATCCTTAATTTCGTAACGGTTTGCCCGTCTTCAGCATCTGCTCGATGCGCGCCTGCGTTTTCTCGGTCGCCAGCAATTCCATGAAGTTCTTGCGCTCGAGATCGAGGAACCATTGCTCGTCGACCAGGCTGCCGGCGTCGAGGTCGCCGCCGCACATGACGTCGGCGATTTTGCCGGCGATCAGGTAGTCATGGTCGGAAATGAACTTGCCCGCATGCATATTGGCGATATAGGCCTTGATGGTCGCAGCAGCCGAGCGCCCGAGCACCGGGATGTCGCGCGGCTTCAGCGGCGGCCGGTACCCCGCTTCGGCCAGCATGCGCGCCTCCGCCTTGGCGATTGCAAGCAGCTCGAAGCGATGCATAACCACGCGGTCGGAGGTGCGCAAATAGCCGATTTCGCGCGCGTGCTCGGCGCTGCGCCCGACCTGCGCCATCGCCACCGCCTCGAAATAGCGGCGCAAAAACGGAAATGCGTCGCCGCCTTTGGCTTCCTGCGCAGCGCGCAGCGCGAATTCCTTGCAGCCGCCGCCGGCCGGCAGCAACCCGACGCCGACTTCGACCAGCCCGATATAGCTTTCGAGCGTCGCCACCGCGCGGTCGCAATGCATGACGAACTCGCAGCCGCCGCCGAACGCAAAGCCGTCGACCGCGGCCACCGTCGGCACCATCGAATACTTCAACTGCTGGGATGTGAACTGGAACTGCTCAACCAGATGCTCAACTTCAGCGAGCTTGCCCGCCATCAACTGGTCGGCGACGTTCAGCGTGCGCGCAGCCTTCAACACCGCGGACTCGGCGGCACGTTTGAATTTCTTGAACAGCGCACCGGCGGCCGACGGCTTGGACCGCTCGCCGCCGCCCGCCGGCGTTTTCTTGAGATTGGCGCCAACCGAAAACGGCGGCTCGGTCTGCCAGATGACGAGTGCAGCATAATTGCGCTCGGCTTCGTCTATCGCCTGCAGCACGCCGTCGAGCACGTCATCGCCGATGGCATGCATGCGGCTTTTAAAGCTGACGATCGCGATGTCGTCGCCGGTATGCCAGCAGCGCACTGCGTCAGTTTCAAATATGGTCTGGCCGTATTGCACCGACTCGCCGAGCAGGCGGTCCGGGAACAGCTGGCGTTTGTATACAGGCAGCGTCGAGCGCGCCACATTGGACTGCGTGACAGGCGAATAGGAACCCTGTGGCGTATGCACGCCCACGCGCTGCGGCTCTGTGACCCACGCGGGCAACGGCGCCGCCGTCATCGTTTTCCCGGCCTTGATGTCGTCGGCCACCCACTGCGCCACCTCGCGCCAGCCCGCGGACTGCCAGATCTCGAACGGCCCCTGGTTCCAGCCGAAGCCCCAGCGGATCGCCAGATCAAGATCTCGCGCGTTGTTGGCGATGGTCGCAAGATGCACTGCGCAGTAATGGAAAGAATCGCGGAATATCGACCACAGGAACTGCGCCTGCGGATGCGTTGAAGCATGCAATTGCGCGAATTTTTCCGCGGGGTTCTTGTTCTTGAGGATTTCGACGATCGCTTCGTCGACCTTGGCGCCCGAGACGCGGTAACCGCCCGTGGCGACGTCCAGCACCTGTATGTCCTTGCCGACTTTCTGGTAGACGCCGCGCTTGGTTTTCTGGCCTAGCGCGCCGGCGTCGATCAGTTTTTTCAGCCAGCCGGGCGTTGCGTAATATTTATGCCAGGGATCATCCGGCAGCGTGTCCGCCATGGTTTTGACGACGTGCGCGAAAGTATCGAGACCGACCACGTCGGCGGTGCGGAAGGTCGCGCTTTTCGGACGGCCGATCAACGGGCCGGTCAGCGCATCGACGACGTCGAAACCGAGACCGAACTGCTGCGCGTGATGGATGGTAGCCAGCATCGAAAATACGCCGACGCGGTTGGCGATGAAATTCGGCGTATCTTTCGCGCGGATGACGCCTTTGCCGAGCGTGGTGACGAGGAATTTTTCGAGGTCGTCCATCAACGACGCGTCGGTGCGGTCGCACGCGATGAGTTCGACCAGGTGCATGTAACGCGGCGGATTGAAAAAATGCACGCCGCAAAAACGGTGCCGCAGGTTTTCGGGGAAAGCCTGCGCCAGCGTGTTGATGGAAAGCCCCGACGTGTTGCTGGCGAAAATCGCGTGCTCGCCGAGATATGGCGCGACCTTGCGGTAGAGATCGGACTTCCAGTCCATGCGCTCGGAAATCGCCTCGATCACGACGTCGCATTCGCGCAGCAGCTCGAGGTGCTGGTGGTAGTTCGCGGGACGAATCAGCGCTGCTTTGCGCGCGACCGCGAGCGGGCTGGGTTCGAGCTTCCTGAGGTTGTCGACCGCTTTGAGGACATTGCCATTAGGGTCGCCCTCTTTCGGCGGCAACTCGAACAGCAGCGCTTCGACGTTGGCGTTGGCGAGGTGTGCCGCGATTTGCGCGCCCATGACGCCGGCGCCGAGCACGGCGGCCTTGCGCACGATAAATGGTTGGCTCGCGGGCATGGTATTGGTCCCTCCGGATGGAAGCTAATTTTAGCACGCCCCGGCATGGCCAAATAAAAAAGCCGAGCGGCCAGGCCCGGCTTTTTAGCCGCTGCGTGCTGGTCAGAACGACTGCGTGTACTGCAGGCTGATAATGTCGACGCTGCTGCCGGTGTATTCGCCGATGAGCCGCCCTGCCACGCCGCTCACCGCGGTGTTAATGTTGGTGGTCTTGATGAATTCGTGTGCGTAGCCGAGATCGAATGCCGCGTTCTTCGTCAGCTTGTACTGCACACCGAACGCCGCCCAGATGCGGTTCTGGTCGGGCACGCGCGGCGTGCGATCGGCGTCGTTGGTCGGCGATTCGTCATACGCCGTGCCCATCCTGAACTTCCATTTTTCATTCAGGTTGTAGTTCGCGCCGACCGAGTAGCGCATGGTATCGCGCCAGTTGAAGGTGAGAGTCGAGACCGTCGCACCGGGCACCAGGCTGGTGCGCACGAAAGAAAGGCTCTTGATGCGGCTCCAGCGCGTCCACGTGACGTCCCACATGAGGTCCCAGGTCGGCGAGATTGTCGCAAATGCGCTGACCGACAGCGTCTCGGGCTCGGTCACCCCGGCCGTAACGTTGCTGTTGAGCGCGGGCGCGCCCGAGAAATTGACCCGCCCTGTCGGCTGGAAGTTCATCGACGAGCGATAATGCACGCCAATGCGCGCTGCCGGCGTGACCTCGAACAGGGCGCCTGCATTGAAGCCCGCGCTGTTGTCGCTGGCCTTGATGTCCACCGTGCCGGCAGCGCTTGCGCTGTTGAGATCCAGCTCGAGCCGCTGGTAGTTGGCGCCGGCGCCTACAGATATCGTGTTGTTGATCCGCCAGGCGAGGCCGAGGTTCAGGTTAAAGGCCTTGAGGCCGGATTTCTGCGCGGCGAAGCGCCCGCGCCACGCCGGATCGTATTCGGTCTGCAGGCCGTACGGCGTGTTGACGCCAAGACCGACGCGCCAGTTGTCGCCGAGGCTGGCACGGCATAACCCTGCGGAATCGCCGTCCAGTCGCCGCCGTCGCCGCCGTCGCCTGACCCGGCTGCGGCGAACGCGCCGGTCGAGCCGGTATTGTTGAATCTGAACGAAGGCTTGATGGCGTGCGCGGAAATAGCGAAGTGCACGCCGCGCGCCAACTGGGTCATGCCGGCCGGGTTGTACCAGACCGTGCTCGCATCTTCCGCCAAGGCGGAACCGCCGGCGAACGCATTGCCGGTCCCGCTGCCGCTTTGCGTGCCTATTGCGAGCCCGGATGCAGCAGCCGCCCCCGCGAGCGTCGCCAGCGCGGCAGCAACACCCACCTGAATTATGCGGTTTGATTTTTTCACAGCTCCCCTCCCGGATAAGGTGTGATCGCTTCGCCTTTAGCAACGCAGGTGTATGTCTGCCATGTTACTCATCCCGACCTCTTTTACAACGGGATTCTGGACTACTGTTGCACAGATACAACACGCGGACGGCGCTGTGCATCGACCGCCACGTAGGTGAGGGTCGCTTCTGTCACCTTGACGGTCTCTTCCCTCTCCGGATTGCGCTGGGCATAGACCTACACCTCGACCGTGATCGACGTGCGGCCGATTTTTATGACTTCGGCATAGAAGCTCACAAGGTCGCCCACCATGACCGGCTGCCTGAACACGAAGGAATTGACCGCCACGGTCGCCACCCGCCCGCGCGCCGTCCGGATCGCCGGAATGCTGCCCGCGACGTCGACCTGCGACATCACCCAGCCGCCGAAAATGTCGCCGCAGGAGTTCGAATCCGCCGGCATGGGAACGACGCGGAGGGTGATCTCCTTGCCGGCGGGGAGAACGGGGGGGTGCTGATCAGTCATGGTTGCAGCCTCAAAACGCGGAGAGACGAAGAAGCTGGAGAGACGATAGACGGTGTTTCAATGCTTTTACGCCTCTCATCTCTCGCCTGGCGTCTCTCGGCAAGCATGTCTCTCGCCTCTCGCCCGGCGTCTCTCGGACTAGTGCCCCGTATACATCTGGTCCAGTTCGGCCTGGAATTTTTCCATCACGCGCGAACGGCGCAGTTTCAGCGTCGGCGTCAGCAGGCCGTTTTCCACCGTCCACGGATCGAGCCTGGCGGTGATGCGCCGCACTTGAGCATAACCGGGAAACTCCTTCATCTGCGCGGCAATACGCGCGAGCAGCAGCTTCTCCACGGGCGGAGTATGCAGCGCGGCCGCGTCCATCGCGAAGCCGTTTTCCGCGGCGAGCTTTTTCCACTGGTCGTGCTGCAGGTTGGTGAACACGCTTAAGTAGGGCTTGCCTTCGCCGATCAGCATCACCTGTTCGAACAGGGTATCGCGCGAAATAGCCGCTTCGATATCGACTGGCGGGATTTTTTCGCCATTCGACATGACGATGATCTCCTTCAGCCGCCCCGTGATAAAGACATGCCCGCCTTCGTCGATGCGCGCGGTGTCGCCGGAGTTCAACCAGCCATCCGCGTCAATCATGGCGCGGGTAGCCTCCTCGTTGTTCCAGTAACCGAGCATGACGTTGGGCCCCCGGATCAGCAGCGCGTTTTTGTCGCCTATTTTCACCTCAACGCCCGGCGCGGCTTTGCCCACGCTCGCCGGCAGGTTGTCATCGTCACTGTTCGAGCATGCCACCGGACTGGTCTCGGTCAGGCCATAGCCCTGGATCACCGGCAGACCGAGCCCGATGAACACGCGGGAAATATCCGGCGATAGCGCGGCGCCGCCGGCAAACGCGGCTTTCAGCCTGCCGCCGAGCCGCGCCATGATCTTGCTGGCGACCAGCGCGCTGAGCAGCGGCCACAGCAGCAAAAGCGGCGTCCAGCCGGCGCGCCCCTGCTGGTGCTCGAAACGCGCCCAACCGACATCCACTGCAAGCTTGAACAGCTTTTTCTTCAGCGGCGAGCCATCGTCGAGCCTGGACTTGATGGCGGTGTATACGCGCTCGTATATGCGCGGCACGGAGATCAGCTTGGTCGGCCGTATGGTCTGCAGGTCCTCGCCCAGTTGCTGCACGGAGCGCGCGTAGGCCGTAGTCGCGCCGCACATGATCGTCAGGTAATAACCGCAGGTGCGCTCGAACGTGTGCGACAGCGGCAGGAAAGACAGCAGCACGTCACCGGCATCGACGTGCACCACCTTCAGGCAGGCTTCGGAATTGGTCAGGATATTGCGATGGCACAGCATCACGCCCTTGGGCCGGCCGGTGGTGCCCGACGTATAAACAATGGTGGCGAGCGCCGACGGGTCGCGCGGAACGTGGCGCGTGGCGCCGCCGTCTTCGGGCAGCCATTGCTCGACCGATTTCAGCCGCGGCTCGTCGGTCGCCGCCGGCTGCGCTTCGACGGTCAGGATGCGCACCAGCCCGCCCAGTTGATCGCGCACGGTCGCGAACGCTTTCCATTGCTCGTTAGTACCCAGCAGCAGCGCCTTGCAGCTGGAGTCGTTGAGTATGTAGGCGACGTTGTCGCAGCGGTCCTGGGTATAAAGAGGGACGACGATGAGCCCCAGTCCTAACGCTGCCTGATCGAAAATCACCCACTCCGGAGAGTTGCGCAGCATGACTGCCACGCAATCGCCGGCTTTAAGACCGTCTCGTTCGAGGGCCGCCTGCCAGCGCGCGACCTGGCGGTCGATCTGCCCCCAGGTATAGTCGCGCCAGTTGGCGTGCTGCTGGTTGTAGTCCCGATACGCGATGGTTTCGGGTGTGCGTTTGACGCGCGCCGCAAACAGGCCGTCGAGTGTTACCGCTTCCGCTGACGAAATTACGTGGCCAGACTCTGGGGGCATGACTAGCTCCTCGGTTTTGCGGTATTTCTTTTAGTCCAGTAACAGGTCAGGATACAGACAGGCCCCCGGCGTTACCGCATATTGCGATAAATCGGTAACACCCTCCTCGCCCAATACTGCCTCATCGATATAGAAATTGCCAGTATGCCCGCGGCTGTCGCGGTTGAAAATCGCATACGCCGCATCGGCCATGATGGCGGGCTTGCGGCTGGCCTCGGCCTCAGCAGCGACGCTATGTATCGTACCTGTCAGCTTCGCGTGCGGTTCGACGGTTTTCGCCGTCACCACGATGTTGGCGCCATCGCGCGCGCAGCGCAGCGCTATCTCGCGGCCGATGCCGTGGCTGGCGCCTGTGATGAATATCGTCTTACCTTGCAGCGACATTTCATTCTCTCCATCTAAAGCTTTTCACCGCAAAGGACGCAAAGGACGCGAAGGAATAACAAACCCAAAAACAAACAGATATTTTTTACTTGAAGCACGCTCAAGGACCGCGCCGTGTGATTGTTACTGTTACTTTGCTTCTTGCCTTCCTTTGCGCCCTTCGCGCCCTTCGCGCCCTTCGCGCCCTTCGCGTCCTTTGCGGTTCAAGATTTAATCGCCCTTAAAAACCGGCTTTCGTTTCTCGACGAATGCGGTGACGCCTTCGGCAAGGTCCCCAGTGCCGGCGCAGCGCGCGAATGCATGCGCTTCCGCTTCGAGTTGCGCGGTCAGTGGACGCTCGAAGGTGCGATTGACCAGCGCCTTGGTCTCGCCGTACGCAACGGTCGGCCCGGCGACGAGACGGCGCGCGATCTTTTCGGTTGCCGCCGCGAGTTCGGCGGCCGGCACCACCCAGTTGACGAGGCCGAGATCGAGCGCAGTGGCAGCGTCGAAAGTATCCGACAACATCATCAACTCGAGCGCCTTGCGCGTGCCGACCATGCGCGGCAGGAAATAGCTGCTGCCGCCGTCCGGGCTGGTGGCGATCTTGCTGTATGCGAGGGTGAATTTGGTTTCCGCTGCTGCAATCGCGAGATCGGCGGCGGCGAGCAGGCTCACGCCGGCTCCCGCTACTGCCCCATGCACGCTCGCCAGCACCGGCTTGGCAGCTTCGCGCAGCGCGACGATTGCATGATGAAGTTCACCAGCAAGACTCAGGACCATGTCCGGCAGCTTGGGCAGGTTGGCGTGAAACAACGCAACGTCGCCGCCAGCGAGGAACGCAGGACCATTACCGCACAGCACGATGGCACGCACAGCCTTGTCGTCGCGCGCCTGTTCACACACTACGCGCAGCTCTTTGATCATGCCGGCGTCGAGCGCGTTCATGACCTGCGGCCGATTGAGCGTTATGGTCGCGACACCCTCGACCACGGCGTAGCCTAAAGTCTCGGCATTCATCAAAAATTTCCCAAACAGCTACTGGCCGCAGATGAACGCAGATGAACGCAGATGAACTCAAAAAAAGGAATCGCCATTGAGGTTCCGACTTGTTTTTTCAGTGCGGTCTAATATCTGCGTACCCCTCAATGGGGTATTAAAAAGAATGTATCCGCGTTTATCTGCGGCCAAGAAGGGTTGGCCTCATTTTCTGGCGAGTGCTCCATGCAGGGCTTCGAAGGTGACCGCCTGCGTGGTCTGGAATATTTCGGATTTGCCGAGGTCCTGCGGGAAGTCGTCGACCATGATGACTTTGCGCCGCAGCGCATGCGCGCGCTCGAGGATGCCGGCCTCGGCCTGCGTGATCACGCCCTTCGCCTGCGCCTGCTGTGCAAGATCGTCGGCGAAGCGCCCGCTGATGGCGCCGGATTTCGACGCGTTGCGTATCTTGCCTTCCACAGGTTCCGCCGCGATGACGGCGCGCAACGCGGCTTCGAGCGTGCCGACCGGTTCGTCCTCGTTCTTGGGAATGAACACGCCCGCCGTCAGACGCTCGCGCGCGGGGCCCGGCGTGAGCAAAGTGCCCACCACCGCCTGGCCCAAGCTATCTCGCGGCGGATCGAATTCGCGCCCATAGGAAAATACGACGTTGCGCAATATGAACGCAACGAACACGTTCGGCAGGTTGTCGAACAGCCCGCAGAACGCGAGCTGGATCTTGTTCAGCGCATCCTCCATCGCCCACCGCATCAGCGGCAGATCATCCGCGGGACGCCCGCTGTCTTCGTAGCGCTTCAATACCGCCGAAGCGAGATAAAGCCAGGAGAGGATGTCCCCCAGCCGAGCAGACAGGCGCTCGCGCCGTTTCAGCGAGCCGCCGAGCACGAACATTGCCGCGTCCGACAACAGAGCAAAAGCGCTGGAGAGGCGCGTGAGCTGTTGATAATAGCGATGCGTGTGCGGATCGCCCGGCGCACTGACGAAAAACGCCCGCGTAAGCCCCATCCACAGCGTGCGCGCGAAATTCGATTTGACAAAAGCCACGTGCCCGAAGAACGCCGCGTCAAAATCACGCAACGCCTTGCCGTGGTCCGTTTCTTTGGTTGCCGCGATTTCCTTCAGCACGTACGGATGGCCGCGTATCGCGCCCTGCCCGAATATGATCATAGAGCGCGTGAGTATGTTTGCGCCTTCGACCGTGATCGCTATCGGCACGCTCTGATAGCCGCGCGCGAGATAGTTGCTGGGCCCCATGCAGATGCCTTTGCCGCCGTGCACGTCCATCGCATCGTTCATGACGACGCGCGCGAGCTCGGTCAGGTGGTATTTCACGATCGCCGACACGACCGAGGGCTTTTCGCCGAGATCGATCGCGCCCGCCGTCATCACGCGCGCCGCTTCCATCAAATAAGTGTGGCCGCCAATGCGCGCGATCGCTTCTTCGACGCCTTCGAACTTGCCGACCGACATTTTGAACTGCGTGCGCACGCGCCCGTACGCGCCGGTCGTCAGCGCGCACAATTTCGCCATGCCGGTGCCATTGCCCGGCAGCGAAATCGAGCGCCCCGCCGCAAGGCAGTTCATCAGCATCTTCCAGCCCTGGCCGACGTAATCGACGCCGCCGATGATGTAGTCCATCGGAATAAAAACGTCTTTGCCCCAGTTCGGCCCGTTCATGAACACCGCGTTCAACGGCAAATGACGGCGCCCGATGTGCACGCCCGGCGTCTTGGTCGGAATCAGCGCGAGCGTGATACCGACGTCGTCGTGCTGACCGAGAATGTGGTCGGGATCGTAGAGACGGAACGCGAGACCAAGCAAAGTCGCAATCGGTCCCAGCGTGATATAGCGCTTCTCCCACGTGAGGCGTATGCCGAGAACGTCGGACTTCCCTTCCCATTCGCCGCGGCACACGATGCCGAAATCCGGAATTCCACCCGCATCCGAACCCGCTTCGGGGCTCGTCAACGCGAAGCACGGCATCTCCAGGCCTTTGGCGAGGCGAGGCAGATAGTAATTTTTCTGCGCATCGGTGCCGTAGTGCAGCAGCAGCTCCGCGGGCCCGAGCGAATTCGGCACCATTACCGACACCGCCGCAGTGCCGCTGCGGGTCGTGAGCTGGGTCACTACGCTGGAGTGCGCAAGCGCAGAAAAGCCCAAGCCCCCGAATTTCTTCGGGATGATCATGCCGAGGAAGCCTTTGTCCTTGATGAACTGCCAGACGTGCGGCGGCAAATCGTGCAGCTCGTGCGTGATCTGCCAGTCGTTCAGCATCGCGCACACTTCCTCGAGCGGCCCGTCGACGAAGGCTTGCTCATCGGCCGTGAGTGTTGGCTTGGGATAAGCCAGCAGTTTTTTCCAGTCGGGATTGCCGCTGAACAGATCACCGTCCCACCACACGGTGCCGGCGTCGAGCGCCTCCTGCTCGGTCTGCGAAACCTGCGGCAGAATTTTGCGGAACAACGCAAGCAGCGGCGTGCCCAACACGGTGCGCCGCAACACGGTGGGCACGACCAGGACAGATACGATGATGAAGACAAACCACAGCGTCGAAATCGCCGCCGGCGACAATGGAGCGTTTGATGTAAAGAGCCACAACCACACACCAATCGCGGCGACGAACAGCCACGAAGTGGCGCGATGATAGGCGAGCGATCCGCCGATTGTGAACAATGCGAGCAACCACCAAATCATGACGGCATCCTCCTGGGGCGTGTGGCGAAGTTGATTATACTGATTTGCCGCGCCGCCATAACGCCGCCTTACAAGTGCCGGCCCGCCTGCCCATTGCTGATGCCGGCAATGACAGAAGCGTGACAGTACGTTGCCGACAGTACGTGTTGCGAGTTCTTGATCTGTCCGGTTTTGTAGCACGCCAACTGTCCGGTCGTCATATTGCCCCGAAGGGGGTACGAGATGAGCCGGACGAAGCTGCTACAGGAGATACGGAAGATGAGATTTGTA
>CANJHY010000055.1:0-25682 GCA_947474275.1 Betaproteobacteria bacterium
ATCGAATTCCGCGATTTGGGCGCGGCCGTCACTTTCGAGGACGCGCTCGCGCCGGGAGCACCGCAGTTGCACGCGAACGTTCCGGGCAACCTGTGCTTTGAATGGGAAACGGGCGACGCCGCCGCGGTGGAGCAAGCGTTCGCCAAAGCGGCGCATGTGGCGCGCCTGAAGACGGTCACCACGCGAGTGGCGCCGAATCCGATGGAGCCGCGCGCGTGCGTCGTTGGTTATGACGCGGCCAGCGAGAGCTACGATCTCTATACGCCATCGCAGGGCATGCTGATGCTGCGCAAGCAGTTGTCAATGCTGACCGGCGTGCCGGAGGAGAAATTCCGCGTGCACACACGCGACGTCGGCGGCAGCTTCGGGCAGCGCAGCGGCGTTTACCCCGAGCACGGCGCGCTGATGATAGCGGCGAAAAAGCTTGGGCGGCCCGTGAAATGGGTGAGTTCGCGGGCCGAAGGTTTCATGTCGGACGCGCACGGGCGCGGCATCGAGATGGCCGGCGAACTGGCGCTGGACCGCGATGGCAAGTTCCTCGCTGCCCGTTACGATTTCCTGTGCGACATGGGCGCTTACCTGACGCCGACCGGTTCGATCAGCCATTTGCGCAATCCGGCAACTCTGATGACCGGCGTTTACAAGACGCCTGCGCTCTATGGCAGCTTCAAGGTGGTGCTGACGAACACGGTGCCGATAGCAGCTTATCGCGGCGCGGGCCGTCCCGATATTGCGTATGTGGTCGAGCGTTTGGTCGATCGCGCTGCTGACGAGATGAAAATCGACCGCACCGAAATCAGGCGGCGCAATTTCATTCCGCCTGAAGCATTCCCTTACAAGACGCCGACGTTGGGCGTATATGAACCTTCCGATTTTGCGGGCTGCATGCACCAGGCGCTCAAGACCGCGGATTGGGCTGGTTTCGAAAAGCGGCGCGCGGCTGCGGCAAAACGCGGCAAGCTGCGCGGCTTGGGGCTCTCGACCATCATAGAAGCGACCGGCGCCGGCGTATTTCCCAAAGACCAGGTCGCCATCGAAGTGGATGCCGCCGGCAAATTGACCGTGTTCACCGTGAGCATGTCGTCGGGGCAGGGCCATGAGACGACTTTCACGTCGGTGGTCGCCGATACGCTGGGCCTGCCGCACGAAGCGGTGACTTTGCGGGAATGCGATCCTGGCCACCCCCTTGTCGGCAATCACACCGGTGGCTCGCGCTCGATGGCGGGTGTGGGCAGCGTATGTAAAATAGCCGCCGAGAAACTGATCGAGCAGGCGAAACCGCTGGCAGCCGAGGAGCTTGAACTCGAGCCCTCGCAAGTCGATTACGGCAAAGGCGCGTTCAGTTCACGCGACGGCGACAAGACCATCAGTTTCGAGCAGCTCGCGAAAAAACTCGCGGACCGCCATCCGCACCCGATGAACACACTCGCTGAAGCAACGGTCGGCTCGACCTGGCCCAACGGCTGCCATATCGCCGAAGTCGAAATCGATCCGGACACCGGGGTGACGGAAATCGCGTCTTACGTGGCGGTCGACGACAGCGGCGTCATCATTAATCACCACATCGTCGAAGGCCAGGTGCACGGCGGCGTCACGCAGGGCGCCGGGCAGATGTTTTACGAACATGTCATCTACGATCGCGCCAGCGGCCAGCTGCAGACCGGCAGTTTCATGGATTACTGCATGCCGCGCGCCGGCTTTTTGCGTAATATCAAGGTCGGCGACCATCCGCTGCCGAGCAAGCTCAACGCCATCGGGGCGAAAGGCGTGGGAGAATCAGGCTGCACCGCTTCGTTGCCCGCAATCGCCAACGCCATGACCGATGCGTTGCGGCCGGCGGGCGTCGGGCATCTCGACATGCCGTACACGCCGAGCAAGGTTTGGCATTCCATCCAGGCAGCCAGGAAATAAGGGAGTCGCATGTTTGAATTCAATTACGTGAAGGCAAAATCGCTCAGCGAAGCGCAGGCATTCGTTGCGGCCAATCCGGACGCCAAGTTGCTGGCGGGCGGCATGACGCTGATTCCGACCCTGAAGCAGCGATTGGCGCAGCCGACGCATCTCGTCGATATCGGCGGCCTGCCGGAATTGCGCGGCATCGAAGTCAAGGGCACACAACTCGTGATCGGCGCGGCGAGCCAGCACCATGAGGTCGCCACTTCTGCCGTTGTGCAGAAGGCGATCCCCGCGCTGGCGGCGCTTGCCGACCAGATCGGCGACCCGCAGGTGCGCAACCGCGGCACCATCGGCGGCTCGGTCGCCAATAACGATCCGGCTGCCGATTATCCGGCGGCAGTGCTGGCACTCGACGCGGCGGTAGTCACCAATAAGCGCGAAATCGCGGCGGGTGATTATTTCCAGGGCATGTTCGCCACCGCGCTGGAAGAGGGCGAGATCATCGTGTCCATCAAATTCAATATCCCGAAGCGCGCGGCGTATGAGAAGTTTCCGCACCCGGCGTCGGGTTATGCCATGGCGGGCGTATTCGTTGCCGAAGGCGCCAAAGGTTTGCGCGTGGCGGTCACCGGTGCGGCATCCGGCGTGTTCCGCTGGGAAGCCGCGGAAAAAGCACTCGCCAAGAAAATGAGCGTAGATGCGCTCGAAGGCGTTGAGCTTGCGACCGATGACATGAACGAAGATATCCATGCCACGCGCGAATACCGCGCCAATCTTGCCCGGGTGATGACCAAACGCGCGCTGCAGAAACTGCTCGCCGCGTAACTCTGAATCCCGATTCCCGAATCCTGACTCCTGAATTCAATCCCATGACAAAAATCGAACTGACCGTCAACGGTACCAAACATTCGCGCGAAGTCGAAGACCGCGCTTTACTGGTGGATGTGCTGCGCGACCAACTCCAGCTTACCGGCACGCATATCGGCTGCGACACCAGCCAGTGCGGCTGCTGCACCGTCCACGTCAACGGGCGCGCGATCAAGTCGTGCACCATGCTGGCGGTGCAGGCGAGCGGCGCCGACATCGTCACCATCGAAGGCATGGCCAAGGGCGACAAGCTGCACCCGGTGCAGCAGGCGTTCACCGACTGCCACGCGCTGCAATGCGGTTTCTGCACGCCGGGGATGATCATGGCGATCAGCGCCTTCCTGAAAGACAATCCGCACCCGACCGATGAAGAGATTTATCACGGACTTGAAGGCAATCTGTGCCGCTGCACCGGCTACATCAATATCGTAAAAGCGGTGAAGCGCAGCGCCGAGTTGATGAAGTAACGAAGTTATCTTCCATCTGAAGAGCAGGCATGAAGCTGAATCAATTATTGATCGGCACCCTGGCCTTGTTGTCGGGCGCCTGCGCGTTCGCCGCGCCCCAGGCGTGTAAACCGGTGCTCGATTACAGTTTCCCGGGGCTTTTGAACGGCAAGCCGCAATCGTTGTGCGATTACGCGGGCAAAGTCGTGCTGGTGGTGAATACCGCGAGCCAGTGCGGCTACACGCCGCAATACGAAGGGCTGGAAGCTTTGTTCAAGCGCTACGAGAAGCGCGGCCTGGTCGTGGTGGGCTTTCCGTCAAACGATTTCGGCGGGCAGGAGCCGGGCAGCAACAAGGAAGTCGCGGAGTTCTGCCAGCTCAATTACGGCGTGAGTTTCCCCATGTTCGAGAAGACCGTGGTGAAGGGGGCCAAGGCCAATCCGTTTTATGCCGTGCTCGCGCAGCGCGGTGGTGGCGCGCCGAGCTGGAATTTTCACAAATACCTGATCGACCGCAGCGGCAGCCGCGTGGTGGGTTTCGGCAGCAATACCGATCCCGGCGACGCCAAGCTCACGCGCGAAATCGAAAAGCTGCTCGCCGAGCGGCCCTAAAAACAAAACCCGGCTTGCGCCGGGTCTGCACTGCCGCGCGTTTTCGCGCGACCTTTACCGCCCCCTCAACTGCCAGCGCCGCAGCTTTGTTGTCGGCGCCGCGACCGTTTTAGTGGTTCTGGATCAACTGGCCGGAGTTGGCGCGCGTAAACAGGCGGCCGATACCCTTCATTGCCCACATGATTCCGTTGCTGATTGCATCGGCATCACGCAACGCGTTGACTGCTACTGCACGTTGGATCGCGTTGACCGGCGCTAGTTTGACGCGGGCATAAAGGTCTGTTTTTGAAGCTTTTTCATCATATTTCGACATAATCATCTCCTTGAGACTAAAGTTACTAAAAGTATTGCCAGAGTGGCCAATTCAGCTGTTCCGATGAACACTGACAGCATAGTAGACCTTATAAAGGCACAATTGTTGCATTGCAACACATGATATATTGTCACTCGTAGAGTTAGAAAAACTAATCTGAATATGACAGAACGATTACCTCCGCTGAATGCGCTCAAGGCTTTCGAGTCGGCGGCGCGGCATTTGAGCTTCAAGCGCGCGGCCGCGGAACTGAGCGTGACGCCGGCAGCCATCAGCCACCAGATCAAGTCGCTGGAGGACTACCTGGGGATGCCGCTGTTCCGCCGCGTCAACCGCGGGCTCGCGCTGACGCCGGCCGCGCAGGCGGCGGTGCCCAAATTGAGCGAAGGGTTCGACACCCTGGCCGAAGCGGTCGCACGCATGCGACCGCGGCCTGACAGCGGGCAACTGACCGTGAGCGTCGCGCCGTCGTTCGCAGCGCGTTGGCTGATGCCGCGCCTGCACCGTTTTTTCGCGGCACAACCCGACCTCGACGTGCGCATCTCGGCGCGCACGCGGCTTATGAACAAGCGCGGCGACGACAATGCGGTCGAACGCACGACGGTGGAAAACTGGCTCGAGGAATCCGACGTCGCAATCCTCTATGGCCACGGCGATTATCCCGGTTATCGTGTCGACAAGCTGGTGGCGCTCACGCTGGCGCCCATCTGCAGTCCGCAGCTCGTGCAGGGCAAAAATCCGCTGCGGCGTCCTGAAGACCTGCAGCACCACACGCTGGTGCACGACGATACCGGCACGCGTTACGATGGCGTTGCGTTCTGGGACGTCTGGCTCAAAGCCGCCGGTGTCGAGGGCGTCGATACCAACCGCGGATCCCATTACAGTCAACCTGTATTGGCACTGGAAGCGGCGAGCGACGCGCTCGGCGTGGTGGCGACGTTTCCCGTGCTTGCGAGCGCGGAACTCACGGTGGGGCGCCTGATCCTGCCGTTCGAACTGCACGTGCCGCTGCTATCCGCGTACTACCTGGTATGCGAGGAAAACGCAGTGCAGCGTCCCGCGGTGGCGTTGTTCCGCGACTGGCTGCTGGCAGAGGCCGCGCAGCAGGCGGCGTATTGATTTCGTAGCGGGTGGTTATCGGGCATAATATTTTTTCCGTCGCTCGCGGCGCGAAAAGCAGGAGGTAGCCAGCATGCGTAAAGGCCGGTCGTCGAACCAGAAAATCATCGATCTCGTGCGCGCGTCGCCCGCCGCGCGCGTGAAAGTGGCCGTCACCGATATCGACGGCGTGCTGCGCGGAAAATACATCCACAAGGAAAAATTCCTGTCCGCAGTCGATGCGGGGTTCGGTTTTTGCAATGTCGTGTTCGGCTGGGACATGGGCGACCAGTGCTACGATAATGCGAAGTGGACGGGTTGGCACACCGGTTTTCCTGACGCGCTGGCGAAAATCGATCTCGACACTTACCGCCGCGTGCCGTGGGACGACAACGTGCCGTTCTTTCTCGCTGATTTTGTCGACGGCAAGGACCAGCCGTCGCCGGTTTGTCCGCGCCAGTTATTGAAAAAAGTCCTCGCGCGTGGCGCGAAACAAGGCTTCAAGGTGCTGGCCGGCGTCGAATACGAGTGGTTCAATTTCCGCGAAACTTCGCAAAGCCTTGCCGCCAAGAATTTTACGCAGCCGGAAACCATCACGCCCGGCATGTTCGGCTACTCGCTGATCCGCGCCAGCCAGAACCAGCCGTTTTTCAAAGCACTGATGGAAGAGATGCCGCAGTTCGGCATTCCGATCGAGGGCTTGCATACCGAAACCGGCCCCGGCGTCTACGAAGCCGCGATCCTGTACTCGGAAGCGCTCGAGGCCGCCGACCGCGCGGTGCTGTTCAAGACCGCGGCCAAAGAAATCGGCCACCGCTTCGGCATCATGCCGAGCTTCATGGCGAAGTGGAACGCGCAGTACCCCGGTTGCAGCGGCCATGTGCATCAAAGCCTGTCGGACGGCAAAACGAATCTGTTTTACGACGCGAAATCGCCGCGCCGCATGAGCAAGCTTTTTGAGAGTTATCTCGCCGGGCAATTGCATTGCCTGCAGGACATCCAGGTGTTCTTCGCGCCGACCATCAACAGCTACAAGCGGCTGGTCGATGGTTTCTGGGCGCCGGTGAAAGCGACCTGGGGCATGGACAACCGCACTGCCAGCCTGCGCGTGATCGCGGGGTCGTCGAAGTCGACGCGCATTGAGACGCGCTGCCCCGGCGCCGACACAAATGCCTATCTTGCGGTGGCAGCGTGCATAGCCGCCGGGCTCTATGGCATCGAAAAAGGCCTCAAGCTCACCACCGCGCCGCTCGAAGGTGACAGCGCAAAGGCGAGCCGCATACCGCGCCTGCCGCGCAACCTGATGGAAGCCACCGCGAATCTCAAAAAATCGAAAGTCGCGCGCGAACTCTTCGGCGAAGAGTTTGTCGATCATTACGTCAAGACGCGCGAATGGGAGTGGCGCCAGTTTCAGGATGCGGTCACCGACTGGGAATTGAAGCGCTACTTCGAAATCATCTGATCCGGACTTTGCATGGCAATCCATCGTTTCGCTTTTCCCACGGAAATCCATTTCGGCGCCGGCGCGCGCCGAGAAGCGGCGAAGTTTCTCGCCGCGCGTGGCTGCCGGCGTCCGTTGATAGTCACAGACAAAGGCATAGCTGCCTTGCCTTTGCTGGCCGAGTTCAAATCCACGCTTAACGGCCTCGCGGCGGAAGTCTTTGCGGGCGTCTGGGGCAACCCGGTCAAAAGCCAGGTCGATGCCGGCGTTGCCGCGTTCAAGCAGCACAAGGCCGACGCGGTGATAGGGTTCGGCGGCGGCGCCGCGCTCGACGTGGCCAAGGTCATCGCCCTGATGTCCAACCACCCGGGCAGCGTGCTCGAATATGCTTGGGACCATCCGCAAGTGCGTGCCATCGAGCAGGAGCTGCCATGTTTTATCGCCTTGCCGACGACCGCCGGCACCGGCAGCGAAGTCGGGCGCTCGAGCGTGATCTCGGACGACGCCACGCATATCAAGAAAATCATCTTCTCGGCGAAACTCCTGGCGAAAGCGGTGTTTGCCGACCCCGAACTGACGCTCGACCTGCCGGCGCATGTGACCGCGGCGACGGGCATGGACGCGCTCACCCACAATGTCGAGTCGTACATAGCCAAGGGCTATCATCCGATGTGCGATGGCATCGCGCTCGAAGGCGTGCGCATCGCCGCGCGTGCGCTGCCGGTTGCGGTGCGCGAACCCAAAAATCTGCAGGCGCGCTCGGATATGTTGATGGCCTCTCTGATGGGCGCCGTCGCATTCCAGAAGGATCTCGGCGCCACCCATTCCTGCGCACATGCGCTGTCGACGGTCGCGGATCTGCATCACGGGCTAGCTAACGGCATCATGATCGACTACGTGATGCGCTTTAACCAGTCGGTGGAGCTGGAACGCTTCGCCATCATGGCCGAGGCGGTAGGTGTTGCGCGCGGCTCCAGGGAGGCGAGCGCGGATGCGTTTGTCGATTGGCTGACCGCGCTTAAATGCGAAGTCGGTATCCCGGCGAGACTTGGCGCCGTAAAAGTGTCTAAAGAACATCTGCCGAATTTGCTGGATGTCGCGGTCGACGATATCTGCCACCAGACCAATCCGCGGCCGTGCACGCGCGGTGATTTCGAGCGTCTATTTACCGAAGCGATGTGAGCATGCGCAAGCACACACTTAAAATCGGCGTTTCGGCGCGCTTTTTTCATCCCGAGCCATCGAGCATAGGCGTGCAGAGCAAGACCCTGCAGTATCTCGAGCAGTCGATGGCACACTGGGTGATGTCGCGCGACGTGCTCGTGTTCATGATTCCGTCGGTCGACAAGGACGGCATCATTCATCGCAGCAATATCCGCCTCTCCGATTATGCGAAACACCTCGACGCGCTGGTGCTGCAGGGCGGAGCCGACCTCGCCCCCGAGACCTACGGCGAGGAGCCGCTGCAACCGGAATGGGCGGGCGACCGCGTGCGCGATATCTACGAAATGGAAGTGCTGCATGAGTTCATCGAGGCCGACAAGCCGGTGCTCGGCGTGTGCCGCGGCGCGCAGCTCATCAACGTGGCGTTCGGCGGCACGCTGCACCAGGACATCAACAGCCAGTTGCCGGGCACCATCGGGCACCGCGCGCTCAACGCATACGAGCAGAATTTTCACGAGATCAGCATCGAACCCGAATCCGGTCTCGCGCGGCTGTATCCCGACGCGCGCACCGGCAAGGTGAACTCCATACACCACCAGTCGATCAAGACGCTGGGGCGCGAACTCACTGTCGAAGCGTACTCGGAACCCGACCGCGTGATCGAAGCCATTCGCTGGCAGGGGCGCGGTTACGTGTTCGGCGTGCAGTGGCATCCAGAATTCCTGCATCCGTCGGATGAAACGGTGCTGAGCCCCGCGCCCATACTCGAAGAATTTCTGAATGCCGTGCGTAAACGTGCATAAAGATCTTGCCGTTGCTCGTCATGCCCGCGCAGGCGGGCAACCAGAGGCATTTGGATGTCCTGGGTTCCCGCCTGCGCGGGAACGACGCAGTTAGTTTCAGGCTTCACTCAAAGCACACTGGAACAACCACAATCATGCTGAAAATTCTGAACCCGGCCACCAATGCGCTGATCGCGAAAGTGGCGGCCGATACTGTTGTTGGTGTAAAGCAAAAATACCAGGCAGCGCGCGCGGCACAGCCGGCGTGGGCGCAGCGGACGGCCACCAAGCGCATTGATATCATGAGGCGCTTTCGCGAACAGGTCCGCGCGCGGCACGACGAGCTGGCGAAAATCCTCACCAGCGAAGTCGGCAAGCCGATCGCGCAGTCGCGCAACGAACTGAACGGTGTGCTCGGTCGCATCGATTTTTTCATCAACAACGCGGCGAAGGTCCTCAAGGATGAAGTCGTGTTCGCCGACCGCGGGCTCGAGGAGAAAATAGCCTACGAGCCGCTCGGTGTTGTCGCCAACATTTCGGCGTGGAACTATCCGTATTTCGTCGGCGCCAATGTGTTCGTGCCGGCATTGCTGACGGGCAACACAGTGCTGTACAAGCCTTCCGAGTTCGCGACGCTCACCGGGCGCGAGATCGCAAAAATGCTGCACGCTTCAGGCGTCCCGCAGGACGTGTTTGTGGTGGTGGTGGGCGGCGGGGAAATCGGCGCGTCGCTCGCGCGCCAGCCGGTCGACGGCATATTCTTCACCGGGTCGTATGCGACCGGCCGCAAGATCGCGGCGGCCGCCGCCAAGCGCATGATCAAGGTGCAACTGGAGCTCGGCGGCAAAGACCCGATCTACGTGTGCGAGGACGCGGACGTGAAAGCCGCCGCCGCATCAACGGCCGACGGTGCGTTCTACAACACCGGGCAAAGCTGCTGCGCGGTCGAGCGCATATATGTGCACGAGAGCATCCATGTCGATTTCGTCGATGCGTTTGTCGCCACCGTGCGCGGCTTCAAAATCGGCGACCCGCGCGACGACACGACTTATATCGGCCCGCTGACGCGCAAAGCCCAGCTGGCGGTCTTGAAGCGCCAGGTCGCGGATGCCAGGGAAAAGGGTGCCAGCCTCCTGCTGGGCGGCAAGCCGCTGACACGCAAAGGGCATTACTTCGCGCCGACGGTATTGAGCGACGTCGATCACCGCATGGAACTCATGCGCGAGGAGAGTTTCGGGCCTGTCATCGGTATCCAGAAGGTGAAGGATGACTTTGAGGCGGTCAGGCTGATGAACGATACGGCCTACGGCCTCACCGCCGGCGTTTATACATCCGCCCGCGGCCGCGCCGAGAAAATTCTGGCGCAAATAAAATCCGGCTCGGTATACTGGAACTGCTGCGACCGCGTGAGCCCGCGCCTGCCATGGTCGGGGCTCAAGCATTCCGGCGTCGGGCTGACGCTTTCGACTTACGGCATACAGACTTTTCTGCGCCCGAAGGCGTGGCATATGCGTAACGTTTAACCGTTTGCCTATCGCGGCTTTCGCCGCAACACCGGAGAATACACATGGAATTGCTTGCCGACCCACAGGCCTGGATTGCGCTGGCGACTTTGACCGCACTCGAAATAGTGTTGGGCGTGGACAACATCATATTCATTTCCATCCTGGTGGGCCGCCTACCGGAGGCGCAACGCAATCGCGCGCGCCTGATCGGGCTGGGTCTGGCGATGGGCACCCGCGTCCTGCTGTTGCTGTCGTTGGCGTGGATCATGTCGCTGACGTCGGCGTTGTTTACGGTGGCCGCGCATGAGGTGTCATGGCGCGACATCATTTTGATCGGCGGCGGCCTCTTCCTGCTGTGGAAGAGCGTGCACGAGATCCACAACTCGCTGGAAGGAGTGATGGACGGCCACGGTGCGGCGGCGGCACAGGCGACATTCGGTTCAGTGCTGATCCAGATCGCGATCATCGACATCGTGTTCTCGGTTGATTCGGTGATCACCGCGGTCGGGATGGTGGACGAAGTAGCGGTGATGATCACTGCGATCATGATCGCAGTTCTGGTAATGATGTTTGCGGCGAAGGCGATCGGCGACTTCGTCGACCGCAATCCAACCATCAAGATGCTGGCGCTGTCGTTCCTGATCATGGTCGGCATGGCGCTGGTGGCGGAGGGGTTCGGTTTCCACGTGCCGAAAGGCTATATCTACTTTGCGATGGCGTTTTCCGTCGCGGTGGAAGTCCTCAACCTGAAAGTGCGGGCGCGCGCGGCGCCGGTCAAGCTGCACAAGCAAATGACCGCAGACTAGTTCGATGCCCGGCCGCGGAATCGCTGACCTGCGGCGCGCCGCGTGCCGGTTCGACGAGGCGGCGCATGTGCCATTCTTGTGTTTAGGCGCCCGCATCGGCTGGCTGCGCAAGGCGCATGCGCAACGGCTGATGGCATGGCCGGAGATTTTCTGGCGTGATGCGGCGGGCGCGCATCTCGCTGCGACGCTCGATAGCCCGGCGGCCCGTACCGCGGCAATCGACGGCGTGGTCGAGATTCTGCACAAGGAAGGCGCCATCACCGGTTGGCGCAACGAGCGCTATGCCGTCGTTACGGCATTCGATGCGCCGCCGCTGTTTCATATCGAGCGTGCCGCCGCGCGTTTTTTCGGCACGACGACTTATGCGGCGCATGTTAACGGCTATTGCGGTGCCGGCGCCGCATGCGAGATGTGGCTCGCACGCCGCGCGGCGACCAAGCCGATCGATCCGGGCATGCTCGACAACCTGGTCGGCGGTGGCATGTCGGCCGGCGTTCCACCCGCGCAGACGATCATCAGGGAAGCGATGGAGGAAGCGGGCATACCCGACACGCTGGCGCGCAATGCCGTGGCGGCGGGATCCATCAGCCTGCTGCGGGAGGTGCCTGAGGGCGTGCAGTCGGAAACGATTTTCATTTTCGACCTTGAACTGCCGCGTGAATTTCAGCCGCATAACGAAGACGGTGAAGTCGCGGAGTTTCGCCGCGTGCCGGTAGCGGTGTTAAACGCGATACTCGGCGGCGGTGAAATGACGCTGGATGCGAGCCTGGTCATGCTGAGTTTTCTCGAACGATTAAAATAGGCGCCTCAGACAACAGAACCGGCGGCAACAGGGGACAACTGGACCGAGGAGACAGCCATCATCAAACACATAGCCAGATTATTTACGATTGCCGGTGTCCTTGCGGTCGCTGCCGTATCGCTGCACGCGGCACAGACCGATCCCGCCGCTAACTATCCGAGCAAGCCGATCCGCTTTATCGTGCCGTTCTCGCCGGGGGCGGGCACCGATTTGACGGCGCGCACGCTCGCGCAGAAGCTCAACGAAAAGTGGGGGCAGCAGGTGGTCGCCGACAATCGTACCGGCGCGGGCGGCGCCATCGGCGTCGATTTCGCCGCCAAGGCGATCCCGGACGGCTATACGATCTGCCTGATTTCGGCGTCGAATTCGGTCAATTCGGCGACCAATTCCACGCTGCCGTACAACCTGGAAAAAGACCTGCAGGGCATCACCCAGGCCACGTCGTTGTTCTACGTCCTGTACATACATCCGTCGATACCGGCGAAATCGGTCGCGGAACTGATTACTTACACCAAGGCGAATCCCGGCAAGCTCAACTTTGGTTCGTCGGGCAACAACACGCTGCAGCACTTTGCCGGCGAAATGCTGAATCACCTGGCCGGTATCAAGATCATTCATATCCCCTACAAGGGAACGGCCGCGGTCATACCCGCGATGATGGCGGGCGAAGTCCAGGTCGGCTACGGATCCTTGATCGGCACGCGCCCGCAGATGCAGGCTGGACGGCTGCGCGGTATCGCCATCACCGCAGCCAAGCGCTCGCCGTCCATCGATCTGCCGACCGTCGCCGAAGCCGGCGTGCCCGGCTACGAAGTCGACCAGTGGTACGGCGTGATTACGTCTGCCAGGGTGCCGCAGTCAATCGTGAAGAAATTGAGCGACGCCATGATTGAAGGTTTGCAGCAGCCCGAGACGGCCGCGCGCCTCGCGGGCGACGGCTCGATTCCCGTCGGCAGCTCGCCCGCGCAGTTCACCGCGCACATCAAGTCCGAAATCGCGAAGTGGAAGCGGCTGGTGAAGGAAGCGAGTCTGAAGATGGAGAAGTAAAGCCGCGGTTACGCGGTAGTGATTCAGGTAGGGTGGGCAACTTGTTGCCCACGCCGAAGAACCAGCAGATCGGGGCTCAGGCTGCCAATTTGAGCGGATGCACTTTGGGCCGGCGCTTTTTCGCGGCGTGCCAGAGATCGTAGGCGGCCTGCATTTGCAGCCATGATTCCGCCGAGCCCCCAAGCGCTGCCGCCAGGCGCAGAGCGAGGTCCGCGCTGACGGCTGCCCGCGAGTTCACTACGCGTGACAGCGCCACGCGCGACACGCCGAGCTTCTTCGCGAATTCGGTGACCGAAATCCGGCCTTCCGCGAGCACAGTGTCCTGCAGCAATTCGCCGGGGTGCGGCGGGTTAAACATGCGCGTCTTCATGGCGTCGTCCTCAGTGATAGTCCTGGTAGTTCACGAGCACCGCATCGATGCCCTCAAAGGCGAAAGTCAGTCGCCAGTTCTTGTCCACCCATACGCTCCAATACCCTTGGAGATCACCCGTCAGCCTGTGCCACTTCCAGCCCGGCAAGTTCATATCGTCAGCGCTTTTGGCGGAGTCAAGACGTCCAAGCTGAAGTCGCAGCCTCTTCGCGTGTGCTGGCTGTATGCCGGCCTTTGACCCGTCACGGAAAAACCGCTCAAGCCCTTTGTGGCGGAACGTCTTGATCATGATGCAGTGTATCGCTATGCGATACATGTGTCAAGGCTGCGGTCGGGTAGGGTGGGCAACTTGTTGCCCACGCCGAAGAAATGAACTCACGTTTCGCCGCTGGCGAGCAAACATTTTGGAAGCTGCTTGCTTTTCAGGGTTGGATCTAAGGCATTTGCTGCGTGGGCTACAAGTTGCCCACCCTACAGGACTTGCGCGGCGCTCAGTCCTCCTGCGCCAGCATGTGGATGATGTAGCCGCCGGATTTCTCATCGCGCTCGAGCTTCAACAAGTGCTTGGCCTGCGCTTCTTCCAGCAGGGCGTTGAATGAGCGGAAGCCGTAATATGCCTCGTTGAAACCCGGCTTGCGGCGTTTCAGCGCCTGCTTGACCATGGATCCCCAGATCTTCTCGTCGGCGCCGCGTTCGGTGCCGAGCGCGTCTATGGTTTCGAGTATGAGGTCGAGCGCTTCCTGCTGTTTGTCTTCTTCGGATTTTTTCGGCGCATCGGCGGGCGCTGCTGCGTTCGCTTCAGATTTTGGTGCCGCTTTTTTTGGCGCTGCACGCTTGCGCACGGGTTTCTCGCGGACGAGATCATCGTAGAAAATAAATTCGTCGCAGTTCGCGATCAGCAGGTCTGAGGTCGAGTTCTTGACACCGACGCCGATCACCGTTTTGTTGTTTTCGCGCAGCTTGGAGACCAGCGGTGAGAAGTCGGAGTCGCCGCTGATGATGACGAAAGCGTCGACGTGCGATTTGGTGTAGCAGAGGTCGAGCGCATCGACCACCATGCGGATGTCGGCGGAATTCTTGCCTGACATGCGCACGTGGGGGATTTCGATCAGCTCGAACGACGCTTCGTGCATCGCGCCCTTGAAGCTTTTGTAGCGGTCCCAGTCGCAATACGCTTTCTTGACCACGATGCTGCCTTTGAGCAGCAGGCGTTCGAGCACCTTGTCGATGTCGAATTTTGCATACTTGGCGTCCGCGACGCCGAGGGCTACGTTCTCGAAGTCGCAGAACAGCGCCATGTTGGTGATTTCGGCTTGTGCAGCCATCAGTGCTCCATTGGTATGCGCCGCAGCATGGATTGCCGCCGGCGCAGGCGACATCTTACGCGCCGGCTGTCAGCTTGTCGCTTGCGGCTCTAACCGTTCACACTGAGGTATCGAAGGGTTAAGGGCCGTACATGGTTCGATACCTCACCACGAACGGCCCCCCCGCACAGCGGAGGTATTACTTGGGCGCGGCAAGCGGCACCGACAAGAATACGCCGAACTCGGCGGCGAGGTTGCAGCTTACGCGCGCATGCACCTTGCCCTGTTCGTCATAGAAGCCCGCACGCTCGGCGAGCGGGAACACCGCTTCGTGCCAGACGTTGGGATGAATGTAGAGGCCTTTGCCGGCATCTACATAAAACGCGACAAAGTCGGCGGGTTTCACGTCATCGCCCGGCAATGCGAGCGGACATACGAAAGCCTCACCGTTCAACGGGAAAAACAATTGTCCGCCGTCGGGATGATAGTTCGCGTGCCACAGCAATACGCGCGAGTGCTCCGATTTCCCCGTCCGTATCGCAGCGGCGGGATTTTTCGACCAGCCCAGCAAATAGTGCGAGCCGACCGCCTGATTCTTACCGAACAGCACGTCGCCTTCCCACCAGAAGTCGAACTGCCCATGCGTGGTCCCGCCTTCGTTGCCGGTGCCGGGATCGCATTGCCGCCAGCCCGCGACCGGCCAGGTGACGATTTCGATTGGATAGTCGTGACTGTCGTCGACGAGCTTGCCGTAGCCTTTGAGTGACTCTGGAGTCGCGCGCACGAGCGGCACCTCGTGCCACGGCAACTCGCCCGGCACGTCCGGCGCGAGATAATCGGCGGCGGCGATGGCGTTGGTTTTGCGTTGCGTTGGCACGGCCATGATGATGTGTCAGACGGCAGAGCGCGCTTTCGCGGCGGGTTTAAGCTGCGTGATGCCCATTTCCTTGACGATGACCGCAATGGCATCCACCGCCTGCTTCATCTCGGTATCACCGATTGCGCCTATACAGCCGACGCGAAACGTTTCGACCTGCGTGAGCTTGCCGGGATAGAGCGTAAAGCCGCGCTCGCGCACCTTGTCGTAGAACACGTTGAAGTTGTACTTGGGGTCGGCCGGCGCGTGCCAGGTCGTGATGATGGGTGCCTGGATGGCGCGCGGCAGGAAAGACACGAAGCCGAGCTTCTCCATGCCGTCGAGCAGCGTTTCGCAATTCTTGCGGTAGCGTGCGGCGCGGCTGGCAACGCCGCCCTGCGCCTGGAACTGTTTGAGCGCTTCGGCCAGTGCGGCCACCACGGTGGTTGGCGGTGTAAAGCGCCACTGTTTCGTACGCATATACGCCTGCCACTGGTCGTAGAGGTCGAGCGACAGCGAATGGCAGTTGCCCTTGCATTGTTCGAGTGCGGCCTTGCGCAGGATCGCAAATCCCATGCCGGGCACGCTTTCGAGGCATTTGCCCGATGCCGCGACCACGCCGTCGAAGCGGATTTTGCGGGCGTCGATGTCGATGGCGCCGAACGAGCTCATGGCATCTATGAAAAGTCCGCGTTTGTGTTTGGCCACGACGGCGGCGATTTCCTCGAGCGGGTTCAGGATGCCGGTGCTGGTTTCGCAATGGACAATCGAGACATGCGTCAGCGACGGATCGGCAGCAAGCGCTTCGTCGAGCATCCTGGCGGTAGTCGGCTGGTCTTCGCCCGTCTGCAATATCTTGTGCTTGCGCTGGATGATTTCGCAGATTTTCGCAATGCGCTTGCCGTATTCGCCATTAATGCATACCAGCACGTGGCCGTTGCGTGGAATCAGCGTGCCGAGTGCGGCCTCAACCGAAAAAGTGCCGCTGCCCTGCATCAGTACGCAGGCGTGATCGTCGCCGCCATGCACGATGTTATTCAGCTGGGTAATCAGGCCGGCGGTCATTTCGATGAATGCGATGTCGCGCGAGCCGAAGTCGCGCAATTGCGCCTGCTTGGTCTGCAGCGTCGTCGTCAGCGATCCTGGGGTGAGCAGTATCGGGTCTTTTGAGGTCATGATGCTTTTCCTTGACTATTTATACTATAAAAAACAGTTGGAACCGCAAAGTCGCAAAGGCGCCAAGAAAGCGCAAAGTCAATCAACTCTGCAAATGAATGTTGCGGATACGATCTGATCGCTGCATGGATGACGAGTTCAAATGAATAATATCTTGGCGGAATCTTTGCGTCTTTGCGCCTTTGCGCCTTTGCGGCGAAACAGTCTCTCCATTTTCCGGTTCAATTACCGAATTCAGGTCAATTCGGCGTCGCCGGCCTGCGCCAGGCCTGAGTCTTTATTTCCAGAAAACGGTTGAGCAGATAATAAATCAGGCAAGCAACCGACGACGTGATCACTATCAGGGTCGCCATCGCGGTCGCGGGGCCGATTTCGCCGGCTTCGTTGAGATTAAGTATGGCAATCGCCGCCAGCATGGTGTCGGGCGCATACAGGAATACTACCGCCGAGATCGTTGTCATCGCATTGACGAAGAAATAGCGGCTGATTTCGAGTATTGCCGGCAGGCACACTGGCACCGTCACGATAAAGAAGGTCTTGAAGAAAGGTACTTTCAGAGAAGCAGAGACGGCTTCGAACTCGGTGTCGATCCGCTTCAAAGCGGTGAGCGCGGTCAGGTGGCTCGATGAATAGTAATAGACGATAGTCGAAATCACGAGAATCGCCATCGTGTGGTAAATGACATTGAGCGGGTTCGCGGGATGATTAAAAAAGAAAATGAATCCCAGTCCCGAGTTCGGTCATCACGGTGCGGGCGTTCATCGCGCTTTTGTCGGCAGGCAGGTACAGCACGATGCCGTGTCGCCACAGGTCGGACTGCTTGGAGAGCATTTCATAAGCGATTCCGCGTGCGTCGTCGGCAGGCTCCAGCCGCAAAGCGCCGCCCGCGGTCACGACACTGCTCCCGGTACTGACGCAGGGTGCGGTTTCGCCGCGATGGAATTCAGCCAGCGCGCCCGGCACGCCAACGCTCCAGCCGGTCGAAACCGCCGCGAGCTGTTGCCCGACGAGCCGGGCGAGTTTGTCGTTGGAAAACGAGCCATTCATCGGGTAAGCGGCGGCAACTTCTAAAGTCCAGATTGTAGACAATCTACAAACACCGACTTACAATGTCAAGCCATGCACAGCGAAAACACTCAAGCGCAACAAAACAGTGCGCTGGATATCCTGCAAAACCAGTCGTTGACGATGCTGGTGCAGAAGGAAATCGAGCGCATGATCGTCGGCGGCGAGCTCGGCGCCGGCGCCAAACTTTCCGAAAACACCATCGCCCTGAAACTGGGCGTATCGCGCGGCCCCGTGCGCGAAGCGCTGCGCGGACTCGAGCAGACGGGGCTGGTGCAGGTCGAGAAAAACCGTGGCGTCTTCGTGCGCCAGATCCCGCTCGAAGAAGCGGAGGAAATTTACGAGCTGCGCGCCACGCTCGACCAGCTGGCCGGACGCAAGCTCGCGGCGCAAATCGAGCCCGCGCAGCTGAAAGAACTGGGTGTCCTGATCGAGCGCATGGAAAAAGCCAGCGTGCGCAACGACCTCGATGCCTACCATCCGCTCAACCTGCGATTCCACGACGCGCTGATTGAATTCGCGGGCAACCGCAAAATGCTGCATACCTACCGGCGTCTGGTCAACGAACTGAATCTGTTCCGCCGCCACACGCTGGCGCAGCGCGACCGCCTGCCGGCGTCGACGCGCGAGCACAGGCAGATCGTCGATGCGATCGCCGCGCGCGAGCCCGACCTTGCGGGCCAGTTGCTGTACGACCACGTCATGGCGAGCCGCGAACGTGTGCGCGCGTCGCATGCGCCGTCGGCCGATGTCCTGCCGACTTCCAAACGCAAGAGCGTAACCACGCACAGGAAAACAAAATGAATGCCGGACATGCATCTTTGACGGTCAACGGCCGCACTTATCGCTGGATGGACCGCCCGCTGGTGGTGGTGTGCATCGATGGCTGCGAGCCAGACTACATCACGCAGGCGATGCAGGCGGGCGTCGCGCCTTATTTGCGGGAGCTGTGCAACAAAGGCGCGTCTTTTCTCGCCGATTCCGTGGTGCCGAGCTTCACCAACCCCAACAACCTGTCGATAGTCACCGGCGCATCGCCGGCCGTGCACGGCATCTGCGGCAATTATTTTTACGATCGCGATGCCGGCAAGGAAGTCATGATGAATGACCCGCAGTATTTGCGCGCGGAAACGATACTGGCGAAATTTTCCCAGGCCGGCGCCAAGGTCGCGGTAGTCACCGCCAAGGACAAGCTGAGGACACTGCTGGGCCACCAGATGAAAGGCGGCATCTGCTTTTCGGCCGAAAAAGCCAACGAGACGACTGAGTCCGGGAACGGCATCAAAGACGGGTTGGGATTTGTCGGGCTGCCGCTGCCTTCGGTATACAGCGCGCAATTGTCGGAGTTCGTGTTCGCGGCCGGCGTCAAGCTGCTCGAGACCCATAAGCCGGACCTCACGTACTTGTCGACCACCGACTACGTTCAGCACAAGGACGCGCCCGGCACGCCCGGCGCCAACGCTTTTTACGCGATGATGGACGGCTACCTGAAAAAGCTCGACCAGCTCGGTGCGACCATTGCGCTCACGGCCGATCACGGCATGAACGCCAAGACCGACGCGAAGGGCGATCCCAACGTCATCTACCTGCAGGACGTGCTCGACCAGTGGTTGGGGAAAGACGTAGCACGGGTGATCCTGCCGATCACCGACCCGTACGTAGTGCATCACGGCGCGCTCGGCTCGTTCGCAACGGCGTATCTGCCGCCCGACGCAAGAGTCGATGAAATTATTTCGCAGCTCGCAGCGCTGCCCGGCATTGAAGTGGTTTACGACCGGGCCCGCGGTTGCCGCCGATTCGAACTGCCCGCGGACCGCATGGGCGATATCATCATCGTGTCGGAACGCCTGACCGTGCTCGGCACCAGCCGCGAGCGGCACGACCTGTCGGGGCTCACCGTGCCGCTGCGCTCGCATGGCGGAATTTCCGAGCAGACCGTGCCGCTGTTGTTCAACCGCCCCGCGAATGGCGTGGACACCTCGCGGCGTCTGCGCAATTTCGATATTTTCGACATCGCGCTCAATCATTTGCAATAAGCGTCTTCAGTAAGGACATCGCCATGGCTACTTCAGCGCAACGCAAACAAGGTTCCGACGTCAGGTACGAAGGCATGCGCATCGGCGGCGAGAAAGTCGTGCGCGACCGCGTGATCGAGGTCTTTAATCCGTTTACGGAGCAGGTCATCGCGACGGTGCCGAAGGCGACACTCGACGACATCAAGCGCGCGTTCGCCATTGCCAAGGGCTACAAGGCAAAGCTGACGCGCTATGAGCGCGCCAATATTCTTAATCGCGCGGCCGAACTGATGCGTGCGCGCACCGATGAACTATCCGACCTGATCACGTCGGAGTGCGGCATCTGCAAAAAGGATTCGCTCTACGAAGTCGGCCGCGCGTGCGACGTGATGAATTTCGCAGCGGGCCAGACGCTGATCGACGACGGCCAGGTGTTTTCGTGCGACCTGACGCCGCACGGCAAGAAGCGCCGCGTCTATACCCAGCGCGATCCGTTGCTGGGTGCGATCAGCGCGATCACGCCGTTCAACCATCCGTTGAACCAGGTCGCGCACAAGGTGGCGCCGTCCATCGCGACCAATAACCGCATGGTGCTGAAGCCGACCGAGAAAACGCCGTTGTCGGCCATCGTGCTCGCCGACATTCTTTACGAAGCCGGCCTGCCGCCCGAGATGTACCAGGTCGTGACCGGTGACCCGCAAGAAATCGCCGACGAAATGCTGACCAATCCAGACGTCGACCTGATTACGTTTACGGGCGGCGTGCCGATCGGCAAATACATCGCGTCGAAGGCGGGCTACAAGCGCATGGTGCTCGAACTTGGCGGTAACGACCCGCTGATCGTGATGGAAGATGCCGACATCGAAGAGGCCGCATCGCTGGCGGTCGCCGGCTCTTACAAGAATTCCGGCCAGCGCTGCACGGCGGTCAAGCGCATGCTGGTGCACGAAAAAGTCGCCGACCAGTTCGTCGAGCTGGTGGTCGCCAAAACCAAAGCGTGGGCTTACGGCGATCCCATGGACGGCAAAGTTGATATGGGCACAGTGATAGACGAACCGGCGGCGAAGTCTTTCGAAGACAAAGTCAATGAGGCAGTGAAAGCTGGCGCCAAATTGCTGGTCGGCAATATCCGCCGCGGCGCGCTGTATTCGCCGACGGTGGTCGACCAGGTGCAGCCGGATATGCCGCTCGTCAAATACGAAACCTTCGGGCCGGTGTCGCCTATCATCCGCTTCAAGGACATCAACGACGCCATCCGCATTTCGAATTCCACCGCGTACGGGTTGTCTTCGGGTGTGTGCACCAACCGTCTCGATTACATCACGCGCTTCGTGTCCGAGCTGCATGTCGGCACGGTCAACGTGCGCGAGGTGCCGGGTTACCGCATCGAGCTCACGCCGTTCGGCGGCATCAAGGATTCGGGCCTCGGCTACAAGGAAGGCGTGCAGGAAGCAATGAAGAGTTTCAGCAATGTCAAAACCTACTCGTTACCGTGGACATGAGGCGGGCATGATTACATTTCCGGAGATTCGCGCGCTGTTCGAGCTGAACGGGGGGTGCCAATACAGCGGCGAGTCCGTATCGCAACTGGAGCACGCGCTGCAGTGCGCCCAATTCGCGGAGCAATCCGGTGCCAGCGCCGAATTGATCACCGCTTGCCTGGTGCATGACTTGGGACATATGTCGAACGACATGGGGGCGACGCCCACCTTGCGCGGCGTGGATGACAAGCATCAGTATCACGCGGCGAGCGTGCTCAAGGCGATTTTCCCTGAAGCAGTGCGGACCCCCATCCGCCTGCATGTCGATGCCAAGCGCTACCTGTGCGCGGCCGAGAGCGGCTATTGGGAGACGTTGTCGCCGGATTCGAAGCGCAGTCTCGAATTGCAGGGCGGAATCTATGGTGCGGAAGACGCGGCGAGCTTCATCGCCCGGCCGTATGCGCAGGACGCGGTCAAACTGCGGCGCTGGGATGACCTCGCGAAAGTGGCAGGATGCAAAACTCCCAATCTCGATCATTATCTTGAGATTGCGGCGGCTTGCTCAGCGGAGTCTGTCCGGGCGTGATGCATTGAAGCGCCGCACCGCTTCGCAATGAGTCTCCCGCTCGACGTCACGCTGCTCGTGCTGCTGGCGGCGCTGATGCACGCGTCGTGGAATGCGATCGCCAAGTCGGCCGCCAACAAGTTGCTCGACATCACGGCGATGGCGGTGGCGGGTGGCGCCGCGTGCGCGCTGGTGCTGCCTTTTTTGCCGGTCCCGGAACGCGAGGCGTGGCCGTGGCTGGCGGCTTCGTTACTGCTCCACTTCCTGTATTTCATGGCGCTGGTAGGGGCGTATAACAGGGCCGACCTGTCGCACGCTTATCCGTTGATGCGCGGCGTCGCGCCGCTGCTGGTCGCATTGTTCGGCGTCATTCTGCTCAACGACCAGCTGACGGTCTCGATGTGGGCAGGCGTGGCATTGATCAGCACCGGTATCCTGCTGCCCTTCTGGCTGGGTGCGGGAAACAAAAAAGATTTTCTGAAGAGCTCGTCGTTCGCGCTTGCCAATGCAGCAATCATCGCCGCCTATACGCTCGTTGACGGGTTCGGCACGCGGCTGTCGGCGAATCCGCTCAGCTATTGCCTGTGGTTGTTTCTGCTCGATCCTTTGCCGATACTCGCGATTGCGATCGCGCGCCACGGCGGCGGCGTTTGGCAACATTTCCAGAAGCGTTGGCTGGCATGCACCTTCGGCGGCCTGCTTACGGTGTGCGCGTACGGCACCGTGCTGTGGGCGATGACGCGCGCGCCGATCGCGGCAGTTTCCGCGCTGCGCGAGACTTCGGTGATATTCGCGGCGCTGATAGGCGCGGCGTTCCTGCGCGAAAGTTTCGGCGCGCTGAGGATAGTCGGCGCCGTGCTGGTGGTGTGCGGGATCGCCGCGCTCAGACTGTAGCCGGCGCCGGATTCTTGCGCGCGATCTGGCGGTCGTTGATCGGGAAGTTGAGGATGGCAGCCACTACCCCCATGCCGATGGTCAGCATCCACATCAGGCGGTACGAGCCGGTCGCGTCGAACAGATAACCCGCGATGCCGACGCCGAAGAAGCTGCCGATCTGGTGAAACAGGAAGGCGATGCCGGACAGCGTTGACAAATAGCGCACGCCGAAAATCTGCGCGATCAGGCCGCTGGTGAGCGGCACCGTGCCCAGCCACAAAAAGCCGATCACCGCGCCGAACATATAGACAGTCAACGGCGAAATCGGCAGCGCGATGAATATCGCGATGCCGACGGCGCGCGTGAAGTAGAGGATGCTCAGCAAATACTTCTTGGTATAACGCCCGCCCAGCCAGCCCCAGAAGTAGCTGCCGAATATATTGAAGAGCCCGATCATCGCCAGCGCAATCATGCCGGTTTCCGGCGACATGTGCTGATCGACCATATAGGCCGGAAAGTGGATGGAGATGAACATCAGCTGGAAACCGCACACGGTATAGGCGATGCACAGCAGCCAGTAGCCGCCGTGGCCCAGCGCTTCGCGCAGCGCTTCCGGTATCGACTGCTTGAATTGTCCGGGCGCAGGCTCCGTGCGTTTTTCAACCAGCGCGGCCGACAGCGGCAGGATCAAAAGGATCGTGAGCGCGAGCGTGATCATCGCGGAGTGCCAGCCGATATTGCTGATGAGCGTCTGGCCGTATGGCAGCATCACGAACTGGCCGAACGAACCGGCGGCGCCGGTAATGCCCAACGCCACGCTGCGTTTTTCTGGCGGGAAGGCGCGGCCGATTACGCCGTAGACGATGCTGAAGCCGCTGCATGACAGTGCGATGCCGACCACGATGCCCGCGCTGAGGCCGAATTCTAGGCCGCTGGTGGAAAACGCCATCAACAGCAGGCCGATTGCATAGAAGACCGCGCCCGATGCCATCACGCGGCCGGCGCCGTATTTGTCCGCGATCATCCCGGTGATCGGCTGCGCGAGTCCGTAGACCAGGTTCTGGATCGCAATAGCGAACGAGAAAGTCTGCCGTCCCCAGCCGAGGTCGGCGCTCATCGGCTGCAGAAAAAGGCCGAAAGTGTGGCGCGTGCCGAGCGCGATGGTGAGCGCCATGCCGCCGCAGATCAGGATGATGGCCGGCGTGCGCCAGTTTTTGAGAGTAGCGGAAGTCATATTGCGATATTAACCGGAAGCGGCGATTGTAACGTATCGCCACCGCCGGGTCCGCGCGCGCGTCAGGTTTTCAGCGTGAAAGGATTGAAATCGGTGTTGCGGTCGTAGTAGTCCTCATTCTCGGCGCGCTTCAGCCAGCCGACGATCTTGTACGTCATCGGTGTAAAGAGAATCTCGACGCCGACCTTGAAGACGAACTGCGACATCATTACCAGCGGCAGTTTTTCGTTGGGAATAATTCCACTGTCGTAAAACGCGAGCGGGTAAAACAGCAGCGAATCTACGCCTTCGCCGAATATCGTCGAGCCTATGGTGCGCATCCACAGCCAGCGCCCGGCAGTGCGGATTTTCATTTTGGCGAGTACGTACGAATTGACGAATTCGCCGCATACGAACGCAATCAGCGAGGCAAGCGCAATGCGCCATGTCGAGCCGAAGGCGATTTCATAGGCGCCCTGGTTGTCCCAGAACGGGGCCGGCGGCAGCTTGACGATGACCCATGCCATGAAAGCGGCGAATGCGAGCGCCGCGAAGCCGGTCCAGATCACGCGCCGTGAACGCGCGTAGCCGTAGACTTCGGTCAGGATGTCGCCGAACACGTACGAAATCGGAAAAAACAGCACGCCGGCGCCGAACGTCAGCGTGCCGATCAGCGGCCAGTCGACCTGCGCTATTTTTGCCGGACCGATCAGGTTGGAACACACCAGCACGGTGACGAAAGCCACCATCACGAATTCATAAAAGCGGTAGGTGCGGTGCGGGGCCATGAAGTTGCCCGAAAATGAGGAAGTGCGTATTAAGCCATATCTGCGCACGCGCGCAAAATCCATGTATGCCTTTTGGCTGCCGTGCGCGTTATGGCTGCTGAGGCGCTGATGGTGAGGGCGCTCGCCGAAAAGGAGCGACGATGAGCTGCGGGACTCGCGGAAACACCGGATTTCCCTTGGTCGCGGCCGCGGTATTGGCGGTTGCCGCGGCGTTGACGGGATGCTCGGGCCTGCCGCCCGGCGCACAGCCGCCGTCGGTGACGCTGTCCGATTTCGGCATCGCCAATGCCGGCATTTTCGAACAGCAGTTCGATTTGCGCTTGCGCATCCAGAATCCCAATCCCGATGAGTTCAGGGTCGACGGCATCGCGTTCGATCTCGAGGTCAACGATCAGCCATTCGCCAAGGGCGTCGGCAACCAGACGGTCCTGGTTCCGCGTTACGGCTCCGGCTTCATGCAGGTCGAGGCGGTCAGCACGCTGGGCGGATTGCTGCGGCAATTCGGGCGCCTGCGGCAGGGTGAGAAGCCGGTGTTCAAGTACCGCATCAGGGGCAGCCTGAGCATTGCGTCCGGCACGCGCGTGCCGTTCGACGAGCGCGGCGAATTCGATTTCAGCGCGCTCGCCTCCCGGCCCTAGCGCCAATCGAGAGTCGCTCCGCCTGCGGCGCGGGTCGTCACATACCGCGTGGTAAACTGGCACCACTCATGAAAAGCCCGCTCTGTTCCAGAAAACCAGAAAATCTTGAACCGCAAAGGACGCAAAGGTTTAGTGACAAAAAAAAAGACAGCCCACGCAAGACCATCAGGCATTAATTTCTATTTTGCCTCTCGGGCTGTTCGCCTGCTCCTCTTTTCCTTTGCGTCCTTCGCGTCCTTTGCGGTGAACGCTTTTGACTCACGTAATTCGAGCTGATGCCCCATGCCAACCGAAAATATCGTTGAAATCAGCAAGCTGAGTTTCGCTTACGGCGACCGGCCGTTGCTCAAAGACATCAACCTGACCATCCCGCGCGGCAAGGTCGTCGGCATCATGGGCTCCAGCGGCTGCGGCAAGTCGACGCTCATGCGGCTGATCGGCGGGCAATTGGTGCCGGCCGGCGGTTACGTCAAAGTCGACGGCCACGTCGTGCACGAATTGAGCCGCGACGAGCTGTATCAACTGCGGCGCAAAATGGGCATGCAGTTCCAGGCCGG
>CANJHY010000056.1:0-25668 GCA_947474275.1 Betaproteobacteria bacterium
GCAAAATGGCCGGCCATAGCGCGGGCGCCTGCGCCAAATAGTCTGGCCAACATCTGCCGCTGCTGTTAATCTTTTAATTCCAGTGAACTGAGGAGAAACGCCATGCCGGTCACCCAGATCAACCCGAAAAAGCAATCGGTGCGCGAACAAGTCAGCAAGGAAGAATGGGAAACACGCGTCAATCTCGCCGCCTGCTACCGGCTCATGCATGAATTCAGTATGACCGAGATGATCGCCAACCACATTTCGGCGCGCGTGCCGGGGACAGACAACCAGTTCCTGATCAACGCCTACGGCATGCTGTACGAGGAGATGACCGCCTCCAGCATGATCAAGATCGACATCGACGGCAAAATCATTTTCAACGCCACCGACTACGGCATCAACCAGGCCGGCTACGTGATCCACAGCGCGGTGCACGCGGCGCGCCACGACGTCGATTGCGTGATCCACACCCACACGCTGGCCGGCATGGCGGTGTCCGCGATGGAATGCGGCCTCATGAGCAACATCGCGCAATCGGGCATGCGCTTCGGCGACGTCGCCTACCACGACTACGAAGGCCCCGCGCTGAACCTGGAGGAGCGCGAGCGCCTGGTCAAGGACCTCGGCGACCGCGACGCGATGATACTGCGCAATCATGGGCTGCTCACTACGGGGCCCAGCATCCCGGAATGCTTCAACAACCACTTCCGCCTCGAGCGCACCTGCCAGCTGCAGGTCATGACTTTGCAGTGCAATACCAAACTCTCGCTGGCGGACGGAAAAGTGCTGACAGACACTCATGCGGGATTCAAGCCGGGCGTGCGCCGGCGCTGGGGCATCGTCGAGTGGCCTGCGCTGCTGCGCAAGCTCGACAGAATCGACCCGTCGTACCGCGACTGAACACACCCGATAGACGCCGGGCGAGAAACGAGAGGCCCACCCTCTTGCTGTTTTCCGTCTATCGTCTATCGCCTCGCGTCTCTCCGATTCCGCCTCCCTATCGCGGCCGCGATTTTTCCAGCGGCCCGTATTGATTTCATCCTATCGCGCGCCGGCATGGCTGCCCGGCGGACATCTGCAGACGCTGTATGCATCCCTGCTGGCACCGCGCCCGCGCGTTGCGTATCGGCGAGAGCGCTGGAATACACCGGACGGCGACTTCATCGATCTCGACTGGGCGCAGATCCGCAATGCGGCTGATGCGAACCCGCTGGTCGTGCTGTTTCACGGACTGGAAGGCAATTCGCACAGCCAATATGCATCGGCGCTGATGGCGGCGACGCGCGATCGGGGCTGGCGCGGCGTCGTCGTCCATTTCCGCGGCTGCGGCGGCGAGCTCAACCGCCTGCCGCGCGCCTACCACTCCGGGGACAGCGCTGAAATCGACTGGATCCTGCGGCGCCTCAAACTGGACAATCCATCAATCCAGCTCTTTGCAGCGGGCGTCTCGCTGGGCGGAAACGCGTTGTTGAAGTGGCTCGGCGAGCAGCGCGATGCCGCGAACGCAATCGTCGCGGGGGCGGCGTCGATTTCCGCGCCCGTCGACCTCATGGCGTCGGGCGACGCGCTGGGGCGCGGTTTCAACATGATTTACACGCGCAACTTTCTGGCAACCATGCGGCGCAAGACGCTTGCCAAGCTGGCGCTGTTCCCGGAATTGTGCGATCGCGAACGCATGCTGGACTCGCGCACACTGCGCGAATTCGACAACATCGTGACCGCGCCGCTGCATGGCTACCGCGACACCGACGATTACTGGACGCGGGCAAGTTCCAAGCCGCTGCTGCGCCATATCGCAGCGCCGACGCTGATGATCAACGCGCGCAACGACCCGTTTTTGCCGGCCGCCGCGTTGCCTGCGGCGGGCGAATTATCCGCCAAGGTGACTGCCGAATTTCCGGCAACCGGCGGCCACGTCGGCTTCGTCACCGGCGTGTTCCCCGGCTGCCTCGACTGGCTGCCGCAACGCATGCTGAATTTCTTCACGGAATCGTCACGCCTGCCGTGAGATAATTTCGCGTCGATGAAACCACGCGCCAGCGCATGATTACCCTGCCCCCCGAAATCTTCAAGGCCTACGACATCCGCGGCATCGTCGGCAAAACGCTGACGCCGGCGATAGTCAGTGCCATCGGCCGCGCAATCGGCAGCGAACTGATAGAGCGCGGCCGGCGCGTGATCGCCATCGGCCGCGATGGCCGCCTGTCCGGACCGGAACTGTCCGCAGCGCTTGCCACAGGCCTGCGCGCGACCGGCGTCGATGTTATCGACGTCGGACAGGTGGCGACGCCCATGCTGTACTTCGCCGCCCACCACTTCGACACCCAGTCGGGCGTGATGCTGACCGGATCGCACAATCCCCCCGACTACAACGGGCTGAAGATCGTGCTGGCGGGCGAAACCCTGTCCGGCGAAGCGATCCAGGCGCTGCGCACGCGCATCGATAACGGCAAACTTGCCAGCGGCGCCGGCAGTTATCGCCAGGAAGAAATTTCGGCGCAATATCTCGACCGCATTACCGGCGACATCAAACTCGCGCGCCCGCTCAAAATTGCCATCGATTGCGGCAACGGCGTCGCCGGCGCCACTGCACCTGAACTGTATCGCCGCCTCGGCTGCACGGTCACTGAGATGTTCTGTGAAGTGGACGGCCATTTTCCCAACCACCATCCCGACCCCTCGGTGCCGGAGAACCTGCGCGAACTGATCGCGAAGCTGCGCGATTCGGACTGCGAAATCGGGCTCGCTTTCGATGGCGACGGCGACCGCCTGGGCGTCGTCACCAAACGCGGCGACATAATCTATCCCGACCGCCAACTCATGCTGTTCGCCGCCGACGTGCTGTCACGCAACCCGGGGGCGACAGTGATCTACGACGTAAAATCGACGCGCAACCTGAAACCGTGGATAGAGCAGCATGGCGGCAAGCCGCTGCTGTGGAAAACCGGCCACTCCTTCATAAAGGCCAAGCTGAAGGAAACCGGCGCACTGCTCGGCGGCGAGATGAGCGGCCATACGTTTTTCAAGGAACGCTGGTACGGTTTTGACGACGGCATGTACGCAGGCGCGCGGCTATTGGAAATCGTCAGCCGCGCGGCCGACCCGAGCACTGTATTGCATGCGCTGCCCGACGCGGTCAGCACACCGGAACTGCAGATCAAGCTTGAAGAAGGCGAAAACTACGCGTTGATCGCGCAATTGCAGGCGACCGCGCAGTTCACCAATTCGAGCGGGATCAATAAAATCGACGGCCTGCGGGTGGAGTATGCCGATGGCTTCGGCCTCGCGCGGTCTTCCAACACCACGCCGGTGATCGTGCTGCGCTTCGAAGCCGACAATGCCGCTGCACTGGAACGTATCAAGGAAGATTTCCGGCGCGTGCTGCTCGCGGCCAGACCGGACGCCAAACTGCCGTTTTAAGCGCCGGCTATTTCCTGTCGAACAGAATCATCTGCGTGCAACGGAACAGCGCGATCTTGCGCCCCTTCTCGTCCGTCACCACCGCATCCCATACCTGCGTCATGCGCCCCATGTGCGCCGGCGTTGCCGTGCAGGTGATGACGCCGTCGCGCGCGGTGCCGAGGAAATTCGACTTCAACTCTATGGTCGTGAATGTCCTGGCGCCGTCCGGCAGATTGGCGAGGGTGCCGTAGCCTGCCATCGTGTCCGCGAGCGCGATCACCGAAGCCGCGTGCAGATAGCCGTTCGGCGCCAGCAGATCCGGGCGCAACGGCAGGCGCCCGACCAGCGACTCTGCCGTAATGCTGACGATTTCGATACCGATCAAACCCGGCAGCGTACCGAGGCCGCGCTGGCTCATGACGGCCGGCGTGATTTCGGGCCTGAACATCAGAGTTTCTGTTCGACCCAGGCTTGAACCGATGCCAGCGCCTGCGGCAGCTTTGAAGGATCGGTGCCGCCCGCCTGCGCCATGTCCGGCCGCCCGCCGCCTTTGCCGCCGACCTGCTGGGCGACGAAATTGACGAGTTCGCCCGCCTTCACTTTGCCGATGAGGTCTGCGCTTACGCCGGCAATCAGCGTAACTTTGCCGCCTTCGACGGCCGCCAGCACGACTGCGCAGGATTTCAATTTGTCTTTCAGCTTATCCATGGCTTCGCGCAACGCTTTCGAATCGGCGCCATCGAGAAGAGCCGCCAGCACCTTCGCGCCCTTGACGCCGACGGCCTGCGCGGCGACATCATCGCCCTGCGACGACGCCAGCTTCGATTTCAGCCGCGCGAGTTCCTTCTCGAGGCTTTTCACGTTGTCGACGATCTGGCCGATTTTTTGCGTCACTTCCTGCACCGGCGCCTTGAGCGCGCCGGCCGCCTGCTGCAGGCTTGCTTCCTGCTGCTGTACCCAGGAGAGCGCGCCTTCGGCCGTCACCGCTTCGATGCGGCGCACGCCGGCGGCGATGCCGGACTCGGACACGACCTTGAAGAAACCGATATCGCCGGTGCGCCCGACGTGGGTGCCGCCGCAAAGCTCGGTGGAGAAATCCCCCATCGTCAGCACGCGGACTTCATCGCCGTATTTTTCACCGAACAGCGCCATCGCGCCGGTCTTGATCGCATCGTCATACTTCATGATGCGCGCTTCGACTGCCTCGTTGCGGCGAATTTCCTGGTTGACCAGTTGCTCGATTTCGCGGATCTGCTGCGCGTTCAGAGGCTCATTATGCGAGTAATCGAAACGCGTGCGATCGGCATCGACCAGCGAGCCTTTTTGCTGCACGTGCGGGCCGAGCACCTTGCGCAGCGCGGCGTGCATCAGATGCGTTGCCGAATGGTTGTACGCCGCGCGCGAACGCGCTGCCGTATCCACCTTGGCTTCTACCGTATCACCTATCGCAATTACGCCAGTGTGCAGCACGCCATGATGGCCAAAGACTTCGGATTGAATTTTTTGTGTGTCGCTGACGTGAAACGTGCCGCGGCTCGCCACCAATTGTCCGCGGTCACCCACCTGCCCGCCGGACTCGGCGTAAAACGGCGTTTTGTCGAGCACGATCACCGCGCTGTCGCCGGCTTCGATCGCAGGCACGGCACTGCCGCCCTTGTAGATCGCAACCACTTTGCCGGCGAGCGTCAGCGTGTCATAGCCGTGAAACTCGGTTTTCTGGCCGTTGTATTCGACCGCGCTCTGCGTGCCGAACTTCGATGCCGCGCGCGCGCGCTCGCGCTGCTGGCCCATCGCCGCTTCAAAGCCAGCGAAATCGACGGTGATATTGCGCTCGCGCGCGATGTCGGCGGTGAGATCAAGCGGAAAGCCAAACGTGTCGTAAAGACGGAACACGGTATCGCCGTCCAGCATCTTGTCTTCCGACTGCAACGCGCTTTCCAGCACGACCATGCCGTTTTCCAGCGTTTCGGCAAAGCGCTCTTCTTCCTGCTTCAGCACCTGCGCCACGCGCTCGTTCAATTTGACGAGCTCCGGGTAGGCCTCGCCCATCGCCTTCACGAGATCGGGCACCAGCTTGAAAAAGAAGGGCTGCTTCTGACCCAGCTTGTAACCGTGGCGTATCGCGCGGCGCACGATGCGGCGCAGCACGTAGCCGCGGCCTTCGTTGCCGGGAATCACGCCATCGACGATCAGGAACGCGCAGGCGCGTATGTGATCGGCGATGACTTTCAGCGAATTATTGCCGAGGTCTTTGCATTTTGTTTCACGCGCTGCCGCCTTGGTCAGGTCCTGAAACAGATCGATTTCGTAGTTCGAATGCACGTGTTGCAGTACCGCCGCAATGCGTTCCAGTCCCATGCCGGTATCGACCGATGGCTTGGGCAGCGGATGCAGCTTGCCGTTGTCGTCGCGGTTGAACTGCATGAACACGAGGTTCCAGATTTCGATGTAGCGGTCGCCGTCGGCTTCCGGCGTGCCGGGCGGTCCACCCGCGACATCGGGACCGTGGTCGTAAAAAATCTCGCTGCACGGGCCGCAGGGGCCGGTTTCGCCCATCTGCCAGAAGTTGTCGGAACCGCCGCCCGACTTGTCGCCGATGCGCGTAATGCGCTCGCGCGGCACGCGGATCTCGTTGGCCCACAGGTTATACGCTTCGTCGTCGGTCTCGTAGACCGTCACCCACAGCTTTTCTTTCGGCAGCTTGTAGACCGTCGTCAGTAATTCCCACGCGTAATGAATCGCGTCTTTCTTGAAATAATCACCGAACGAAAAATTGCCGAGCATTTCAAAAAACGTGTGGTGGCGCGCGGTATAGCCGACGTTTTCCAGGTCATTGTGCTTGCCGCCGGCGCGCACGCAGCGCTGCGAGGTGGTAGCGCGCTTGTAGGGACGCTGCTCCTGGCCGAGAAACACGTCCTTGAACTGCACCATGCCGGAATTGGTAAAAAGCAGCGTCGGATCGTTGCCGGGCACGAGCGGGCTGGACGCCACGATGGTGTGGCCCTTGGTTTTAAAGTAATCGAGAAACTGCTGGCGGATTTCACTGCTGTTCATGACTGCACCGGGAGGCGGAAAACACTGATTTTAAACGAAACCCGCGGCATGGGGAGGCGCGCGCAGACTATTCGTCATCGCCGTCGCTGATGACTTTGCGAATAACGTCCAGACTGAAGCCGCGCCCCTGCAGGAAACGCATCTGGCGCGCGCGTTCGCCCGCATTGGCCGGTGGCACCGGGAATTTCCGGCGCCAGACATCGCGTGCGGTATCGACTTCGCCCGCCTTCAGTGATTCGCGCGCAGCTGCGATGGCCTCGTCGGACAGGCCTTTCCGCTGCAATTCGTGGGTGATTTTGTGGCTGCCGAAACGGCGCCGGCGCGAGGCCAGCACCTGTTCAACTACGCGCGCTTCCGACAGCCAGCCGCGCTTTTCGAAATCATCGAGCAGCGGCGGGATCTCGTCCGCATCCTCGGTGTACTGCGCCAGACGGTTCGCCAGTTCCTGCCGCGAGTATTCGCGGCGCGCAAGCAGCGTCAGCGCTTGCGCGCGCAGGCTGCGGCCGGCGCTACTCTTTGGTTTCGAGCGCAGCTTTTTTGGCCCCACCCGCAGTTCCGGCTGCCCCGCCACCAACACCGATGGCGGCGCGGATCTTGCCCTCGATTTCCTGCGCCATATCGGGATGATCGCGCAGGTATTCGCGGGTATTGTCCTTGCCCTGGCCGATACGCTCTTTGCCGTAGCTGTACCAGGCACCGGACTTGTCGATGAAATTGTGCTCAACCCCTAGTTCGATGATCTCGCCCTCGCGCGAGATGCCTTCGCCGTAGAGGATGTCGAAATTGGCTTGTTTGAACGGCGGCGCGACCTTGTTCTTGACGACCTTGGCGCGTGTTTCCGAACCGATTACCTCATCGCCCTTCTTGATGGCGCCAGTGCGGCGAATGTCGATGCGCACCGAGGCATAGAACTTGAGCGCGTTGCCGCCGGTGGTGGTTTCCGGGTTGCCGAACATGACGCCGATCTTCATGCGGATCTGGTTGATGAATATCACCATCGTATTTGATCGGCTGATATTGCCGGTCAGCTTGCGCAGCGCCTGCGACATCAGGCGCGCGTGCAGCCCCATCTGCGGCTGCCCCATCTCGCCTTCGATTTCGGACTTCGGCGTCAGTGCTGCCACCGAGTCGACGACGACGACGTCGACCGAGCCGGAGCGCACCAACATGTCGGCGATTTCGAGCCCCTGCTCGCCATTGTCCGGCTGCGAAATCAGCAGCTCCTGCACGTTGACGCCGAGTTTTTGCGCGTACTGCGGATCAAGCGCGTGTTCCGCGTCGATAAACGCCGCGGTGCCGCCGAGTTTTTGCATCTGCGCAATCACCGACAGCGTGAGCGTGGTTTTACCCGAGGATTCCGGACCGTAGATTTCGATAATGCGGCCGCGCGGCAACCCGCCAACACCGAGCGCGATATCGAGGCCAAGCGAACCGGTTGATACCACCTGGATGTCCCTGGCGACATCGGCTTCGCCCAACCGCATGATGGAGCCTTTGCCGAACTGCTTTTCGATTTGCGACAGCGCTGCTGCGAGTGCTTTTGACTTGTTTTCGTCCATGATTTGTCCCATTTGAGCCTCCCGAATTATCGCATACTCTCACGCTGACCCAGCGCCGATGTAAGCGCCATGACGCGATAACGCGGGCCGCAATGCGGCAGATGACGACTAGGACTTTGGTGCTACTTGTCCTGCTCGAGCAGCGCCAGCAGGCCGGCGAGAGAGCGCTCGACCGTATGCCTGCGAACCGCCTCGCGGTCACCCGCGAAATGCCGGGTTTCGGCCATGGGCGCGCCGCCCTTCAGGCCCCATGCAATACATACGGTACCGACCGGCTTGGCAGGCGTGCCACCGGCCGGCCCGGCAACACCGCTCACCGCGACAGCAACCTGGGCGTGGCTGTGGGCAAGCGCCCCTGCCACCATGGCTTTGACGGTTTCTTCGGATACGGCGCCGAATTTCTGCAGCATGCCTGCGGGCACGCCGAGCATTTCGCACTTGGCCACGTTCGTGTACGTGATGAAGCCCCGCTCGTACCATTCAGAACTACCGGATACCGCGGTCACCGCCTCGCCTATCCAGCCGCCAGTACACGATTCCGCAGTCGCCAGAGTGAAACCGCGCGCCTTTAACGCCGCGCCGACTTCGCCGGCGAGTTCATACAGCCGTTTATCCGCCATTTCTTATCCGTCCGTCAGAAGTTTGATCAGCGCCAGTACCAACAGCGTGTAGAACGCCGCCAGCAAGTCGTCGAACATCACGCCGAAACCGCTTTTCAGCCTGCGGTCGAAATAACGGATCGGCGGCGGCTTCACGATATCAAACAGACGGAACAGCAGGAACGCGCCCGCCTGCCACAGCCAGCCGTCGGGAGTGAAAACAAGCACCAGCGCGAAGGCGACGACTTCGTCCCAGACCATGGAGCCGTGATCGGCGACACCCAGTGCGCGGCCGGTGGCGCCGCATGCCCACATGCCAATTAAAAATCCACCGCCTATCAGGGCCAGCAGCACCGGCGCCGCAAACGACGATGCGAGCAGCCAATAGATGGGGAATGCCAGCAGGGTGCCGGCGGTCCCCGGCGCGACCGGCGCCAGCCCCGCACCCGCGCCCAGCGCAATCACATGCGCCGGATGCCGCAGCATGAAGCGCAAATTCGGCGGCAGCACAGTTTCAGGCAAAATGATCGTAACCTCCGCGCACCACCCGCAGCGCGGCGCCATCGGGCGCGCGCACGATAAGCCGCGGCAGCGCCTTCCGGTGTGTCCGCACGCTGCCGATGCGCGTCACCTTGACGCGGACTTCGCGGCCGAGACGCGCAATGCTCTCGCGCGCGGACCGCGGCGCGGTAAAGCACAATTCGTAATCATCCCCGCCCGCCAGCAACGCGCTGCAGGCGACAACGCGATCGAGGTAACGGCGCAGGATGGCAGACGCCGGCAATGCGGCGAGTTCGATTTCGGCAGCGACATCCGAACTTTCAAGAATATGGCCGAGATCAGCGAGCAGTCCATCCGAGACGTCGATGGCACTGTGCGCGACACCGCGCAACGCGCGGCCCAGCGCCACGCGCGGCTGTGGACTGTGCAGTCGCGCGGCGCAACTTGCGAGTTCGGCCGGCTTGAGCTTGATGCGCCGTTTCAACGCGGCCAGCGCCAATGCAGCATCGCCCACGGTGCCCGATATCCAGATATCGTCGCCGCGGCGTGCGCCGTCGCGGCGCAACGCCTTGCCGTGCGGCGTTTCGCCCATGATCTGCACGCAGATATTGAGCGGCCCGCGCGTCGTATCGCCGCCGATGAGATCAACGTCGAAGCGCCGCGCGAGAGCCATGAAACCGCGCGAAAAAGCCTGCACCCAACGCGCGTCTGCCGTGGGCAGCGCCAGCGCCAGCGTCGCCCAGCGCGGTGTCGCGCCCATCGCCGCCATGTCCGAGAGATTCACTGCGAGCGCTTTGTGGCCGAGCAGACGCGGATCTGTGTCGCGAAAAAAATGCCGGCCTGCGACCAGCATATCGGCGGAAACCACCAGATCGTGGCCGCGTTTTACCCTGACGAGCGCGGCGTCGTCGCCAACCCCAAGGACCGCATGCCGCGTGCGGTGGGTGAAGTAACGACCGATCAGCTCAAATTCCGAAGTGGCCACGTAATTACGGGCGTTGAACCGGGTCGCTGCCCTGCTCCTGCTTGCCGGGATTGTTGGCAAGCCATCTTTGCTTGAGCGAATACGGCAGGTAAAAATCGACCGCGGCGAACACGAAAAATATGATCCCCAGCGTACGCGCGGTGTCCGGCGGCAGGAAAGACAGCCCCTCGATCAGCACAAAAAGGCCGAGCAGCGCATTGATGATGCCGCCCACGTAAAACAACATGATCTTGCGTTTGAGTTTATCGTCCATCGACTGCTCCGTAAGAGTGCCTAATACCATGAAACGCGCGTGTTTCATGGTGTTAGGCTCTCGCAAAACTATCGGCGCACTATCTCCAGCGGCCGTTTATCTGCCGCCAGCTTGTCGAGCACGCCGTTCACATACTTGAAGCCGTCGGTGCCGCCGTAACTCTTGGCGAGCTCGACCGCTTCGTTGATCACGACCCGGTACGGAATGTCGGCCTGGTTCTCCAGCTCGTATGCCGCGATAAACAATATCGCGCGCTCGATCGGGCTCAGCTCCGCGCACTTGCGGTCCAAATAAGGCTGCAACGCTTCCTCCAGCCGACCCGACTCGCGTATCGTGCCGGCCAATAGCGAGGAAAAATAAGGGCGGTCTGTTTTGTCGAATCCCTTGGCCACTGCCATCTGGCTCTCGATGGTTGCCGCGTCGGCGCCGGCAAGCTGCCATTGATAGAGGCCCTGCATGGCGAATTCGCGCGACCGCCGGCGGCTAGTTTTATGCACCGTCGGTGCCGCGATGCGCGTCATTTCGATTCGACTTCGCGCAACAGGTTTGCCATTTCGACCGCGACCGCCGCGCAGTCGGCGCCTTTTTGCGCCATGCGCGCCGTGGCCTGGTCGTCGTTCTCGGTGGTAAGTATGCCGTTCGCGATAGGAATGCCGGTATCGAGCTGCACCGCCATAATGCCGCGCGCCGACTCGTTGGCAACGATTTCGAAATGATAGGTTTCGCCGCGGATCACGGCGCCGAGCGCGATCAAGGCATCGTAGCCGTCGGACACCGCCATCTGCTGGAGTATCAACGGCGCTTCCAGCGCGCCGGGCACGCTGACTATCATGACATCATCGGGGCTCACGCCCAGCTTCGTGAGTTCCGCAGTGCAACTCGCGAGCAGTCCGTCGCCAATGTCGGCGTTGAAACGCGCGACAACTATGCCGATGCGCAGGCCCGCGCCCTCGGCACCCGCTTCTATTTCTTCCATTTCGTCGTATTTGGTCATTTGCCTGCTCTATTTGACGACGTCTTCCGGCTGCAAATACCCCGTCACCTGCAGATCGAATCCCGCCATGCTCGGCATTCTACGTTGCTTCGCGAGCAAACGCATTTTTGCGACCTTCAGATCGCGCAGGATTTGCGCGCCAATACCGTAGGTACGCAGCGCATTCTTCTGCGGCGCCGCTATCGCCCCCGGCTGGGAGCGCTCCACGAGATCGGCCGCCGACTCCGGCCGGTGCAGGAGCACGATCACGCCGCATTCGGCGCGGCTGACTGCCGCCAGCGCCTGGTTGAAGTTCCACGAATGGCTGGCACTCTTTACGTCGAGCAAATCGATTATCGACAACGGCTCATGCACGCGCACCAATACTTCGACATCCGGCTTGATTTTCCCTTTCACCAGCGCAAGGTGGGTCGCCTGCCCGATCTTGTCACTGTAAACGATGAGGCGGAACTTGCCGTGCACAGTCTCGATATCGCGCTCGGACACCCGGCTCACCAGCGATTCGGTGCGGCTGCGGTAATGGATGAGATCGGCAATCGTGCCGATCCTGATATTGTGCTCGCGTCCGAATTCGATCAAATCCGGCAGGCGCGCCATCTCGCCATTGTCTTTGAGGATTTCGCAAATCACGGACGCGGGCGTTGCGCCGGCGAGCGCAGCGAGGTCGCAGCCCGCTTCTGTATGCCCAGCGCGCACCAGCACGCCGCCGTTTTGCGCCAGCAGCGGAAAAATATGCCCGGGCTGAACAATGTCCGCCGGACTCGCATCGGCGCGCACCGCGGCTTGCACCGTACGCGCACGGTCGGCTGCGGAAATGCCGGTCGTCACACCTTCCGCCGCTTCGATGGACACCGTGAAGTTGGTGCCTAGCGGCGCATTGTTGGTGGCAACCATGGGCGCCAGATTAAGTCTGCGGCATTTCTGCTCGGTCAGCGTGAGGCAAATCAGCCCGCGGCCATAGCGCGCCATGAAATTGATCGCCTCGGGCGTGACGAAATCCGCCGCCAGCACAAGGTCGCCTTCGTTCTCGCGGTCTTCCTCATCGACGAGGATGACCATTTTGCCAACGCGGATGTCGGCGATGATTTCAGTGGTGGTGCTGACTGCCATGATTTATGTTTAATCCTTGAATGCAGTCAAGCGCTCGGCATAACGCGCGAGCATATCGACTTCGATGTTGATTTTCGTGCCGGCCGTGAGCGCGTGCAGGTTGGTGGCGGCCAGCGTGTGCGGAATGAGATTGATCTCGAACCGCACGCCTTCCACCGTATTCACCGTCAAGCTTACGCCATTCACGGCGACCGAACCCTTGCGCGCAATATATTTGGCAATTTCGCGCGGCGCTTCAATCACCAGCTTGCGATTGTCGCCGGCGGCGTCGAACCCTACGACGCTGCCGACGCCGTCGACGTGCCCGCTCACCAAATGGCCGTCGAGACGGTCGGACAAGCGCAGGGATTTCTCAAGGTTCACGGCCGCGCCCTGCGCATATCCCGCCGTGCACGCGAGCGTCTCGCGCGACACGTCGAATTGCAACTGCTGTCCGTTCATCGACACCACGGTCAGGCACGCGCCATTGACCGCGATGCTATCGCCTATCTTTACGTCGGCCAGCGGTAGCGCTCCGGCGTCGATGACAATGCGTACGCCTCCTGCCGAGGGATGGACCTCGCGCACGCTAGCTACCGCTGCAATGATCCCGGTAAACATATTTACGTCGCCGCCCAGCCGGCCATGATGCGGATATCGCCGCCTATCATGCGCATATCGCTGATCGCCAGCTTGCGCCGCGCCGCGAGATCGGCGAGTTCCGGCAAATCGGCCATGCCGCGCGCGCGGTCGCCGATGAGACAGGGCGCGAAATAGAGCAGCAATTCATCGATACAACCTTCGTTGAGCAAAGAGCCATTCAGTTTGTGACCGGCCTCGACGTGCAGTTCATTGATACCGCGCCGGCCCAGCTCCTGCATCAGCGCCGGCAGTTCGACCTTGCCCGCCGCATTGGGCAGCACCAGTATCTCCGCACCCTTGTCCTGCAGGCGCGTGGCTTTCGCCTGGTCCGCGACCGCGCAAACAACGAGCACGCCGCCGCCCTCGAGGATACGCGCGGTGAGCGGCAACTCCAGGCGACTATCGATCACCACGCGCAGCGGCTGGCGTGATGTAGTGACCGCGCGCACCGTCAATTGCGGATCATCGTCACGCACCGTCCCGATGCCGGTCAATACTGCGCACGCTCGCGCGCGCCAATGATGCCCGTCGTTGCGCGCCGCTTCGCCTGTTATCCACTGGCTCTTGCCGTTCATCAACGCTGTCCTGCCGTCGAGACTGGCGGCGATTTTCATGCGCACCCACGGCCGGCCGCGCATGACGCGCGAAATGAATCCGCGGTTGATGGCTTGCGCTTCGTTTTCCAGAACACCCGTCTCAACTGCCATGCCTGCCTGCCGGAGCCGCGCCATGCCCTGCCCTGCAGTACGCGGATCGGGATCGCGCATCGCCGCGACCACTCTCGCAACGCCTGCTGCAATCAGCGCTTCATCGCAAGGCGGCGTGCGACCTTGATGATGGCAAGGTTCAAGCGTCACATAAGCGGTCGCGCCACGGGCACGGCTGCCGGCCGCCTGCAGGGCCACGACTTCGGCGTGCGGACCACCGGCGCGCTCATGCCAGCCTTCGCCGACTACTGCACCATCGCGCACCATCACGCAGCCGACGCGCGGATTAGGCGTCGTTGTATGAAGACCGCGTTCCGCGAGTTGGAGCGCAAGTGCCATAAATTCGGAATCCGCTGCACTGCTCATTGAGTTTGAACCGCCAAAGAGCGTAAGGCGTGAGGGGTATGGAGTGAGGGAAAAAAACAAGCGAGGCATTGCCTTCCGCTTCTCGCCTCACGCCTCACTCCTCACTCCCTGCCCGCGGGCTTCTGGAATTCCTTGATGGCATCCTGGAAATCGTCGACGTCCTGGAAGCTTTTATAGACCGACGCAAAACGGATGTAGGCAACCTTGTCGAGCTTGTAGAGCTCCTTCATCACCATCTCCCCGACGCGCCGCGATTCGATCTCGCGCTCGCCCAGCGCCAGCACCTGCTGGGTGATCATCGCCACCGCATCGTCCACCAGCGGCGTCGGCACCGGCCGCTTGTGCAGGGCGCGCATGAAACCGGTGCGCAGCTTGTCGAGATCGAATTCGGTACGGCTGCCGTCCTGCTTCACCAATTGTGGCATGCGCAGCTCGACCGTTTCGTAGGTAGTAAAGCGCTTGTTGCACGCCGCGCAGCGCCGCCGCCGGCGTATGCTGTCACCGTCGTCATTGACCCGCGAATCGATGACCTGCGTGTCTTCGGCTTTGCAGAATGGGCAATGCATGGCTACGCCGAGAGACGTGAGGCGTGAGGCGAAAGGCGTGCGCGCCTATGCGCGCCAGGTTCTTCCACCTCTATCCTCACTCCTCTCTCCTCTCTACTTTCCATACACCGGAAACCTTGCACATAACGCCTTTGCCTTCACCGCCACACCCTCAATAACCTTGTCATCATGCGGCGCATCGAGCACGTCGGCGATCAAGTTGGCGAGTTCCTGCGTTTCCGCGATGCCGAAGCCGCGCGTGGTGATCGCCGGCGATCCGAGCCGGACGCCGCTGGTGACCGTCGGCTTTTGCGGATCGTTGGGAATCGCGTTCTTGTTGACCGTCATGTGGGCGCGGCCCAGAGCATCTTCGGCATCCTTGCCGGTCACCTGCTTGGCGGTCAGATCGACCAGGAACATGTGGCAGTCAGTGCGCCCGGACACGATGCGGCAGCCGCGCTTCTGCAATTCGGCGGCCATCTCCTGTGCGTTGGCAATCACCTGCACCTGGTAATCCTTGAAGCCGGGGCTCAAAGCCTCTTTGAAAGCGACGGCCTTGGCGGCAATGATGTGCATCAGCGGGCCGCCCTGGATGCCGGGAAATATCGATGAGTTGAGTATCTTCCCGTGTTCGGCGCCGGCGAGTATCAGGCCCCCGCGCGGACCGCGCAGCGTCTTGTGCGTGGTCGTCGTGACGAAGTGGGCGACCCCGACCGGGCTGGGATAAATCCCCACGGCAACGAGACCGGCATAGTGCGCCATGTCCGCCATGAACAACGCGCCCACACTGTCGGCTATCGCGCGAAAGCGCTGCCAGTCGATCGCCAGCGAATAAGCCGACGCGCCGGCAACGATCATTTTCGGCCGGTGCTCGCGCGCCAGTTTTTCGACCTGGTCGTAATCGATGGCTTCCGTTTTGGGGTCGAGGCCGTAGGTGACCGCATGATAGAGCTTGCCGCTGACGTTGACCGCGGCACCGTGGGTCAGGTGACCGCCATGCGCAAGCGACATGCCGAGTATGGTGTCGCCGGGACGCAGGACCGCGGAATACACCGCGAAATTGGCCTGCGAACCCGAATGCGGCTGGACGTTCGCGTATTCCGCCTTGAACAATTGGCAGGCGCGGTCGATCGCGAGCTGCTCGGCGATGTCGACGTACTGGCAGCCGCCGTAATAACGTTTGCCGGGATAACCCTCGGCATACTTGTTGGTCAGCAACGAGCCTTGCGCTTCGAGCACGCGCGGACTCGCGTAATTCTCGGAAGCAATCAACTCGATATGGTCCTCCTGCCGCTGCGTCTCGCTGGCGAGCGCCGACGACAGTTCGGGATCAAAGCTGGCGATGGTTTCCTGATTTGAGTACATGCGTGAATATTTTCCCTGAATACACGGCCGGGATGCGGCTCTAAATTGTTGATTTTACCATGTTTAATCAATTATGCCCGCAGCAGCGCAGGGCGCGCGCCAGCGCCGGCTGCAGTGCCGCAACTGCGGCTGGCAGGCAGCCGTTGCGCAGGCGCACCAGGAGGAGTCATCGCGCGTCGAGATACCCGCATGCACGCTTTGCCCGCGCTGCGACTTGCCCGTATGATTACGCCCAGCGCGGCCGTCGACCCGCGCACGCCCCAGGGAGCACCACAGCATGCAGCACCTGCTCGCGATCTCGCGGGTCATCGACGCTTTCAACGAAAAGCTGGCGGTCATCGCCAACTGGCTGGTTTTGCTGTCATGCCTGATCAGCGCCGGCAACGCATTCTCGCGTTATGCGTTCAGTCTCAGTTCCAACGCGTGGCTCGAAATCCAGTGGTACATGTTCGGCGCGATGATCTTGCTCGGCGCCTCATACACGCTGAAGAAAAACGAGCATGTGCGTGTCGACATCGTTTACGGGCACCTGCCGACGCGCGCGCAGATCTGGATCGACATCCTGGGCGGCATTTTCTTTTTGCTGCCCGCCACGGTCATCATCGCATGGCTGGCGTGGCCGATGTTTCATAACTCCTACCTGCAGCATGAAATGTCCGGCAATGCCGGCGGGCTGCTGCGCTGGCCGATCAAAATCATGATTCCGCTCGGCTTCTGGTTTCTCTCGCTGCAAGGCATTTCGGAAGTCATCAAGCGCATCGCGATGCTTACCGGCCATCTGCCGGCCGACGTGCATTACGAAAGGCCGCTGCAATGACCCGCGAGTTGATGGCGCCCCTGATGTTCGGGGGTCTCGTCGTATTCATGCTGATCGGTTACCCGGTCGCGTTTTCGCTCGCCGCGGTCGGCCTTTTTTTCGGCTTCTGGGGCATAGAACTCGGCTTTTTCCACTTCGAGTTGCTGCAGGCGCTGCCCGAGCGCGTGTTCGGGATTATTTCGAACGATTTGCTGCTGGCGATTCCGTTTTTCACTTTCATGGGCGCCATCCTCGAGCGCTGCGGTCTCGCCGAAGACATGCTCGACAGCATGGGCCAGTTGTTCGGCCCGGTGCGCGGCGGTCTCGCTTACGCGGTGATCATCGTCGGCGCGATCCTCGGCGCAATCACCGGCACGGTCGCCGCTTCCGTCATCGCCATGGGTCTGATCTCGCTGCCCATCATGATGCGTTACGGTTACGACATGCGGCTTTCGACCGGCGTGATCGCCGCTTCCGGCACCATCACGCAGTTGATCCCGCCTTCGCTCGTGCTGGTGGTGCTTGCCGACCAGCTCGGCCGCTCGGTCGGCGACATGTATGCCGGCGCCATCGGCCCCAGCATCGTGCAGGTGCTGCTGTTCTGCGCTTACATATTGGTGCTCAGCGTCGTCAAACCCGCCGCCATGCCCGCGCTGCCGCCCGAAGCGCGCACCATGAAAGGCTGGGCGCTGATCAAAAAATGCCTGTGGGGCATGGTGCCGTCGATTGTGCTGATTTTCCTCGTGCTCGGCACCATCCTGATGGGATTGGCGACGCCGACCGAAGGCGGCGCCATGGGTGCGGTCGGCGCCATCGTCCTTGCCGTGCTGCATCACAAGGAGTTTTCACGGCGCGGCAAGATCGCCGCCTGGATAGCCCTCGCCGCCATTACCGTGATCGCAATACCGGCGTTTTTCGTGTGGCAGGATGCTTGGGTGCCGGCGCCGCTGGTCAGCGCCGCCACTGCTTTCCTGGGCTTTGCAAAATCACCTCTCTTCGCGCTGTTCTACACCGCGCTCACGATATTGATGCTCGAAGCGGCGTTTATCCCCGAACTGCGCGGACTGATCCGCGAAGCGTTCGGCTCGACCATGCGCATCAGTTCAATGGTGATTTTCATCCTCGTCGGCTCGACCGTGTTCGGCCTCGTCTTCCGCGGCGTCGACGGCGACCTGTGGATCGAGCACCTGCTGACCTCGCTGCCCGGCGGCGTTACCGGCTTCCTGATCTTCGTCAATATTTTCGTGTTCTTCCTGGCGTTCTTCCTCGACTACTTCGAAATCGCGTTCATCATCATTCCGCTGCTGGCGCCGGTCGCCACCAAGCTCGGCATCGACCTCATCTGGTTCGGCGTGCTGCTTGGCGCCAACATGCAGACCTCGTTCATGCATCCGCCGTTCGGGTTCGCGCTGTTCTATCTGCGCGGCGTGGCGTCCAAGGAGGTCAAGAGTTCGGACATTTACTGGGGCGCGATCCCGTGGGTGGTGCTGCAGCTGATCCTGGTCGCCATCCTGATTTTCTTCCCCGGGTTGGTCACCAGCTTCGTCAACAACGGCCCGGCCGGCACACCGAGCACGCTAGAACTGCAGATGGACACGCCGCAGAACACCACGACAGACGCCGACGGCAAAACGGAACAGGACCGCGAAGCCGCCGATCTCGAAAAGGCCATACGCGAAGGCAAGTAGAGAATCGCACACGCAAACAAAAAGCCCCGCCGCAGCGGGGCTTTTTTATTCCGTCCGGCTCTTTACTTCTTGGCCGGAGCTGCCGCTGCTTTGGAACGCGGGCTGTAGGCGAAGTTGTCGAAACCGTATTCGGCGACGCGGAACCACTGGTACTGCTCATCGCGGAATTTGCGCCACGCCGGATAAATGCGCTTCCAGTGCGGGCTTTTCTCCGACAGTTCGTCGTATAACTGGAATGCAGCCTTCTCACATGCTTCCATGACCGGGCGCGGGAAGAGCCGCAACTGGGTGCCGCTGCCGACCAGGCGCCTCAGCGCTTCAGGATTTTTTGCGTCGTAGTTCGCGACCATGCGCACATTGGCTTCGGCACAAGAGGCCTCGAGAGCGGCCTGATAGTGCTTGGGCAGTTCCGCCCATTTCTTCTCGTTGACGAGGAACGAGAGTTCGGGACCGCCCTCCCACCAGCCGGGATAGTAGTAGAACTTGGCGACCTTGTTGAAGCCGAGCTTCTCGTCGTCGTAGGGACCGACCCATTCCGCCGCATCGATAGTGCCGCGCTCGAGCGCCGGATAGATGTCGCCGGCGGCAAGCTGCTGCGCAACCACGCCCAGTTTCGCCAGCACCTGGCCGGCGAGCCCGCCGATGCGCATTTTCATGCCCTTGAGATCGGCCACCGTCTTGATCTCCTTGCGGTACCAGCCGCCCATTTGCGCGCCGGTGTTGCCGCACGGAATGTGGATCACGTTATAGTCCTTAAACAACAGCGCCAACGCCTCCATGCCGCCGCCATAGTATTTCCAGGCGTTCTGCTGGCGCGCATTGAGGCCGAACGGCACCGACGTGCCGAACGCAAAGGCGGGGTCTTTGCCGACGTAATAATACGGCGCGGTGTGCCCGCACTCGACGGTGCCGTTCTGCACAGCATCCAACACCTGCAGGCCGGGCACGATCTCGCCCGCCGCGAACGTGCGGATCTGGAATTTATTCTCGGTGATTTCGGCCACGCGCTTGGACACGATGTCTGCGGCGCCGAATATGGTGTCGAGACTCTTGGGGAAGCTCGAAGCAAGCCGCCACTGGATGGCCGGTTGCGCTTGCGCAATGGCAGGTGCCGCCACTGTCCCCGCGGCAAGTCCGACCGCTGCCTTTTGCAAAAATGCACGTCGTTTCATTTGCTTCTCCTCCGGGTTTTGGGTCGAACCGTTGAATCAGAACGCCGGGTATAACGCCCGTAGCTCCCTAATCTACGCATAGCCGACGCTATTGAACAGCAGCCGCCCGACCCGGTCAATCCCCGCCGACGGTCATGCGCTCGATCAATATTGAACCGCATTGTTTGGAACCGCGTTTGACGATGTCTTGGCCTGCCGCCACCACGCCCAGAAACATGTCTTTCAGGTTGCCGGCCACGGTGATTTCCTGCACCGGGTAGGCAATTTCTCCGTTTTCGACCCAAAAACCCGCAGCGCCGCGCGAATAATCGCCGGTCACCATGTTGATGCCGGAGCCCAGCATCTCCGTGACGAGCAGGCCGCGCCCCATTTTTTTCAGCAGCTGCGGCAGGTCTTCACCGGTACTTTTCAGCCTCAGATTGTGCGTGCCGCCGGCGTTGCCGGTGGTCTGCATGCCGAGCTTGCGCGCCGAATAGCTGCCCAGAAAATATCCCTGCACTACACCCTGTTCAACCACCTGGCGGCGGTGCGTCGCCACGCCTTCTTCGTCAAACGGGCTGCTCGCCTCGCCTTTCGCAATCAGCGGGTCTTCGGTGATGTCGACCAGCGGTGAAAAAACTTTCTTGCCGAGGCTGTCGACCAGGAACGAAGATTTGCGGTACAGGCTGCCGCCGCTCACCGCCGACACGAAATGACCGAGCAGCGATGCCGCGACCGGCGCTTCGAACAATACCGGCACCTGCGCGGTGACAATTTTTTTCGCGCCCACGCGGGCCAGCGCGCGCGTACCGGCGATCTTGCCGACCGCTTCCGGCGCATCCAGTGCCGCGGGATCGCGCGCCGACGTATACCAGTCGTCGCGCTGCATGGCGTCGCCCTTGCCGGCTATCACCGCGCAGCTGATCCAGTGGCGCGAACTCGGATAGCCGCCCAGAAAACCCAGCGAATTGCCGTAGGCAAAATGCGATTGCTGCAGCGACACCGTGGCGCCCTCGGAATTCGTGATGCGTTTGTCCACCGCGAAGGCAGCGTTTTCGCACGCCTGCGCCAGCTCTATCGCGCGCTCCACCGGCAAATCCCACGGATGGAACAAATCAAGGTCTGGAATATTCTTGGCGAGCAGTTTTTCATCGGCGAGCCCCGCGAATTCGTCGCTCGCCGTGAATTTTGCGATCGATAGGGCCGCATCGGCGGTCGCACGCATGGCTGCGACGGAAAAATCCGACGTGCTGGCGTGCCCGCGCCGCTGGCCGATATAAACGGAAATGCCCATGCCCTTGTCGCGGTTGTATTCGATGGTTTCGACTTCGCCATGGCGCACGGTGACGGTCTGGCCGAAACCTTCGGACACCTCGGCTTCGCACGCAGTGGCGCCATGCTCGCGCGCATATTTGAGCACGTCGGTGACCATCTGCTTGAGGACGGCCGGATCGTTGACAAACTGGCTGCGTGCTGACGGGCGCGCTTTCACTTGATTTGACATCGACGGGGCTTTCGCAAAAGCCGTTATCATACCAGCATGGCAAACGTCACCGAACAACCGGAAGAACAGGAACGGCCGAGCAAATCGCAGCGCAAGCGCGACATGGCGGCGCTGCAGGACGTCGGCACCGAACTCGTCATGCTGAACGCCGATCAGCTCGCGCAGATCGATTTGCCGGAGCGCCTGTTCCAGGCCATCGTCGACGCGCAGCGCATCCGCGACTTCGAAGGCCGCCGCCGCCAGATGCAGTTTATCGGCAAGCTCATGCGCGAAATCGACGTGGCGCCGATTCGCGAGAAGCTCGATCTCTGGAGCGGCGCCGCGCGCGCGAGCACCGCGCAGCAAAAACTGGTCGAGCGCTGGCGCGACCGCCTGCTCGCCGAAGACACGGCGCTGACCCTGTTTGCCGCCGACTATGCGGGCTGCGATCTGCAGCATCTACGCTCGCTGATCGCGAGCGTCAAGCGCGACCGCGCGCTGAACCGCGCGCCTAAAAACTACCGCGAGCTCTTTCGCGCGATTCGCGACATTGTCGCGGCAGAGCGCGAAACGAGAGGCGAGAGGAGTGAGGAGTGAGGCGAAACGCAAACGCGCTGCGCGCTTTCATCCTCCCCTCTCGCCTCTCGCCTCTCGCCTCTCGCCTCTCGCCTAACGCCTAACGCCTAACGCTATAATCGCGCCATGCAAAACGAACTCCTGATCGGCCTGGTTTCTATCAGCGACCGCGCCTCCAGCGGCATTTACGAAGACAAGGGCCTGCCCACGCTGCAGGAATGGTTTGGCGCCGCCCTTGCTACACCATGGAAAATGGTAACGCGGCTGATCCCCGACGAGCAGCCCGTGATCGAGCAGACGCTGCGCGAACTCGTCGATGAGGCGCGTTGCCACCTCGTCCTCACCACCGGCGGCACCGGTCCCGCGCCGCGCGACGTAACGCCGGAAGCGACCCTCGCAGTCGCCGACAAGGTGATGCCCGGATTCGGCGAGCAGATGCGCCAGGTCAGCCTCAAATACGTGCCGACCGCGATCCTGTCGCGCCAGGTCGGCGTCATCCGCAAGCAGGCGCTGATCCTGAACCTGCCCGGCCAGCCAAAAGCAATCAAGGAAACCCTCGATGGCGTGTTCGGCGCGGTGCCCTACTGCATCGACCTCATCGGCGGACCGTATATAGAGACACACGAAACGGTGATCAAAGTGTTTCGCCCCAAATCTGCAATCCGACCTCAGAAAGCGTGAGGCGCCAGGCGACAGACGAAAGACGGATAAAATCGGCAAGGCAAATTGCTCTCCAACTCCCGTCTATCGCCCGGCGTCTCGCCTCCATAATCACACCATGCTCGAATCCATCGAAATTGAAACCTCCCCCAATCCGACGGCTACCGTCATCTGGCTGCATGGTCTGGGCGCCGACGGCAACGACTTCGCGCCCATCGTGCCCGAGCTGCCGCTGGGCGGCGCGCCGGCGATACGCTTCGTATTTCCGCATGCGCCGATGATGCCGGTGACCATCAACAACGGCCACGTCATGCGCGCCTGGTACGACGTGAGTTTCGGCGACCTTGAAGGCAAAACACGCCGCGCCGACGAAAAAGGCGTGCGCGCCTCGCAAATGCAGGTCAATCAGTTCATCGAACGCGAGATCGGGCGAGGAGTCGCCGTCCGCAATATCGTGATCGCGGGATTTTCGCAGGGCGGCGCGATCGCGCTGCAGACCGGCTTGCGTTATGCGCAGCAGATTGCCGGCATCATGGCGCTGTCGACCTACCTGCCGCTTGCCGACAGCCTGGCGACGGAAGCCGCGGCGGCAAACAGCAATGTGCAGATTTTCTATGCGCACGGCACCTACGACCCGGTCATTCCGCTCGCCATGGCCACCGCCTCGCGCGACAAACTGGCCGCGTCAGGCTACCCGGTGGAATGGCAAGAGTACCCGATGCAACACTCGGTATGCGTGGAAGAAATCGCCGCCATCGGCACGTGGCTGGGGAAAGTACTGCGCGCCTGACCTGCAGGCGCCGACAGGCTAAGAGTCTGTCTTCATGACCTTGAATTTGGCCCAGTCGAAATCGTCGCCGCCTTCGACCAGCTTGCGCGGCATCAGGTAATACTGCTTGCCGCGCACGTTCATCTCCAGCGCCTGCGTCGGCGTATAGCTTCCCACCTTGAGCATGAGCGCGATGTCGCCGTTCTTGTCCGGCGTCGTCGACAACAGGATTGCCGGCTCGCCGCCGCGCATCACGTTGAATGACGATACGTTGCCTGCCGGCGCCAGCGTGACCGGAATCACCGCCTTGGATATAAGCTGAATGCCGACGCGGCGCTGCTGAAACTCGTCGCGCGTCAGGCGGCGCACCACGCCGGCGCCCCAGAACTTCGCGGTTTCGCTTTGCACGCCGAGCAGGCTGCCGACCTTGATCCAGTCGCCCTTGACCTGCGGCACGATGGCGCCGAAACCGCCTTCGCTCACGTTCTCGACGATCCAGCTTTCGCCGCCGTCCTTGGACTGGAAATCGAGCGACACGTCTTCCTCGGGCGGCCTGATGCAATGCAGTATCCGGCCCATGCCGTGCACGACCGTCAGACGCGTCGCAATTTTGCGCCGCTCGGAGCCGCGCGCCGGCGGCTTGTCTGACCAATACATTGCCAGGTGGCCCATCACCGACAGCAACAGATCGTTGTCGTAAGTGCCGCCCAGATTGACGTCCGACGGCACGCCTTCCTTGGCCTTGATGTCGTCGATCAACTGGTGCAAGGCCGGCAACGCCTTGCCCGCGCCGAAATAGCGGATCATCGGGTTGGGTTCGATGCTTTTCATGACGCGCGCCGCCGCCTTGCGCATTGAAAGGTCAAAGTAATAATTGCACTCTGGGCCGGGCTTGGCCTGAATCAGATACTGCTTGCCGAAATGCGCAACAGTGCGCTCGGCGATCTCCTGCTTGAGCGGCGTCAGTCCGTCGGTCGACGATACGCCCAGCATCAGCGCCTTCAAGAATTCCTGCTCTACCGTGCCCTGCCCGTGCGCCCCCGGGTAAATATCGATAGCAGTGGTCGCAAAGCGCTTGGACTCGGCAAACAGGTAAAGACGCCCGAGTTCGCCCCACACCCGATCATCGACCGGACCATAGCGAAGCGAACTCCATTTCAGCTGCAACGTAAGCGTGCGCAGGGCGCGGGCGACAATCGCCGGCAAATCCTTTTTTATCGCGCCCGCGCCGCTGGCGCCGGCCTGGAACTGCTCGATGCACTGGTTGTAACAGCTGCCGAGCGTCTTCCAGAATTCGAATATCGAATTCCACAGCTTGCTCTCGCGGAATTTCTCCTGGCGGTCGGTGGCGAGGTAATCCTGGGACAGTTTGCGCTGATGGTTTTTCGCGGCCTGGTCGAGTAAATCATACAACTCGTACCGATAGTCGAGCTTGAAGCCCTCGGTGCGGCTGACCGAGTCGAGCCAGAACGTGACCTCTTCGAGGCCCTTGGTGGCATCGTTCGCAGGAAACTCGGAAATAAGCTCGCGAGCCTGCTTGGGATCCGCCATCGGATGATCGGGCTTGCCGCCCCCGAACAATGCCATACCACCGCCCTTTGTTGTTTATGCTAAACGGTTAGTGAAATTTACCGCGCAAACTCTTGAATATAGCCGCGGCAGGCGCCACTGTTACAGGACTTTCCTCACATTTGCCGGACGCGCCCTGCTGCCGAGCGGCCGCCACGCCGGCTACTTCGACGCCTCTTCGCCTTCCGGCCAGTTCTTGATGTAGCGCTTGAGCAGCCGGTTCTCGAAGCTCGTTTCCTTGATCACCGACTTGGCGACGTCGTGAAACGAAATAACTCCCAGCAGCTTGTCGCTGTCTTTCACCGGCAGATAGCGGATATAGTTCTTCGTCATGACTTCGCGCAAGTGGTCTAGCGTGTCATCGGGGCTGCCGCTGATCGGGTCGGCGACCATGACGTCGCGTATGCGCAGGTCGGCCAGGTTGCCGCTTTGCGCGGCGAGCGCTTTGAGCACTTCGCGAAACGTCACCATGCCCGTCATGCGCCCGCCCTCCATCACCACCAGCGAGCCGATATCGTTTTTCACCATCAGGCTGACCGCGTCCGTGACTTTCCCGTCGGGCGCCAGGCTGAATATGGTGCCGCCTTTCATATTCAGGATATCGCGGATCAGCATGGCAAGCTCCTCGCAACTGTGCGTAGTCGGCCATGATAGCAAGGTCAGGGGGGGAAGAGTGAAGAGTGAGGGGTGAGGCGGAAAAGCTGCCCCGCGGCAGCGCCGCTGTTTTTGCCTATCTCCTCACCCCTCACGCCTCACACCTTGCTCACAACCTTTCCGTCTCGCCTTGCGCCGGCCGCCATACCAGCAGACGCCTTTCGGCAACCGACACCACTGCGTCGAGCGCGAGTGCGAACGCGGTAAGCACCAGGATGCCGGCGAATACAGTATTGATATCGAAGGCGCCCTCAGCCTGCAGAATCAGATAGCCGA
>CANJHY010000057.1:0-25646 GCA_947474275.1 Betaproteobacteria bacterium
GATCTTCGTTCAGCCAGTCATCCACTGAGGGCGGCAACAGGTAGTCGGTCTTGCGGTCGGTTTGTATGAAGTTGGGCATGGCTTACTCGGTGATTCGTCCATTCGAGTATAGTACTTTTACGACTGGAAAGTCCGACAGGCTGCTAGCGCATAGTGCGCGCTCCATCCATCGCGCCGGGCTGTTACACTTCCACGCTCCACGCGAAATGAGGAAGGGCCGGCAATGAAAATCACCAAAGTCGAAACCATCGTCGTCACCATGCCGATGATCATCGAAGGCAGTGTGCTGCCGAAGCAGGGCGGCAAGCCGCGCACCAGCATGGACACGCTGCTGGTGCGCATAGACACCGATGAAGGCGTGACTGGCTGGGGAGAAGGTTTCGGCCACCGCATTTTTACCGCGACCAAAGCGGCGCTTGATTCGTTCATAGGCCCGATGTGCGTCGGCCGCGATCCCACGCAGCTGGCGACCCTCGTCGATGAACTGCAGCGCGGTCTCGGCGGCGTCGGCCGCAATGGTCCGGCGATGTATGCGCTGTCAGCCATCGACATCGCGTTGTGGGACATCGCGGGCAAGCTGGCGAATTTGCCGCTTTACCGCTTGCTCGGCGGCTCGTCGCGCAAGGAACTGCCCGCCTATGCGAGCCTTTTGCGTTACGGCGAACCCGCGGCGGTGACGCACTATGTCGAGCGCGCGTTGAAGCGCGGCTACCGCCATATCAAACTGCACGAAATCACCGTTGCGCCGATCAAAGCGGCGCGTGTCGCGGCGGGACCGGATATTCCGATCATGATCGATTGCAATTGCCCGTGGACCATTGATGAGGCCATCGCGATGGCGCGCACGCTGCAGGAGTTCAATCCCAAATGGCTGGAGGAACCGATCTGGCCGCCCGAAGATCATGCGGGGCTGGCGCGCGTGCGCACCCACGGCGGCATCCCGACCGCGGCCGGCGAGAACGCCATGCTGCCGGAATTCAAAAGCATGTTCGAGCACGCCGCGCTTTCGTATGCACAACCGAGCATTACCAAGGTCGGCGGCGTGACGCAGATGCGCAAAGTCATGGCGCTCGCTGAAGCATACGGCGTGACCGTGGTGCCGCATTCCGCGTACTTCGGACCCGGGTTGCTGGCATCCATTCATTGCATAGCCGCGATGGCGGGCGAAAGCCTGGTCGAGCGCTACGACGCAGACTTTGCCGAGAACCCTCTGCACGATGCGATACACCCTGACAAAAACGGGTGCATTGCGGTACCGCAGGGGCCGGGGCTGGGGGTAGACCCTGATCCGAAAATGATTGAGAAGTTGAGGATGAAGTAACTCGGGTCTCTTGCGGTTGACATGACCGTGGGCGCGGACTAGCGTGACAAATACCTGTTAAACGAAGGCCTGATGCGAGCGCACGGGAGGGCAAGGAATCGAAGTTTGCCATGCTGGCCGCGCAGGGTGATAACCGAAATCACGGGAACGCGGCCGCAGATTCCGGCTCTAATCGTTCAATCACCACTCCTGGGCAATGCATCCGCGATGCAATTAGCTAACGTCGGAATACTCTCGATCGTTCTGTTTGCCGGTTGCGCGACTGATACGGCGGATCTGCCCGCTGTACAGTCCACCTGGCACGGCGCGCGCTATGAGACCGTGGTATCGCGGTGGGGTGCACCCATGCGCAGCACGGTGATGCCGGATGGTCGCGACGCGCATACCTGGGTGTCCGAATCCGCCGCGGGGCGCGCCTGGTATCCGTCGGTCGGCGTATTCGGCGGCAGCCGCGGCGTAGGCGTCGGGGTTGGCACCGGCATCTCCATGGGACAAACCAGCGGCGAACTCACGCGCTGCGAGCGCACGCTGTTCTTTCGCAACGGCCAGGTCGTCGAGCAATCGTGGCAGGGGCACCCTGGCTATTGCAGTTCTTTCCGCCTGAACTGAGCCGCCGCGCCGAGAGGCGAGAGGCGCGAGCTTCGCCGAGAGACGAAGAAGCGGGATAGACGATAGACGGGTCTTAAGAACCTGGAGAGACGAAGAAGCAGGATAGACGATAGACGGGTTCTAAATGCTTTTACGTCTCTCGTCTCTCGCCTGGCGTCTCTCGCCGAATTTCAGTCCTGCGGCGGGATTTTCTCGTCGTGGACGACTTTGGTCCAGCGCGCGACTTCGGATGCCAGGAAATCCTGCGCGGTACGCGGCGAGGTGGGACGCGTTTCGGCGCCCAGCACGAGAAATTTTTCGACGATCTCCGGGCGCTTCAATATCGTGAGGATCGTGGCATTCAGCTTGTTGAGGAGAGGCGCCGGCATGTTCTTCGGCGCTGCTACTGCGTACCACGCCAGCACGTCGAAGCCGGGCAGCACGGTTTCGGCGATGGTCGGTACCTGCGGCCATAAAACAAAACGCTTCTGTGTGGTGACTGCCAGCGCGCGCAGGCGCCCGCTGTCGACATAGGCGGCGGCGCCGCCCGCGGTCGTCCACAGCAGGGGAATTTCGTTGGCCAGCAGCGCGAGCGGACCCGCGTTGCCGCCTTTGTACGGTACATGGTTGAATTGCGCGCCCGCGCGCGCCTGGAATAATACGGCCGCCAGATGCATGCCGCTGCCGACGCCGCCCGATCCATAGTTGATCTGGCCGGGGGCCGCTTTCGCGCGCAGCACCAGTTCCTGCATGGTCTTGACCGGAAATACCGGATTCGTCAGCACCACCATCGGGTTGCTTGCGACCATCGACACCATCGTGAAATCCCTGACCGGGTCATACGGCAGCGAGCGATAAAGACCCGGTGAAGTCGCGTGGCCGGACGCCATCAGGAACAGCGTGTAGCCGTCGGGGTCGCTCTTCGCCACGATGGACGCGCCGGTGGTGCCGCCGGCGCCGGGGCGGCCGTCAACGATGACCTGTTGGCCCAGCAGGTCGGTCATCTGCGCCGCGAGTAGCCGCGCGGTGATGTCCACGCTGCCGCCGGAAATGAAGCCGTGCAGCATGCGCACCGGACGCGCCGGCCATTTGTCCGCGCTTTGCGCGTTGGCGTCCGCGCCGAGGGCAAGTAATGCTGCGCAAAAAGCCGATGCTCGTAGCAATCGTTGCCCTAACACGCCGGCATTCCCGCGAAGGCAGGAATCCAGGAAGAACCGCGATTTTCTGGATGCCGGCCTGCGCCGGCATGACGAGAAAAATAATGTCCCCACTCCCTGTCTCACGCGAACCGTTCCGGCTGCGGGCCGTGCTCGACCCTTTTGTACGAGTAGCCGGCCTCATGCATGAGGCGCTCGCGCGAAGCGAGCACTTCGTCGCGCAGTTTCGCGAGCTTGTCCGCGGGAAATACAAGTTTGCCGTCGCGCTTCGCGAAACGGCCTGCGATCATCACATGGTCGATGTCGGCGGCTTCGGCGTACAGCACGATCGCATGCGCGGGGTCGCCGCCGGGCATCGAGGAAAAGAGATTCATGCCGCCGGTATTGAAGAATGTGAGATCGGCCTGCTTGCCGGGCGTGATCGAGCCGATCTTGTGATCGAGCTTCAGCGCTGTTGCGCCGCCCATGGTCGCCCAGTACAGCGCGTCGTGCGTCTGCGTCGAATGCTGGCTGGCGGCCGGCCATTTGCCCAGCGCATAGAGGCTGCGGTTGTCGAGTTCGCGCTGGTGCTGGAACGCGTGCCGCATGACCCACAGCATCGAGCTGTTGAAATACGGGTCGCAGTCGGAGCCGATCGAAGGCATGGCGCCGAATTTCGCCATGCGGCCTATCATCGCGGGCTGCTCGTAATTGAGCATTTCGGTCAGGCACGTTGCGGTGATCGTGCAGCCGGCATCGAGCACGATTTTCAGTTCGTCTTCGTCGAAGCAGTTGCCGTGCGCGATATTGTGGTCGGGGCCGAGCAGGCCGTCCTTCGCCAGCCGCGGATAGCCGTCCTCGACCACGCGCTTGCCTTTGCGTCCGTACGAGTGCGCGGAGTTGATGAGGCCGAGTTCGCGCGCGAGCCGGATATCGTGCACCGCAACGTCGTATTCGCCCCAGTCTGGGCCGAGTATCGCCATCGCCAGCGACAGGCGGCCGTCGTCGGACGCAAATCGTCCTTTGCGCAGGCGCTCGATTTCCGCGCGCGGATACGGAATCTTGAAATAAGGCACCGCGTCTTTTTTGATTGGCGGCTTGACGGTGCCGCGCGCGAACATGGCGCGGATGCCGGATTCATCGAGTCCGTCGATCGCCGCATCCGTCATCTCGGCATCCTTGACGATGTGGCACCAGTCCATGACGGTCGTCGCGCCATGGTGGATCTGGTTCAATGAGCCCATCAGGTTGGCGAGATAGACGTCGCGCGCGTTGTAGCAGGTGGCCATGCCCTGGTGCATGTTGGCGTGGTAATCGCGGCTGCCGACCCAGTTGCCGCCGATGCCGCGCAGGGCGAATTCCCAGGTGTGGATGTGCGCGTTGACGAGGCCGGGGATCACGATGTGGCCGCTGCCGTCGACAACGGCGGCATTGTCCGCGCTGATATTGCGGCCGACTTCGACGATCTTCTCGCCGTCGATCAGGATGTCGCCGCCGTTGAGGTCGCCGATTTTCGGGTCCATTGAGACGATGATCGCGTTTTTGACTAGCGTTCTTGACATGTTTTTCCTGGTTGCGTGAAGAGGGGGGGCGCTTGGGTGCTTAACCTCGCGCGCTTAACCCCGACTATAATCGTGGAACATCAATCATACCGATTCGGTTTTCGCCATGCACCATTTCCGGCGACCGACCGGAGGACCGACGCCAATGAATCATCCATCACCGGCTGCCGCGAGCAGCGTGCGCAACCAGGTCAGCCCCGCCGAATGGCGGCTGCGCTGTGAGCTCGCAGCGGCGCACCGGCTGGTTGCGCACTTCGTGTTCGTCGACCTGACGTACAACCACATCTCGGTGCGCCTGCCGGATGCGCCGACGCATTTCCTGGTGAAACCTGCCAACGTGTTCATGGAGCAGGTCACCGCGTCGAATCTGGTCAAATACGATCTTGACGGCAAACAGGTGCTCGCTTCGTCTTATCAGGCGGCGCCGTCCGCGTTCAACATACATGGCGCGATATTGCGCGAGCGCCCCGACTTGAACGCGGTGGTGCATACGCATTCGCCGGCGAACATGGCGGTATCGGCGCAAAAGCAGGGCCTGTTGATGCTGTCGCAGCAGGCGATGCGCTTTCATGAGCAGATCGCGTACTATCTTTACGACGGCGACGACGCGACGAAAGAAGGCGCGGCGCGCCTCGCCCGCGCGATGGGCGACAAATGGCTCATGTTGCTGCACAATCACGGCGCGGTGGTGTGCGGCAAAACGATACCAGAGGCGTACATTCAGCATCACTTCCTGGAACTCGCGTGCCGCGTGCAGATCGGCGCGCAGTCCGGTGGCGCGGAGCTCATCACGCCGTCGCGCGAACTGTGCGAAGAACGCGTGCGCATGTTCGGGCATCTCGGACAGTACGATGCGACGAGCCGCGATTGGGTGGCGGGGCTCGCGCTGGTGGAGCAGAAATATCCGGACTATAAGTTGTAGGTAGATAAGCGAGGAGAGCAGCATGTTGAAGAACGGTATTCGTATTGCGCTGGCCAGCGCCGCTCTGGCAGTGCTGTGCGCGGCGGCCTCGTCCGCATACGCGCAGGTCTTCCCAACCAAGACTATCCGCTACATCATCGCGTTCCCGCCGGGCGGCTCCAACGACATTCTTGCCCGCATCATTGCCGCGCGCCTGACCGAATCGATGGGCCAGACGGTGATCGTCGACAACCGCCCCGGCGGCGGCGCCAACATAGGCGCTGAAGCTATCGCTCGCGCGGCGCCGGACGGCTACACCATAGGCAATATCAGCGCGACCCACACGATCAACGCGACGCTGTATCCGAAACTGGGTTACGACGTGCTGAAGGACTACACACCAATTACGCGTGTGGCCGAAATACCCTTGCTGCTCGCCGCGCATCCGGTGGTGCCGGCGAAAGGGCCGAAAGAACTCATTGCGCTGACCCAGAAGCGGAAGTTGAGCTACGGCTCGTCGGGCATAGGCACGCCGGGCCATCTTGCGGCGGAAATGCTGCGCGGCTACGGCGCCAAAGACCTCGTGCACGTGCCGTACAAAGGTGGCGGGCCGGCGGGCATAGACCTGATGTCGGGCAATATCGAATTGCTGTTCAACAACATGCCCGAGCTGGTGCCGTTCGTGAATGCCGGCAAGATGCGCGCAATCGCGGTGACCAGCGTCAAGCGCGATCCGGTATTGCCGGACACGGTGTCGATGATAGAAGCAGGTTTTCCCGGTTTCGATCTCGGCAACTGGGTCGCCATCGTCGGCCCTGCCGGCATTCCGAAGGACGTGGTGGCGAAGCTGAACGGCGAGATCGTCAAAATCCTGCGCGAGCCGGCGACGCGCGACAGGATCGCGGCGCAGGGTTTCAACATAGTCACCAGCAGTTCCGACGAGCTGGCCGTCTATATAAAGTCCGAGCACGAGAAGTGGGGCAAGCTGGTGAAAGTCTCGGGCGCGAAAGTCGAGTAGGTTTTTAAAAAACCCATTTAGCCGCAGATGAACGCAGATAAACGCAGATGAAAATCAAGGATTGTTACGCAGCGTGTTTCGCTTTTTGCCTTATCCGCGTTTATCTGCGGCTACAAAATCATTAATGAACATGAAAATCTCATTTCTGCAGGTATTACTCGCGTTTTCATTCATTGCGCATGCGACCGCTGCCGATTACCCGTCGCGGCCGATCCGCATGCTGGCCGGTTTCACCGCCGGCGGCGGCTCTGATCTCGCGGCGCGCATGGTCGCGCAGAAGCTGTCCGAAGCACTGGGCCAGAGCGTGGTGGTCGACAATCGCACCGGCGCGACTGGCGCGATTGCGGCAGAGATGCTGGCGAAAGCGCAGCCCGACGGTTACACGCTGATGATGCTTGCGGTGGCGCAGCTCGTCGCGACCGCCTACGACGAGCGTCTGCCCTACGACGTCGTGCGCGATTACGCCGGCGTCAGCTATGTGTCGCGCAATCCCTACGTGATGGCGGTGCATCCCTCGCTGCCGGCCCGCACGGTGCGCGAATTCATCGATCTCGCCAAGTCGCAGCCCGGCCGGCTCAACTACGGTTCGACTGGCATTGGTGGCTCCAACCATATCGTGACTGAATTGTTCAACGTGGCGGCGGGCATCAAGGTCACGCACGTGCCGTACAAGGGGCCGCCGCAGGCGCTGGCTGATCTCGCGGGCGGCCAGGTGCAGCTCGTGTTCGCGAGCATCACCTCCGGCATGTCGCTTGCGCGCGCCGGCAAGGTGCGCGCGATGGCGATCACGTCGCTCAAGCGCTCGGCGGCCGCGCCCGACGTGCCTGCAATCGCGGAAACCCTGCCAGGCTTCGAGACCATAGGCTGGTACGGCGTGGTCGCACCGAAGAAAACGCCGGCGGCGCTGGTGCAGCGCCTGAGCACGGTCATTGCGCAGGGCATACAGACTGCAGAAATGAAAGAGCGCCTCGCGGCAGACGGTTCAGAGCCGGTCGGCAGCACACCCGCCGAATTCGACCGTCATATGGCTGCCGAAGTCGCGCGTTTCAAAAAAGTCATCAAGGACGCCGGTATCAAACGCGAATAGCCAGCCGCGCTGCGTCATGCCGGAAGGAGGAGTGAGTCGATGAGAACCAGCGTATGGGCGGCCCTGCCATTGTTCACTGCCTGCGGCCTGTCGCAGGCGGCGGATTTTCCCACCAAGCCCGCGCGCATCGTGGTGCCGATAGGCGCCGGCAGCAGCATGGACATCGTGGGGCGCGTGCTGGCGCAGAAATTCACCGAGGTCTGGGGGCAGACGGTCATCGTCGACAACCGCGCCGGCGCGGGCGGCAATATCGGCGCCGACCTGGTGGCGAAATCGGCACCCGACGGCTACACGGTATTGTTTGCTTCGAGCTCGTTTGCAATCGCGCCAGCCTATTACCGCAAACTGCCATACGACGCGTTGCGCGATTTCGAACCCGTCACCCAACTCTCGTCGCGCAACAACGCGGTGAGCGTAAGCCCGTCATCGCCGGTCAATTCGATTAAAGACCTGATCGCGCTCGCCAAGGCGAAGCCCGGAATATTGACGTTCGGCTCGGGCGGCGGCAGCGGCAGTTCGGACCAGATGGCGGGCGAGTTGTTCAAGTTGCTCGCCGGCGTCGATATCGTGCACGTGCCGTACAAGAGCGGGCCGCAGGCGCTGAATGACCTGATCGGCGGCCAGATGTCGGTCTACTTCGGCGGCATCCCGGTGCAACTGCCGATGATCAAGGCCGGCAAGGTCAAGGCGCTGGCGACCAGCGGGCTCAAGCGCTCGGTGCAAATGCCCGACGTGCCGACGGTCATCGAAGCCGGGCTGCCGGGTTACGAAGTCGACGTGTGGTACGGATTGTTCGCGCCGCGCGGCACACCCAAGCCGGTGCTCGCAAAAATCGCCGCCGACGCCATCCGCATCATGCAGGCGCCTGACATGCGCGAACGCTGGAATGCGGTCGGCGTGGAACCCGCGGGTACTCCGCCCGCCGAATTCAAGGCGCGCTATAACGAAGAACTCGCGAAGTGGGCGAAGGTGGTCACCAGCGCAAAACTTGCGGCTGACTAGCGCGCAGTCAGATCCGCTCGCTGCGCCCGGTTCATCCAGTCAGCAGGCGATTTAAACCGAAGAGCAAGAGACCGACCAGTTCGCCTACCAGCGCGCCGTTGATCCGGATGTACTGCAGGTCTTTGCCGATATTGAGTTCGATCTGCTCCACCATGTGGCGGTCGTCCCATGCGCTTCCCTGGTCCGCAATGAACTTTCCGGCCTTCTCCCGGTTTCGTTCGACTGGCGCATGTCGCCATGCGCTCGGCGGTTTCGTTGAGCCACTGCATGATCTGCGGATCGGCGTTCAGTTTCCTTGCCGACATCCAGCACCGCGGAGTTGACCTGGGCCTTGATACTTGAGTCCGCGCTGGCGAGATCGCTCTTGAGCCAGTCCCGCAGTTGCGCCCACATTTCCTGCAGATATTCGCCAACTGCCGGGCTCGCGAGCAGCTGATCGCGGACCTGCCCGCCCTTCAACCGGTACAGCGGGTCGGTTTTGAGCTTGACGATGAGGTTGCGCACGAAGTCGTCGAACGAACGGCGGAACAGGGCAACCACCGCAAACCAGTCCGCCAGTGCGCCTATCATCGCCGCCTCGGCGAACGCACGGCGGAGTTACAAGCGGCGGAGCGAGTGCGCTAATTCACGCGCGCTATGCCGTTCGAGGTCGAGCACGATATCGCGGATCTCCCGCGCGCGCGCTGGGGAGGTGACGAGCTCGGCGTTTTCCAGGAACTTGGCGCCGATCTCGTCGCCGCTCAGCGCACGCTCGCCGGCGCCGCGGTTGATCTTGTCCACGTGCCTGAACGTCTTGCCGTTTTTCAGCGTGATGACGGCGCCGCCGGAGAAATATTCGGGATAGAGCGATGCGGGGTCGGCGTCGTAAGTCACCCGCGCCGCGAGCGCGAGGATGGCGGGATCGGTGAGCGCTTCGTGTTCCAGTTCGGCGAAGCCGCAGCGCCCGCGCACGAGTGCCGCCGCCAGCGTGTAATAAACGCTGAACTTCGCGATGTAATCGCTCGCCGGGTTGCGCCGCAGCTCCGGGTTTTCGCACACGCTGTGAAAGACCGCGGGATGCAGCAGTGCGCGGATTTCGGCGATGTCGTCGACCCTGAAATCATGCTGCCGCTTGAGCGCGAGCACCGAATCGATGCACGCGTGCAGCATGTGACACACCGGATACGGCTTGACCGCGACTTCTTCCGTGCGCCACGTCGTGCCGAGCCCGTCTACCAAAGCGTCGGGCTGCACCAGCGCAAGGTAAGTGCCTGCATGGCTGCGGAACAGCCCGTCCTGGCCTTCGTATATTTTTTGCGTGCCGATGAACCCGCTGCGCGCGAGACTCGCGGCGGTGATCGCGCCAGCGCCGGCCCAGCCGGGATGGAACCGCTTGTTCCAGGCGCCATCAGCGCGATGTTCGGCCAGCGCGGACGCGGTGCTGCCGGCGAGCCCTTGCGCGGATACGAGCTGCTCCGCGTTGAGCCGCATTAAATGACCCGCGCCGACCGCGCACCCCATGTGCCCGGCCACCCCGGTGGTGTGATAGCCCGCCTTCAGCAGGGCGCCATTGGTCGCGATGCCGACGCGAGTGGAGATTTCCACCGCGAGCAGATAGGCCGTGAGCAAATCGCTACCGCTGCGATCGAGAAATTCAGCGACGCCGAGCACGCACGGAAAAGCCGAGGAACTCGGATGCACGGGGCCGCCCGGATGCGTGTCGTCGTAGTCGAGACCGTGCGCGAGTATGCCGTTCATGATCACGGCGTCTTTCAGCGGCAGGGTGACGCCCATGCCCAGCACCGTCACCGATCCCCCTTCGGCCATGGCGGCAAGTCCGTTCAAAGCGCGCTGGGCGAATTCGAACTTGGTGGCTGCCAGCGCAGTGCCGACGACGTCGAGAATGTGAAAGCGGGCGAAATCGCGCAGCCGCTGCGGCAGCGCTGCGTAATCGACGTCCTGCGCAAATTCTGCGATCGTGCGCGAAAATGATTTCGCGGTTTGTGCCTTGGCGGGTTCGTTGTTGACGGCGAGTTCGAGTGTCATGGGGGGCCGCGCCTCGTTGGCGCGTCTGGAGAACTAAAGCGCAGACTTTACACCAATCGCCTCCCCTTTCCGCTGTCGGCACAAAGGGCGCGCGACCGAGTCAATCGTTTGATCTGCATCAAGTCCGTAGCCGTCGGCCGCACCTACCATGCTTGCCAATATCCATAATTCCGAACGGGCAAGCCGGTGGCCACGATATCTGAAGCAAAAGGGCTTGGTGCGCAGTGTTATCACTGCGGCCTGCCGGTGCCGCGCGGACTGCAGCTTGCGGTTGCGATCGACGGCGCCGCGCGCGCGATGTGCTGCGCCGGTTGCCAGGCGGTCGCGCAGACCATAGCCGACAACGGCCTGACTTCCTATTACCGGCACCGCAGTGCGTTGCCGCTGCGCGAGGACAGCTTGCCGCAGGAAGTGCGCGACCTGGTTGCTTACGATATTCCCGAAGTAGAAGGCGCAGCGGCGCGCGACCTCGGCGATCATGCGCGCGAAGCGTCGCTGATGCTGGAAGGCATCACGTGTGCTGCGTGTGTCTGGCTGATCGAGCAGCGCATTGCGGGGCTGCCGGGCGTGTCGGGCATCGAAATCAACTATGCAACCCACCGTGCGCTGGTGCGCTGGGACGCGCGCATCACGCGGCTGGGAGCCGTTCTCGAAGCGGTGGCGGCGCTCGGTTACCGCGCGTATCCGTACGACCGGAAGCGCGCCGAACAGGGGCGGCGCGGGGAGCGCGACCGCGCGCTGTGGCGGCTGTTCGTCGCCGGCTTCGGCATGATGCAGGTCATGATGTACCTGGTGCCCGTGTACGTGACGAACGGCGAAATGACGCCGGACATCGGGCAGCTGATGCGCGTCGCCAGCCTGATACTTACGTTGCCAGTGGTGTTGTATGCCGCGGCGCCGTTTTTCAGCGGCGCCTGGCGCGACCTGCGCGCGGGACGTGCCGGCATGGACGTGCCGGTTGCGCTGGGCATAGGCGCGGCTTTCGCCGCAAGCGTCGTTGCCACGTTAACCGGCAGCGGCGATGTCTATTTCGATTCGGTCACCATGTTTGTGTTCCTGCTGCTGGCTGCGCGCTTCTTTGAGATGACGGCGCGCATGAAGGCGGCGACGACGCAGGAAGAACTCGCGCGCCAGGTGCCGGCGGTTGCCAGTCGCCTGGTGGACTGGCCTCTGTCTGAGCAGACGGAAATGGTTGCCGCCGGCGGTTTGCGCAGTGGCGACCACGTGAAAGTGCGTCCCGGTGCGGCGGTGCCCGCCGATGGCGTGGTCGTCACGGGCGAGAGCGAACTCGACGAGCGCCTGCTGACCGGCGAATCACGCCCGCGGCCCAAACGCGGCGGGGATCGACGCCGCGCGGATTTTCGCCCTGGCGCATGGCGTAGCGGGCACCAATACCGCGCAGCGGCTGCACTACGCCGGCACGCGCATGAATCTCAGTGCGGACGAGATTTCGTCCGCCGTCGAAGGTTTCAATTTCATTCAGCAGCAGCGTTTGCGCCAGCAAGTCGCGGCACCACAGGGCGCAGGCGGCGGCGCCAACCGCGTCAACCCCGACGCGCTCAACGAGGTGGACCGCCGCATCCTCAAGGAAGCGTTGCGGCAGGCGCGCAAGCTGCAAAGCCGGCTCGCGCTCGACTACCATTTATGAACCCGCTGGCCCGCTGGTTCCGGCGGCCGCCGCCGCTGGATAGAGGTCAGATGCAGGCGCTGGCAGATTGGCGCGCGCTGCCCGCGGCGGAATTGCGCGGACCATTGAGCGAAGCGCGTCTGGTGGTGGTCGATGTTGAAAGCAGCGGACTCGACGCGCGGCACGACCGCCTGATTTCGATCGGCGCGCTGGCCGTAGATCACGGCGCCATTCAGTTCGCGCAAAGCTTCGAAACCATACTGCGCCAGGACGCGCCGAGTACTACGGAAAACATACTGGTGCATCGCATCGGTGGCACCCGGCAGCGCGAAGGCAGCGAGCCATCCGATGCCCTGCTGTCGTTTTTGCGATTCGCCGGCAAGGACCCGCTGGTCGCGTTTCACGCCGATTTCGATCGCCTCATGATAGGCCGCGCGCTGGAGCAGACGCTCGGCACCGGTCTCCAGCAACCCTGGCTGGACCTTGCAGAACTCGCGCCGGCGTTGCTTGGCGCGCGCGCGCCCAATGCAAAAAATCTCGATGACTGGCTCGCGGTGTTCGGCATCGGCGTTTACGCGCGCCACGACGCGCTGGCGGACACGCTGGCGACCGCCCAATTACTGTTGATCGTGCTGGGGACCTGCGCGCGGCAAGGCGTGAGCACGGTGGCCGGCCTACGCGCTATCGGCCGCAACCGGCATTGGCTGCAGGGGCGTTGACTCTTGCGGCGGTGGAATGCAGGGATGATATATTGACAGGCATCCTCGGCGCGGCGGCGATCGTGGTGCCGCGGCGCAAGATTACGATGACGGGCTTGGATTTTTCTTTAGGTTAAGATTTTCATTCGGAGGTAGTGCAACATGACGACACGATTAATGGCGCCGCGCACGGCGCTTGTTTTTGGGGCATGCCTGATCGCTTCTTGTGCTTTCGCGCAAACTTATCCGAACAAGCCGATCCGGCTGATCGTGCCCTTCGCCGCAGGCGGCGGGTCGGATTTCGTCGGCCGCCTGATCGGCCAGAAGCTGACCGACCAGATGGGGCAGACGGTGGTGGTGGACAATCGTCCGGGCGCTGCTTCGCTCGTCGGCACCCAAATCGCCGCGAATTCCGCGCCCGACGGCTACACGCTATTGCTCGCGGATTCCGGCTTCACAATCAATATCGCGTTTTTCAAAGACCCGAAGTACGACGCCTTGAAAAGCTTCGATCCGGTGTCGGTGGTGGCCGAGGCGCCTTACATTCTGGTGGTGAATCCCGGCTTGCCGTACGCCACCAGCCTCAAGGATTTTGTCGCAGCAGCGAAGGCACAGCCCGGCAAGCTGACCATAGGCTCGGCCGGCAGCGGCAGCGGCACGCACATGACGGGCGAGCTTTTCCGTCTACGCGCCGGCATCAACATGATTCACGTGCCGTACAAGAGCGTCGGTCCCGCCATGTCCGACGTCGTCGCCGGCCAGATCCAGTCGACCATCTCGACGCCGGCAGTCTCGTTGCCGCTCGTCAAAGCCGGGCGTCTCAAGATACTCGCCGCAGCCGTGCCCAAGCGCAGCAAATCGCTGCCCGACGTGCCGACGTTTGCCGAAGGCGGCGTGCCCGACGTCAACGTCAGCAATTGGTACAGCATCATCACGGTCGGCGGCACGCCGAAACCGGTGATCAAGCGTCTCAACGACGAAATCCAGAAAGCGCTCGCGTCGCCGGAAATGGCCGAGCGCCTGGCTGTGAGCGGGTTGGAGGCCGGCGGCAACACGCCCGAGCAGTTCCGCAAAAAGATCGAGGACGAGCTGACGCGCTGGGCGCGCGTGATCAAGGACGCGGAGATCAAGCAGGAGTAAGCTTGAACTACTTGGCCCCATAGTTCACGCCCATGGCTCGGCGCGGCGGTAACCGCGCCTGCCAATGCGGCGATACACAGCATCATCGCATGATCTCTCCTCGCGGCGACTCTAACGGTCGCAGCGAGCAAAACGTAACGCGGCGCGTCTATCGCTATCTCCAAGCGGTGTGGCAGTCCTTCACGTCCCCGTGCTGCCGCCTGCTGGTTCGAATTTATGCCATCGCCATCCATCAAAGCACGTCTCAAAGAGCGGGCGATTCAGCAATGTCGCTAAGTCACAAGCAAACCGACGACGACGCGAAAATAGTCAATAATAGTCACCAAAGAAGCCTGAAACAGCTTCAGGCCAAATACCAGGGACAACCTCATGCAATGGATCGCCCCATCCGAGAAAGACACAGACAACGCTATTCTCGAAAAGCGCCTGTGGGACGCCGCCGACCAGTTCCGCGCAAACTCCGGACTCAAGTCCCAGGAATACTCAGCACCCGTCCTCGGTCTCATCTTTCTGCGTTTTGCCGAAGTCCGTTTTGCCGCCCAACGCACAAAGCTTGAAAAAGCCAGCGGATCGTCCAGGCGGGGCAGTCGAGTAGATGAACCCGCCGCCTATCACGCCGAGGGCATTCTCTATCTGCCCGCCGAGGCGCGGTTCGATTACCTGCTGAACCGCCCGGAAGCCGAGAACATCGGCGCGAAGGTCAATGCGGCGATGCGCGATATCGAGAAGAACAACGCGCAACTGGCCGGTGTCCTTCCCAAGACCTACAACCTTTTCACCAGCACTCTCCTGAAGGAACTGCTCAAGAAGGTTTCCGAGATTCCCGCGGCGATGGACTACGACGCCTTCGGCCGCATCTACGAATACTTCCTCGGCGAGTTCGCCATGAGCGAGGGCCAGGGCGGTGGTGAGTTTTACACGCCCAGCAGTATCGTTCGCCTCCTCACCGAAATCATCGAGCCGTATCACGGGCGCATCCTCGACCCCGCGTGCGGGTCGGGCGGCATGTTCGTGCAGTCGGCCCGGTTTGTGGCGGAACACAAAAAGAACCCCGCCGCGGAACTCTCCATCCACGGCATCGAGAAAACCGACGAAACCGGCCAAGCTCGAAGAAGTTTTTTCTCCCTCCCCTGCGAAGCGGGGGAGGGCCGGGGAGGGGGCAAAACCTGTCTATCGCGACGTTGCAGGCTTGTGCCGCGCCGCCACACTCAAAGAAATCGAAGCGCAAGGCTGGTCGCTCAACCCCGGCCGCTACGTGGGCGTGGCCGCCGGCGAAGCCGTGAGCGACGAGGATTTCAAGGAACAACTCGAAACGCTGAATGAAGAACTCGAAACCCTCAACGCCGCAGCACGGGAACTGGAAGCCACGATCGGCAGCAACGTCACCGAAATCCTGGAAGCATGATGAACCAACCGGCAACACCCCGAGCTGCTCTGCTCCCTTCTCCCGCTGGGAGAAGGGCTGGGGATGAGGGTGCGCAGCATACGCGCGGCCTCGAAAAAACAATTGCCCGAAACGTCGCCGAGATTCTGGAAACATGAGTGATCTCGCCAAACCCGGCCCGCCAGCCAAGGGCCAGTTCCTCGTCTATCAAACCGAGGACGGACAGCTCAAAATTGATGTGCGGCTGGAGGGAGAAACAGCGTGGTTGACCCAAGCCAACATGGCGGAGCTATTTCAAACAACCGTTCCAAACGTGAGCATGCATCTCCGCAACGTCTATGCCGAAGGCGAATTGCAGGCCGCGGCAACTATTAAGGAATTCTTAACAGTTCGACAGGAAGGAAGCCGGCAGGTGTCCCGGGCGGTGGAACATTACAACCTCGACGCCATCATCTCGGTCGGCTACCGCGTCAAAAGCGCCGTCGCCACCCGCTTTCGCATTTGGGCCACGCAGAAACTCCGCGAATTCATCGTCAAGGGTTTCGTCCTCGACGACGAGCGCCTGAAAAATCCCGACCGGCCTTTCGATTATTTCGATGAGTTGCTGCGGCGGATTCAGGACATCCGCACCTCCGAGCGGCGCTTTTACCAGAAAATCACCGACATTTACGCCACCAGCATCGACTACGATCCCACCCAGGCGGTCAGCATCGAATTCTTCCAGACCGTGCAGAACAAAATGCACTGGGCCATCACCGGCCACACGGCGGCGGAGATCATCCACACCTGCGCCGATGCTGCGAAGCCCGGCATGGGCCTGACCAACTGGCGCGGCACGAAAATCCGCAAGCACGATGTCACTATCGCCAAGAATTACCTTAACGAGCAGGAACTCGCTGCGCTGAACAACCTCGTCGAGCAATATCTCGTCTTTGCGGAAGGCCAGGCCATGCGCCGCGCCCCGATGCATATGCGCGACTGGGTAACCAAGCTCCATGGATTCCTGACCTTGAACGAACGCGCCATTCTGAATCATGCGGGAAAAATCTCGCACGAGATGGCGAAGGAACTGGCCGAGGCGGAATACGAGAAATTCCAACGTGGACAGATTGAGCAATCCGACCAGGCCGGCGGCGATTTTGACAAGGCCATCAAACAATTGCCGTCCCAGCCCAAACGGAAGAAGGCGAACAAGAAGTGAAATCACGACCAGCCATTCCAGGTGAAACAATTCTCTGTCTACCGTGCCGTGAAGCCCGATCCGGCGGCGCTGGAGTTCTCAGGTCGCGTTGCTTGCCTGAGCACGTTGGCCGAAGCCATTCGCGCCACGCTGAACCCGAACCCGCCGGATATCTCGGCGGTCTTGGGGCAGATCAGCGGCCTGCTCGACGAATCTATTACCGGCCACGAAATCCGTCAGGCAGGGCCGCCGGCGCTGGATCTTTCGAAAATCAATTTTGAGGCGCTGGCGAAACGCTTCAAGAAATCCAAACACAAGAACACCGACCTCGAAGTGCTCAAGGCGGCGATACGCGCGCAGTTGGAGAAAATGATCCAGCTCAATCGCACGCGTGCCGACTTTGCCGAAAAATTCGAAGCACTGATCGAAAGCTACAACGCCGGCAGCCGCAGCATTGAAGAACTGTTCAACGAGCTGGTGAAGCTATCCAACAGCCTCAACGAGGAAGAGCAGCGCCATGTGCGCGAAAACATGAGCGAGGAAGAGCTGGTAATCCTCGATATTCTCACGCGGCCCGCGCCCGAACTCTCGACCGAAGAGCGTGCCGAGGTAAAGAAGGTCGCACGCGAACTGCTCACCAAGCTCAAGGGCTTGCTGGTTTTGAACTGGCGGCAGAGGGCCGCGGCTAGATCACAGCTTAAACTTGCCATTGAGGATGTTCTGGACACCGGTTTGCCACGCGCCTATGACAAACCGCTCTACGCGCAGAAGTGCACGGCGATCTTCGAGCATGTCTACGAGAGCTACCCCGAGCGGCATCAGGGCGTTTACGCGGCAAGTGCCTGAGCCTTTCGCGAATTGCTTGGCGACAAATAGCGTGGGTTCGGCGCCGAGAGCTGAACGCATGATGCCGTAGATACGCGTAGAATAAACGCGGTTCAGTTGTCGGGAGAAGATCATGCATAAGCTCATCGCCATATTCGCGGCCTTCGCGCTCGCCGGCTGCGGTGTCGAGACCGCGACCACTGCCGCGACCAGCGCCGCCATCAAGCAAAAGGAAATTGAGGAAGGAAAAAAGACCATGGAGCAGGCGCAACAGAAAGTCGGCCAGGCGATGGAGCAGGTGCAGCAACGCGCGGAAAAAGACGCTGACAAATAGCGCGAGATCGTTGGTTAACCCCTCGCGCCCTCACGCTCTCACGATTTCAATGCATCAAATGTCGAGGAGTTGACGGATGACCATCACCATTTCACCCGTCACACCCACCTTTGCCGCCGAAGTCGGCGACGTCGATTTGTCGCAGCCGCTGGCGGATGCAGATTTCGCGGAAATCCAGCAGGCGTTCTGGAAATATTCCGTATTGATTTTCCCGGGCCAGGACCTGACGCTGGACCAGCATTTCGCGTTCGGCAAGAAGTTCGGGCCGGTTGAGATGGACCGCACGCTCGATCCCAAAGCGACGCCGAGCCGCTTCTCAGGCGCGTTCGCCGATATCTCTAACCTCGCCGCCGACGGCAAGATCTGGGGCGAGACGAGCCGCCAGCGCATGTACAAAATGGGCAACCGCCTGTGGCACACCGACAGCTCGTTCAAGTTCCTGCCCAGCCTGTGCTCGCTGCTCTACGGCCGCACTGTTGCGCCGGTCGGCGGACATACCGAATTCGCCGATCAGCGCGCGGCTTACGATGCACTGCCCGACGTCATGAAGAAAAAACTGCAGGGCCTCATCGCCGAGCATTGCATCGCACATTCGCGCCGGCGCAGCGGTTTTGCCGAATTCACCGAAGTAGAACAACGCCGCTTGCCGCCGGTGCCGCAATTGCTGGCGCGCACGATACCGCAGAATGGCCGCAAGTCTTTATATGTCGCTTCGCATGCAGGCCCGATTTACGGCATGGCCGACGCGGAAGGGCGCGCGCTCATCGATGAACTGGTTGCGCACACGACGCAGCGCCAGTTCGTGTATACGCATCGCTGGCGTCCGAACGAACTCGTGATGTGGGACAACCGCTGCACCATGCACCGCGGTACCGACTACGATGATTTGCGCTGGGTGCGCGACATGCGACGCGTGACGATCAGCGATGTCGCCAACACCTGCGAGCAGGAAGGCGTAGCGCTGCCGCAGGAAGTGGCCGCGCGCCGCGCCGCGCAGGCCGCAGCAGCCTGAGTTACTCCGGCCGCACGCCGGCGGCCTTGATCACGCGGCCCCAGCGGTCAATCTCGCTTTTGATATAAGTCCCGAATTCCTCGGGCGTGCTGCCCAATCCCTCGGCGCCTTCTGCTGCAAACCGCGCTTTGATGTCGGGGCGTTGCAGTATTTTCAGCAGCTCCGTATTCAGCCTGAGGATGATTTCGCGCGGTGTTTTCGCCGGCGCGAGCGGACCAAACCATGTCGATGATTCATAACCGGGCACGCCCGCTTCCGCAATGGTCGGCAGGTCGGGCATGAGAGCCAGGCGTTTCACCGAGCCGACAGCAATGCCGCGCAGCCGGCCGGACTGCACGAAAGGATAAAGCGGCGGCACGCCCGTGATGGTCAATGAAGTCTGCCCCGCAATCAGGTCGGTGACCAGCGGTCCCGTGCCCTTGTACGGAATCGCGATGATGTCGGTTTTCGACAGCAGCTTGAAGTATTCGCTTGCCAGGTGCGATGCGCTGCCGTTGCCCGAGGAACCGTAATTCATCTGCCCCGGACGCGCTTTCGCGAGCGCAATGAGTTCTTTCACCGTTTTCGCCGGCAACGCAGGATGCACGACCAGCATATTGGGCACCATCGCGAACAGCGTGATCGGCGCGAAGTCTTTGACCGGATCGTACGGCAGCTTCTGATAGAGCGAAGGGCCGAAGCCGAACGTGCCGATGTGCCCGAAGATCAGCGTGTAGCCGTCGGGCGCCGACTTGGCTACATACTCGACGCCGATATTGCCGCCGGCGCCGGCGCGGTTCTCGACGACGACCTGCTGGCCGAGCGCTTCATCTAGTTTCTGCCCCATGATGCGCGCGATCAGATCGGTGCTGCCGCCCGGCACGAAAGGCACGACGAGCCGGATCGGCTTGGTCGGATAACTGTTCTGGGACAGCACCGGCGCGCTCGCGGCTATGCATGCTATTGCAACCAGAATCCACTTGAAGATGTTGCGCATGCCGTGTTTCCCCCGTTTGCCGGTTTGCCCGGCAGGTGCGCGCGTGCCGCGCATCAGTATGTCGTCACATCATACCGCTATGCAGCGGCATGTATTGCATACATACCGGTCGTGAATTAGAGTGCTTGTTCGCGTTCGTACACCCGAATATAACAAAAACGGCGGCTGCAGCCGCCGGCGCGGCAGTGCCTGCATTGCCCGCAATGAGGAGCCCGCTTGTGCCGCTACGCATGATTTTTTCCGGTGACGTCAATCTGCTGGGTGTGACCGATCCCGGCGTTCCCTTCAAGCATTTCGAGCAGGCGTTCAAGGCTGCCGACGTCGTCTTCTGCAATCTCGAATGCTGCCTGTACGATCCGCCCGGCGGCGGCGCGGATGACGACGAGGCCTTCAATGCGCCTGCCGCCGCGGGTGGCGAGGCGCTCAAGCGTGCAGGTGTTGACGTTGTCGGCATCGCCAACAACGTCAATTACGGCGCCGACTCGATCAAGGGATCCATTGCGCGGCTCGATGAACTGGGTATTTTGCATACCGGCGCCGGCGCCGACGCCGGCGCCGCAAGCAAGCCGGCTATCGTTGAGCGCAACGGCACCCGTATCGGATTTTTGCAGCGCACTTCAGTCTTCTGGCCGGAAGGCCACGAGGCGGGCGCCAAAGCCGCCGGTGTAGCGGTGGTGCGTGGGCTCACTGAATTCATGCCGCCGCCGCTGCACAGCACGCGCAAGGGAGTTCCGCCTGGCAACCGGCCCGGTGTTCCGCCGGTCATCGTTACGCGTGCGGACCCAAAATCTCTGCGCGTGCTCAAGAATGATCTCGCGGCATTGCGCAAGCAAGCCGATATCGTGGTTGCATCCTTTCACTGGGGCGTCTTCGGCGAAGTGCTCGAATACATGGTTGATCTCGCCCACGCGGCGATCGACAGCGGCGCCGACATCGTGATCGGCCACGGGCCGCATCATTACACGATGCCGATTGAGTTCTACAAAGGCAAGCCGATCTATTACGGCCTCGGCGCGTTTTCCTTTCAGACCGGGCACGGCGGCGACTATCACGGCGACTGGGTCGGCATGCTCGCGCAGGCGACGTTCACAGGCCGCGATGTCGAAGAGGCTGGCTTCCGGCTGGTGCGCCAAAAAAGAAGCATGGAAATCATCCCGTGCGCGCTCAAAGACGAGGCCGCGGTGCTCGATGAGCTGAGGGCGCAGTGCATGGCGCTGGGGACTCAATTGAAATTGCAAGGGGACGAAGTCATTGTCCGGCCGGCGTAGTATGCGCATTTTCACTGCAACGATAGCGTCCGCGATTGCAGCATTCGTTGCCTGTGATGCCAGCGCGCAAACGGCCGCGCCGAAGCCGGACGCCTACCCGACCAAGCCGGTGCGCATGATAGTGGTGAATCCGCCGGGCAGCGGCGTCGATATCGTGGCGCGCCTGGTCGGCCCGAAGATGGGGGAAGTGCTCAAACAGCAGATCGTGGTCGACAATAGAGCGGGTGCCAGCGGCATCATAGGTGTCGATCTCGCCGCGAAAAGCGTGCCTGACGGTTACACGCTGTTGATGGGATCTTCGTCTTCGCAGGTGATCAATGCCTGCATATATACGAACCTTCCGTACGATCCTGTGAAGGACCTCGCGCCGATTACGATGCTGGCGTCGACGCCGTACCTGATGGTGGCGCATCCTTCGCTCGCGGCGAAATCGGTTGCTGAAGTGATTGCGGCTGCCAAAGCGCAGCCGGGCAAGCTCAACTACGCGACCGGCGGTCTTGCGGTTGCATCCACGCTTGCCGGCGAACTCTTCAAAAGCATGGCGGGGGTGAACATCGTGATGGTGCCGTACAAGGGCACGCCGCAGGCCACCTCCGACGTGGTAGCAGGGCAGGTGCAGCTCGCGTTCAGTACGATGCCCGCCGGATTGCCGCTGGTGAAAGCGGGGCGGTTGCGCGCCCTCGGCATTACGAGCGCAAAGCGTCTCAGCACGACGCCGGACATTCCGACCATCGCCGAATCGGGTCTGCCGGGCTACGAAATAACGACGTGGTTCGGCATACTGGCGCCGCGTGCCACGCCGCGCCCTATCATCAGCCGCGTGCAGCGCGAGGCGATCAACGCGATCAATCAGCCCGATGTAAAAGAAAAACTGGTGGGGCAGGGCTATGAAGTCGTCGGCACCACGCCGGAACAGTTTGCGACTTTCATCGAAACCGAGATCGCCAAATTCACCAGGATCGTGAAGATCGCCGGCATTCCGCAGCTATCGGCGGGTGAATGATTTGAAAGCAGTATCAAAAACGGTTTGGAGCCGCAGATAAACGCGGATAAACACAGATAAGTTCAAAGGATTTATCGTCGCCCAGAGGCCGGCTCTGGGTTTTGTCTGTAATTGTCCGGGGCTGGTTGTTTGTTCGCGTTTTGAATTGTTTCATCCGCGTACCCCTCAAGGGGGTATTAAAAAGAATGTATCTGCGGCTGATTGCAGTTTTTGTAATTTTGAGGCGGGTCTTGTTTATTTCGCCGTGCCCGCTTCGTAGACCGGCGCGGCCTGCGCCCATGCCGCGCGGTCCATGTGGCCGCTTTCCACCGCGCGCAGCAAAGCGGTCGGCTTGATATGCGGCGCCAGTATCGAGACGAAAGACTGCACGGCGCGGGTGAGAAAGCCGTTCTTCCTGAATACCAGGTTGAGTACGCCCGGCGGAAAGAGATGCCCGGCTTCGATCATGACCAGCCCGCGGTCGCGCACCTTGTCGACCGCCGCCTTGGCGAGGATCGCGACCCCCATGCCCAGCTCGACGTACGCTTTCGAAACATCCGCATCGGTTGCGCTGCAGACGATGCGCGGCGCCAGTCCCGCTGCGGCGAAGCGTTCCATCACGATAGTGCGCCCGCTGAACGGCGCGGGATAGGTGATGATGGGATATTTCGCAAGGCGCGCCAGCGTCAGTTTTTTGCCGTCGGTGAGCGGGTGTCCGCGCGGGGCTATCACGCAACGCGGTAATTGGTAGGCCGGCACCGCGACGACGGAATCGGCGAGCTTGTCCGGCAGGGTGACGATGCCGATTTCGGCGTCGCCGCGGCTGATTGATTCGCAGCAGCGCACCGGATCGGACTGCTGCAGCGCGAGCGCCACCGCCGGAAAACGGTCGCCGAAAGCCTTGATCACCTTGGGCAGGATATGCCGCGCATAAACGTGCGTGGTGGCAATCCTGATTTCGCCAACCGTGTCGGTCGAGGTCTCGCTGCCAATCTGTTGCAGCGCCTTGATGTCGCAGGCGACGCGCTGCATGATGCGCAGCGCCTGTACGCCTTGCGGGGTCAAGCCGACGACCTTGTTGCGAGTGCGCAGAAACACCTGCACGCCCAGTTCGAGTTCGAGCTCCTTCAACTGCCGGCTGAGCCCGGATTGCGACATGTTGAGGCTGTCGGCCGCTGACGAAATGCTGAGCTGGCGCGCCACGGCGCAGACCGCGTCGATTTGCTGCAGGTTCATGGGGGCTCCCATGTATGTAGTTGCCGCATACTACTATGAGGCTCCATGTATTGCATACATACTGAAGCTGCACTACGATGCAGCGCACGAACAAGCGGCCTGCTTTGACGGGCCCGTCACCGGAGGAAAGTGCGCATGGCAATTCCGACATACGAGGTTTTCGCGGTCCGCTATGCGGAACGCGATGGCTGGCGCCGCAATGCTTTCCAGGGCGGCGATGCGCACGACGGGCCGCTGCCGATGGATTATTTTGTGTGGCTGGTGCGCAACAAGGAGCGCACTTTCGTGCTCGACATCGGATTCACGGCGGAAATGGCGGCCAAGCGCAAGCGCAACTTCCTGCGTACGCCTAAAGAAGGCCTGGCACTCCTGGGTGTCAAGACCGAAGAAGTCGAAGACGTGATCATTTCCCATCTGCACTACGACCACGTCGGCACCTACCCTGATTTCCCCAACGCGAAATTCCACCTGCAGGACGACGAAATGCGCTACGCGACCGGGCGCTATATGCGCTACGGCCGCTTCAAGCACGGCTACGAGGTCGACGACGTCGTCGGCATGGTGCGGCTGGTTTACAAAGACAGGGTCAATTTTTACGATGGCGTGGCCGATCTCGCGCCGGGCATCAGCATTCATCGCATCGGCGGGCACACCATGGGTTTGCAGTGCATGCGCGTGCACACCGAACGCGGCTGGGTCGTGCTGGCATCCGACTGCAGCCACTATTACGAGAACTTCGAAACCAACCGCTTTTACGGTTCGGTGTTCAACGTCGGCGAGCAGGCCGACGGCTTCGAGGAAATGCGCCGGCTCGCCGATTCGTCCAAGCACATTGTTCCGGGTCACGATCCGCTGGTGATGAAGCGCTATCCCGCCGTGTCCAAAGAACTTGCAGGCATAGTCGTGCGCCTCGACGTGCCGCCGACCGAATAATATGAAACATTCCGTGGCCGTTATGAACACCGTTAGCGCGCAACTCGCGCAGCACTTTTCCGCGTTCAGCTATGCGAAATTGCCCGACGCATCGAAGCGTTCGTTAAAGCGCCTGCTGCTCGACTACCTCGGCGTGACGATAGCCGGCAGCCAGTCCGACAGCGGGACCATCGCGCGCACGTTCGCCAAGCTCGACGGCGGCAAGGCGCAGGCCACCATCATCGGCGAAGGCACGCGCACCACTGCCGCGCAGGCGGCGTTTGCCAACGGCATCTCGGCGCACAGCCTCGAGCTCGACGACATCGACGTGCTCGCCTACTTTCATTTCAGCCCGCCCGTTTATTCGGCGGCGCTGGCGGCGGGGGAGATGCAGGCAGCGAACGGCAAGCAATTGCTGGTGGCGCTCGCGGCCGGCTGCGAAATGATGGAGCGCGTCAGCCGCGCATCCAATCCTTCGCTGCGCGACCGCAATTACCATACGACCGCAGCGTGCGGCGTTTTTGGCGCCACCATCGCTGCGGGTCTGCTGTGGAAAATTCCGCCCGTCAAACTGGTATCGGCATTTGGGCTGGCGGGTGCGCAGGCGTCCGGCGTCCTCGAATTCCAGGGCACGTCGATGCAGAAGCGCTTCGCGCCGGGGCCGGCAGCGCGTGCCGGCCTCACCGCGGCACGCATGGCGCAGCTCGGCTACATCGGCCAGGAAATGATTTTCGAAGGCAAGCGCGGCTTTTTGGTTGCGTTCACCGACAAGTCGGACGTCGCGCAATTGACGGCGAATCTGGACAAACCGTACCGGCTCGACATCGAATACAAGCCTTACGCATGTGCGCGACCTATTCACAACGCGATCGATTGCGCGCTGGAAATCCGCCGCCGCGACAAACCGGATCTCGCTGGCATCAGCCATATCGAAGTCGCACGCCATCCGTCGTGGGTGGGCAAGCACGGCGAGAAGGCGCCCAAATCTTTTCACGCGGCGCAACTGAGCCTCGCCTTTTCCATTGCAGTCGCACTGAAAGAAGGCGGCGCGTTGCTTGCGCAATATTCCGCGCGCAATCTGAAAGATCCGTTGCTGGTGCGCCTGATGGGCCTGACCGACATCACGGTCGACTCCTCGTTGCCGCGCGGCGTGTCCTGCCGCATGACGATGACGATGAGCGACGGCCGCAAGTTTGTCTCACAGATCGACTATCCGAAAGGATCGATCGAAGTGCCGATGACGGACGAAGAAATCCGCACGAAATTCGAAGGACTCGCGGTACCGGTCATAGGTGCTGCGCGTGCGGAGCAACTGGCGGACATGGCCGGCAGCATCGAAAAGTGCGGCGATATCGCCAGCATGATGAAGTTGACTGCAGGCAGGAAGAGCGCGGCACGCAGCCGCAAAAAGTAAACCCGGCACGGCGGCCGC
>CANJHY010000058.1:0-25145 GCA_947474275.1 Betaproteobacteria bacterium
CCGTGATCGCGATGCGCCGCACGGCTCCCGTCTCCGCCCCAAAGGCAGGACCCTTTCGCCGAGATCCGGGAGCTACAGGCCAAAACTCGTGCCAGCCCGAAGGGTTGCAGCCAGAATCGGCGATGGCCGCGTTGCTCGTCTTGCCAATACAGTAAGTATTGGCTTCACCGGGCGCCTTGCCCTCACCAATTCTGGCTGCAACGCACACGTGTTTCATGGTGTTATGGACTCTGAGTTCAGGCCATGCGCACCACGATCTTGCCCACCATCGCGCTGGCTTCCATGTGCGCCTTGGCGGCCGGCAATTCATCGAAAGCAAACACCCGGTCTATCACCGGCACGATGCGTCCATCGGCAAGCGCGGGAACCACGTCGCGCACGAAGCCGCGCGTCGCCGCCGCGCGCTCTTCGCGTGTGAGCTTCGCGTTCGAGATGCCGAAGATTTCGTGACGGTTGACGTGCACCGCTGACAAATCGATCTCCGCCTTGACCGAGCCGTCCACATAACCCACCACCGCGAGGCGGCCGTGGCGCGCGAGGCAGCGCAGGCATTCGGCGAACTGGCTGCCGCCCACGAGGTTGCAAATGAGATCGGCGCCGTTGCCGCCGGTCGCCGCCATGACCTTGTCCGCGAAATCCGCGCCGCGCGTGGCGATGCCGACATCGAGCCCCACCGCCTTCAGCTTCGCGAGTTTCTCCGCCGAGCCTGAAGTGCCTATCGTATGCGCGCCCAGCATTTTCGCTATCTGTATGCTTGCGACACCCGCGCCAGAAGACGCGCCAGTGGCCAGCAACCATTCGCCGGCTTTCAGCTTGCCGTACGGCGGATAAATCATTTCGTAAGCAGTGATGTAGGAAATCGGCGTGGCCGCGCCCTGTTCGAAACTCATACGCGCGGGCAGCGGGATGATCTGCTCCTGCTCCATCGCGACATACTCGGCAAAACCGCCGCGCGCGCGGCCGCAAACTCGATCGCCGGTTTTCACGCTCGTCACACCCGCGCCCACTGCATGCACCTCGCCCGCGCACTCGGTGCCGCCGATTTTCTCAGGCCCGCCGTGCACAGCGCCACCGACCACCAGTTCGCCGCGGTTCAAAGCGCTCGCGCGCACCTTGACGATGATCTCGTTGAACTTGGGCTGCGGCACAGGCACGTCGCGCCATTCAAGTACTGCTTTGTGGTCTTTGACCACGATCCAGCAAGATTTCATATTGACCCTCTCCCACGGTTAGCGCATGCATCTTATGCAGCGCGACGAAGTTTAGCACTGCGGCCCGGTTTGCTGCCCTTTGCCCGGTCGTGTAAAGTCTGCGCCTGCCGTTCGCGCGGTCTTGCCGCGCCACCCGCACCATGGACAAAACAGCCGTCAAATTACTCCGCTTGTTCGAGCACCTGTGTCGCGCTGAAACGCCGCTCGGCGTCAGCGCGCTGGCCGCACGCATGCACCTTACCAAGAGCAACGCGCACCGCATATTACGCACGCTGACGGGGCTGGGCTATGTGCAGCAGACCGACAATGGCCAGTATTGCCCCACGCTGAAAGCATGGGAACTCGGCACGCTGGTGATGGGCCGGCTCGATTTCGTGCAGATCGCCAAGCCGTATCTGAAGGAACTCAATGTATCCACCGGCGAATCGGTTTACCTCGCCACCCTCAACGGCACCGACGTGGTTTACCTCGACGTCCTCGAAAGCCGTTACCCGATACGCATCAATGCCGCCATCGGCGGCTCGGCGCCTTCGCATTGCAGCGCGAGCGGCAAGCTGCTGCTCGCCTACAACCCGCTGATCGCCGAACAGTATCTCGTCAAGCCGCTCGAAAAATTCACGCCGCGCACGGTCACCAGGCTATCCGAAGTACAGCAGAAGCTGGAGGCTATCCGGCGCGCCGGCTACTCGACCAACGACGAGGAGTGGATCGAAGGCGTGTGCGGCGTGTCGGCACCCATCCACGACGGCCGCCGCCAGGGCATCGCGGCAATCGGCATCACGGCGCTCAAGGAAAGAGTCAACCGCGCGAAAATGAAACAGCTGATTACGCAGGTCAGCGACGTGGCGCAGCGCGTTTCAGTCCAGCTCGGTTATCGCGCGCCCGCGCGCCACGGCTGAACTACAGGTCAGCTGCCAGCTAGGCAGCTGCGATGCCGTCGAAACAATGCGCCATATCGGCGACGTTTTCGATGTCGTTGATGCGCGCGTAAAGCAGATCACCGCGTTCCTTGCCGAGCGCGGACACTCCCGCAGCTGAGCACTCACGGAATTTATTCTGCAGGTCCGCCGCCGTCAGCGGCGACGCGGGACTGCCGGGTATATGTTCGACGTGGCGTTCGAGCAGCCCGTGCTTGCGGCTCCTGATGCGCACGGTAGCACCCCGGCTGTTGCCGCGCGCCTCGTCGACGACCACTTTCACGCTGCGCGCAAGCTTGCCGATTTCTTCGCCCAGCACCGCTTCGTCCTGGATGTCGGCGACGGTCAGCCGGCGCCGCAATATCGCGCAGGCAACCGAATACTGCACACTGAACTGCGCTGTCACCTGCGGATCGGCCCCGGGCGCGAAAGGTGCGCCGACCAGGCGATCCACGTACGGGGAGATGGTCACTTCCACCGCTGTCGCATCGGCGGGCGCGAGATCGTTGTCGCGCACGATGTGCAGGGCGGCCTCGATCGCCGTGTGATTGCACGCACAGCTCGGATATTTCTTGATCGCGGTCTCGACATGCGGATAGCTGCGCCCGAGGTCGGCGAACAGGGCGGCGGGATCGCCCGCCTGGTAGAGGTCGTAGAAACCGAACTTGCCTTCGAACGCCTCGCGCGGCGCGGTGATGCCGCGCGCCGCGAGCAGCGCCGAGAAAACGCCGGCGTGCGCCGCGAACGACGAGGAAAACCGCTTGGTCAGGCTGTACGAGATGCTTGGCAACTGCGTCGCGGCGGTCTGGCTCAACGCGATGCCGAAAGCATGCTGGGTTTTCTCCTGATCGAGGCGCAGCAAGCGCGCCGCCGCCGCCACCGCTCCATAAATACCGAAGATCGACGTGTGATACCAGCCCTTGTGCGGCAATTGCGATGCCGCGCCCAGTCGCGTGACCACATCGTTACCGAGCACCAGCGCGGCCAGAAAATCGCGTCCGCTGGCATGCTCGCGCTCCGCCATCGCGAGTGCAGCCGGCAGCACCACGCTGTCCGAATGCACGCTGCCGCGCTCGGTCGCGCGCATACCATCGTAATCGAGCGCTGCCGCCGACGTGCTGTTGATGAATGCGGCGGCGCGCGCCGGCAATTTGCCGCCGTATGCCCACACCGTGCTTTCGGGTTTGCCGCCTTCATCGACCAGCAGCGCGCGCGCTTCGCCTACACCCGGCGCGGCGGAACCCGCCCAGGCGACCGCCAGAGTATCCAGCGCGAGACGCTTCGAGGACTGCACCGCCGCGTCCGGGATATCTTCCCGGCGCGTTGAGATCACATGCCCGGCGAGACGCCCGGAAACCGTTACAACGCGCTCTGCCCGGTTCATGCGGCTTGGGCAGCGCCCGCCGTCATGCCGAGCAGCCGCTCGGCATTCTTGTAGCGCAGCAGTTCCTTGTCCGCTTCGCTGATGTCGCGGTTCTTGTCGAGGAGTTCGACGTCCTTGTATTTCATGCGCCCGCCCGGATCGTCGTGCGGATAGTCGGTGGCGAACAGGAACTGCGATGCGCCGAAAAGCTCCATCGCTTCCGGCAGCTCGCGCTCTTCGGTTTCGATGGTGAAATAAAAATTGTTCTTGAAATAATGGTCGGGCGATTTCTTGTTCTTCGCCTTGTAATCCGCTTCCGACACAATGCGCTTGCCGCCGGCCAGCTTGCGGTAATTGAAGCGGGGTGCCGCGTCTTCCGACTCGTAATCGACCACCGAATTGTCGAACCAAGCGTTGAGGTGCGAGACCAGCGGCTTGATGAAAGCCACGCCGGCCTCGGTGAACACGAACTTGAGCTTCGGGAAATCATCGAGCAGTCCGCTCGTGATCAGCGACACCAGGCTCATCTGCCCTTCCTGCGGCGCCAGCACGTCGAGCCCGTTGAACTGGTAGTTCATCAGGTTGGTGATGCGGTGGCCGTGCTGGATGTTGTGCAGGAACAGCGGCATGCCGATCTCTTCGGCGCGCTTGAAGAACGGCCACAGTTCGCGGCGGCTGCCGAAAGGCTCGGAATAGCAGTGGTCGCGCACCGGGAACACCTTGTCGAGTATCACCGCGCGAAAACCGTTTTGCTGCGCCCATTCCATTTCGCGGATCGCGCCGTCGACGTCCTGCAGCGCCACCAGCGCGCCGCCGATCAGCGCGCTCTTGTGCTCGCGCATCAGTTTCAGGATCGACATGTTCCATGAATGCGCCATTGCGGTGGCAAGCCGCGGCTCTATCATGTACGTGAACACGGTCGCGGTGAGCTGCGGAAACAGGAACTGCTGCTCGATGCCGAGCTTTTCATATTCGCGCAGCCGCTCGTCCATATAGTACATGCCGCGATAGTTCGAACCCGTGCCCGGCGGCGGCAGCGGCGTTGCGCCCGGCACCAGCGGCGGCTCGCCCGGAAACACCACGTCGGTGACAAAGCCCTTGTCGTTCCACTGAAAGCGCGGGCGCAGCGCGTCCCATTCCTTGCCCATGTAGTCATAGGTGTCGGGTGGCAAAAAATGCGTATCTGCGTCGATGATCATTGCAATTGCTCCTGAAAATTTCCTCTAATCCCTGCCTATTTCCCCGGCACCCATCTCCAAAATGCAAAAACGACAATCAGCCGCAGATACACGCGGATGAGAACCCCAGGGCCGTCCTCTAGACGACGTTAAGATTGCACTTTGGTTCTTCGAACTTATCTGCGTTCATCCGCGTTTATCTGCGGCTCCAAACTGCTTTTGAAATTGCCTCTAGTTCGCCTGAGCGCCCGACGCTTTAATGAGTTTAGCGGTCTGCACGAGTTCGCTGTGAATAAACGCCGCAAACTGCTCCGGCGTGTTGGTCTGCGGATCGAGCCCCTGGCGCACGAACAGGTCGCGCATGTCGGGCATGCCGACGACCTTGATGATGCCGGCGTTGAGCTTGCCGATGACGTCCTTGTTTACGCCGGCGGGAGCGATGACGCCGTACCAGCCGTAGCGCTCGTAGCCCGGCACGCCCGATTCATCCACCGTCGGCAGCGACGGCATCACCGAGGTGCGCTTCAGCGTGCTGACCGCCAGCATCCTGATCTTGCGCGCCTCATACAGCGGCAAAGTGGCGGGGAAGCTGCCGAAGATCATTTCGATCTGGCCGCTGGCGAGCGCGGTGACGCCTTCCGCCACGCCTTTGTACGGCACGTGCGTGATGCTCACCTTGGCCATCGAATTGAACAGCTCGTTCGACAGATGCGCCGAACTGCCGATGCCCGACGACGCGTAATTGAGACTCCCCGGTTTGGCCCGCGCCAGCGCGATCAGCTCTTTGACGTTTTTTGCCGGCACGGACGGATGCGACACCAGCGCGAACGGCACGATGACGACGTTGGAGATCGGCGCGAAATCGCGCTCGAGGTCGTACGCAAGTTTCGCGCGCAACGCCGGCTGCACGACGTCGGCCGCCGCCACCATCAACAACGTGTAGCCGTCCGCCGGCGATTTGGCGACGGCCTCGGTCGCGATCATGCCGCCGGAACCCGGCCGGTTTTCGACCATCACCGACCCGCCGAGGTATTCGGACAGTTTCTGCGCCAGCATGCGCGCCGTGACATCGGTGCCGCCGCCTGCCGAGAACCCGACCAGGATGCGCACCGGTTTGAGCGGAAAAGTTTGCGCCGAAACAGCGCAGGAAAGTGCCAACCCTGCCACGAGGCACCATCGCATCAACATATTCTCTCTCCTAGGGCGCTTATTCTAATACGCTGCGCCGCCGCGCTTATAGCGATCGATAAAATGTAAATAATAAAAACTGATTGGACGCAAATACGCAATCGGGCTAAGTTCTTCATTCGCCTCACGCAGCCTCGCCGCCGCACCGGAAAAACATTCCGGCGTTGACAGAAACCGGGCCAGCGATTAAGGTAAATTGGAATAGCGTTCTGCATGTTGGAACGTCGCGTTACTAGCCTACCCCAGTTCTTCGTCATTCCGCAATATTGCGGCCGCGGCAATATGACCGGGTCCGTCCCGGAGGAGTTCAGTTTGGAAGCATTGAAAAAAGCCGCCCGCACGCGTGGCGCGCGCGGCGTCACCGCGCAAAATCTCAAACGCATGCTGCACGACGGCGGCGAAATCGCCGTGCTCGACGTGCGCGAAGAAGGCATGTTCGCCAAGCGCCACATGCTGCTCGCCTGCACTGCACCGCTGTCGCAGCTCGAACTGCGCGCGCCGCTGCTGGTGCCGCGCCGCAACGCGCGTGTAGTCGTATTGGACGGCGGCGACGGCCTCGCGCAACGCGCCGCCGACGTGCTGCTGCGCAACGGCTACACCGACGTCGCGATACTGACGGGCGGCATCGAAGCCTGGGCGGCCGCGGGCTATGAGATCTACAGCGGCGTCAACGTGCCGAGCAAGGCGTTCGGCGAATACGTCGAACATCATTACGCAACACCACGCATGGACGCGGCCGACATCAAGGGCAAAGTCGAGCGCGGCGAAAAAATCGTCATCCTCGACAGCCGCCCGCTCCACGAATACAAGAAAGTCAGCATCCCCGGCGGCATCGATTGCCCGGGCGCAGAGCTCGCTTACCGCGCGCACGATCTCATCGGCTCGCCCGATACGCTGGTGGTGGTGAATTGCGCAGGCCGCACGCGCAGCATCATAGGCGCGCAGTCGCTCATCAATGCAGGCATCCCGAATCGCGTCGTGGCGCTGAAAAACGGCACCATGGGCTGGCACCTTGCCGGCTTCCAGGTGGCAAAAGACCAGGACCTGATCGCCCCCGCGCCAACCGCCACCGGCCTGCGCAAGGCACGCGAATCGGCCGCGCGTGTCGCCAAGCGTTTCGGCGTGCAGTACATCAACGTCGCCAAGGTCACCCAGTTCGCGCGCGAGATGGACAAGCGCACGCTGTATGTGTTCGACGTGCGCAGCCCCGAGGAATACGCCGAAGGGCATTTGCACTCGACCGTTTCCGCGCCCGGCGGGCAGCTCGTGCAGACCACCGACAGCTACGCCGGCATGCGCAACTCGCGCATCGTGCTGGTCGACGACCACGGCGTGCGCGCCACCATGACCGCGTCGTGGCTGATCCAGATGGGATGGAAAGAAGTCTACGTGGTCAAAGATGCGCTGAGCTCAGGCCCGCTGCTTAAAGGCCCGCCTCAGCCCGAAGTGCTCGGCCTGTCGAAGCTGAAAAACGACCTGCTGACCCCTGCCGCGCTCAAGCGCGAACTCGATCGCGGTACGGCGACGGTCATCGACCTCGACAGCAAGCCGCGTTACGGTGAAGGCCATATTCCCGGTGCGTGGTATGCGATCCGTGCCAACCTCGCAGCCAATCTCCAAAAAATCCCCACTCCGCAGACCATAGTGCTGACTTCGGCCGACGGCATCGTCGCCCAGCTCGCGGCACCTGAGGTCGCGCAACTCACCGGCGCCCCGGTCAAGGTCTTGAGCGGCGGCACCGCAGCATGGAAACGCGAAGGCCTGCCGCTCGAGCAGGGCCTGACCAATCTCACCGACACCATAGATGACGTGTGGGTGCGCGCGCATGACCGCACCGAAAACCGCGAACAGGCGATGAAAGACTATCTGACGTGGGAAGTCGACCTGATCACGCAGATCGGGCGTGACGACGACGTCGAGTTCCGTCATTTCCCGGCGTAACGGGGGCTCCATGTCTGAACTCGCTTGCGATGTTGTAGTAGTCGGCGCCGGCAACGCCGCTTTATGCGCAGCACTGTCGGCACGCGCGGCGGGCGCTTCGGTGATAGTGCTCGAACGCGCGCCGGAAGACGAGCGCGGCGGCAACAGCCGCTTCACCGAAGGCTCGATGCGTTTCGCCTTTAACGGCCGCGACGACATCCTGAATATCGTGCCCGACCTCACTGAAGACGAAAAAGCCTGCACCGATTTCGGCAGCTATACCGAAGAGCAGTTTTTCGACGACATCGCGCGCGTCACCGATTACCGCACCGACCCGGATTTGGCGGAACTGCTCGTCAAACGCAGCCAGGACACCGTCAAATGGCTGCGCTCCATGGGCATCCGCTACATGCCCAAGTACGGCAAGCAGGCCTACAAGGTCAACGGCAAGTTCAAGTTCTCCGGCGGCGTGGTGCTCGAAGTGTGGGGCGGCGGGCCCGGCCTCATCGAAGCGCTCTACAAACTCGCGCGCGACCGCGGCGTCTCCATCAATTTCAATGCGCGCGCAATGTCGCTGATCCATGACGAAAAAGGCGTGCATGGCGTCAACGCGCGCATCGACGGCAAGGCGGTCACGATACGCAGCAAAAGCGTGGTGCTCGCCAGCGGCGGCTTCGAGGCGAATTCCGAAATGCGCGCGCGCTACCTCGGGCCCGGCTGGGACCTCGCGAAAGTGCGCGGCTCGCGCTTCAACACCGGCGACGGCATACGCATGGCGCTCGACGCAAGCGCGATGCCGTACGGCAACTGGTCGGGCTGCCACATCCTGCCGACCGACATCAACACGCCCAACTATGGCGACATCACGCTGGGCGACGCCTTCCAGAAAAACAGCTATCTGTTCGGCATCATGGTCAATTCGGACGGCAAGCGCTTTTTCGACGAAGGCGCGGATTTCCGCATGTACACCTATGTCAAATGCGGGCTCGCGGTGATGAAGCAGTCGCAGCAGATGGCGTGGCAGGTATTCGACGGCAAGACGCTGCATCTCTTGCGCGACGAATACCGCATGAAACAGGCCACCAAAGTGCGTGCCGATACGCTTGAAGCCCTCGCGGAGAAACTCGAAGGCATAGACCGCGCGCAGTTCCTGCGCACCATCAAGGACTACAACGCCGCGGTAAAAGCCGAAGTCCCGTTCGATCCGAACGCGAAGGACGGCCGCTGCACCAACGGTCTCGCCGTCAACAAATCGAACTGGGCGACCACCATAGACCAGGCGCCGTTCGAAGCTTTCGTCATCACCGCCGGCATCACGTTCACGTTCGGCGGCGTCAAGGTCAACACCGACGCGCAGGTGATGGACGTCGACGACCGGCCGATTCCCGGACTGTATGCGGCGGGTGAAATGGTCGGCGGTCTCTTTTATACCAATTACCCCGGCGGCAGCGGACTCATGTCGGGCGCCGTATTCGGCAAGATCGCCGGCGCCGCGGCCGCGCGGTAAGCTTGATCCCGCAGGACGGACGGCGAGCGCGCCGGCCGCTACAACAAGATACGTACTGAGGAGTTCACACATGGCTACCAGCGCAACGCGCATGCAGACCGCGGCCAAACCCGCGCAATCCATTTCGCAAAGTATCGCCGAGCACGTCGTCGGCTGCGGTTATTCGGCTCTGCCCGCATCATCGATCACGGCGGCGAAGCGGCTGATGCTCGACACGCTGGCAGTCGGCTGGGCCGGCACCAGCGCGCCGGGCGCGCCCGAAGCGCACGGACTTCTGACCGAAGAAGGCGGCCGCGGCGACAGCTCGCTGTGGGGCTTCGGCGGCAAGCTGCCGCCGGCACAGGCGACATTCCTCAACAGCATTTCCGGCGGCGCGCTCGATTACGACGGTGTCAACACCGTGCACGCCGAAATCGTGGCGCTGCCCGCGGCGCTCTCCATCGCAGAACGCGAACATTCAAGCGGCAAGGATTTTCTCGCGGCTTTCGTGATTGCCAGCGACCTGTGCTCGCGCTTCGGCGATTCGATCACCGGTACGCACAAAGGCTGGTTCACGACATCTATCTACGGCGGCTTCGGCGCCGCGGCGGCAGCCGCCAAGCTGCTAAAACTCGACGCGACGGCAACGCGCCATGCACTGGGCATCGCGTTGAGTCAGGCGGCGGGCACGCAACAATCGAACATCGAACAGGCCCTCACCAAGCGGTTCCAGGGCGCGCTCGCCGCGCGCTCCGGCGTGTTCTCTGCACTGCTCGCGCAGCGCGGCATCACCGCCCCGCGCGAAGCGATCGAAGGCAAGTTCGGCCTCTTCGCGCTATACCAGGAAGGCAACCCGCTCAAGATACTCGACGGCCTCGGCCAGCGTTTCGAGCACGAGAACACCGCGATCAAGAAATATCCGTGCTGCGCGTGCAGCCACGCGTCGATTGAAGCTGCGTTCGGGCTGATCCGCGAATACGATCTGAAGCCGGACGACGTCAGCGCGATCGAAGTCACGCACTCCACTTTCATGCATCGCCTGGTCGGCGCGCCTTTCAACCCGGGCGACAACCCGCAGGTATCGGCGCAGTTCAGCGTGCAGTACGCACTCGCCTGCGCCTTGCTGCGGCGGCGTATGAGCGTTGCCGACCTCGAAGATGCCGCGATACACGACCCCGCCATCAAGTCCATCACCGCACGCATACGCATCGTCGTTGACGACACCCTCCAGAGTTCGCGTGCGCCCGCCAGCGTCAGCATGACGACGGCCAAGCACGGCACGCTTGCCCGCACCACCGAAAAATTCCCGTGGAGTCCGCAGGACCCGCCCGCGGCCGCCGCGCTGCAGGAAAAACTCGACGCGTGCTTTGCCGCCGGCGTAAAGCCGCTTTCAAAGGAACGCAGCCGGCTGCTGATGGAACGCGTACAAAACATCGAAGCGGTCAGCGACATGTCGGCGTTTTTCGCCGGCATCATGTAATGCGGAATATGCCGGGGATTCAATAATGGACGACAACGTCAACCGCATCGCCGATTACGCGCACGCATTCAAATATTCGGACGTGCCGCCCGCGGTATTGCACGACTGCAAGCGGCGCGTGCTCGACACGCTGGGTGTCGCGCTCGCCGCGTATCACGCCGAACCCTCCACGATTGCGCGCCAGCTCGCGCAACGCGTAAGCGATCCGAAAGGCGCCACCGTCATCGGCACCGCGCATCGCGCCCTGCCCGAGCTCGCGACTTTCGCCAACGGCGTGATGATGCGCTACCTCGATGGCAACGATACCTATCCGGGCGGCGGCGGCCACCCCAGCGATATCCTCGCCGCTGTGCTGGCGATGGCCGATGCAACGCACGCCGACGGCAAGACGGTGATCGCAGCGACCGTGCTCGCTTATGAAATCTACGGCAGCCTCTTCGAAGCTGTCGTCATGCGTGAGCGCGGCATGGACCACGCGTTTTACACGGCGGTGGCAAGCGCGGTGGGGGCGGCGAAAATCCTCGGCCTTTCGCGCGACAAGATTGCGCAGGCAATTACGCTGGCGATCACGCCCAACTTGCCGCTGGAAGTCACGCGGCGCGGCAATCTCTCGATGTGGAAAGGCTGCGCCGCCGCCAACGGCGCGCGCAACGGCGTGTTCGCGGCGCTGCTGGCTGCTGGCGGCATGACGGGGCCGGACGAGCCCGTCGAAGGCGGACACGGTCTGCGCGAGCTCACCGGCAAGTTCGACCTGCCGCAGTTCACGTCAAGCGGCGGCAACTACCGCATCACACAGGCCAACATCAAATGGTTCCTGTCCGAATACCACTCGCAGGGACCGATCGGGCTGGCGCTGCAACTACGCTCGCAACTGAAAGCCGAAGATATCGCAGCGGTGGAAGTTTTCACCTACTGGTTTGCGTGGAGCGAAATTGGCAGCGAACCCGAGAAGTGGCGCCCGCGCACGCGCGAGACCGCCGACCACAGCCTGCCGTTCATGCTCGCCGGCGTGCTGCTCGAAGGCCGCTTCAGCGACGAGTTTTTCGAGCCGGCCTATCTTGTGAATCCGGCCATGCACCAGATGGCCGACCGCGTCAAAGTCACCGAAGACCCCGCGTTCAGCAAACGCTTCCCGGCCTTCCTGCCCTGCCGCATGGAAATCACGCTGCGCGACGGCACGCGCAAGACGGCCACCATCGACTACCCGCGCGGTCACTACAAGAACCCGCTCGGCGACGACGAACTGTTCGCCAAGTTCCGCGAACTCGCCGCGCGCGTGCTTGAGAAGGTGCAGATCGACGACCTGCTCGAACAGGTGATGCGCCTCGAGCATAGCGACAACCTGGAAAAACTGTTCTCCACCCTGCAGATCAAGGAATACGCGGCATGAAAGCATGGTTACATGGTGTCACCGGCCTGGTTCTCGCGGCCGCGGCACTCGTCGCATCGGCGCAGGATTTTCCGGTCAAACCGATCCGGCTCATCGTCCCTTTCGGCCCGGGCGGCACTACCGACATACTTTCGCGCGTGATCGGCGAGCGGCTGGGCGAGCGCTTCGGCCAGCAGGTGCTGATCGACAACCGGCCCGGCGCCGGCGGCAACATCGCGGCGGAAATCACCGCGCGCGCCGCACCCGACGGCTACACGATATTCCTGGGCTCGATGGGCACACAGTCGATCAACATCAGCATCTATCCCAAGCTCGCGTTCGATCCGATCAAGGACTTTGCGCCGATCAGCCTCGTTTCCAATAGCGCGAACCTGCTGATCGTGCATCCGTCCATCCCGGTGAATACGGTCAGGCAGTTGATCCAGCTCGCCCGCGCCAAGCCCGACCGCTTCAGCTACTCGACTTCGGGCGGCGGCAGCTTCAACCACATGTCGGCCGAACTCTTCAATCTGATGGCGCAAACCAAAATGGTGCACATCCCGTATAAAAGCGGCAGCCAGGCGCTGCTGTCGGTGGTGAGCGGCGAAGCTGACCTGCTGTTCCAGACCATGCCGGCCGCGATTCCTTTCGTCGAATCGGGACGGTTGAAAGCGCTGGCGGTTTGCACGCTCGAACGCCACCCCCTCTTCCCCAGGATCCCGACCGCCAACGAATCGGGTTTACCCGGCTTCGACATCAGCACCTGGTACGGCATCCTCGCGCCGGCCGCCACGCCGAAAGAAATCGTCGCCAAACTCAACGACGCGCTGGTGCAGATCATCAAGAGCCCCGCCACCAACAAGCGTTTGCTCGAACTGGGCGTCGATCCCGTTTTCAACACGCCCGAGCAGTTTTCCACGCTGATCCGCAACGATCTCGTGAAATGGGCGAAAGTCGCCAAGAACGCTTCGATCAGGGTGAACTAAGATGGCAAAAAAACGCAGTATCAAAAAACCACTTCGCGAATTCGAGAACCAGACCGCCTGGGTAATAGGCGCGCGCGGCTCGCTGGGCAGCGTGATTGCGCGTGAACTCGCGATGGCGGGCGCGAATGTCGTGATGTCGTCGCGCGACGCGCGCGCGCTGAAACGCACCGCGCAGGACATCGAACGCGCGGCCAAAACGCGCGTGACGGTGGCGAGCGTCGATCTTGCCTCGCGCGCCTCGGTCGACCGCGTGGCCAAGACGATTGCGCGCAAGCATGGCGGCATCGACGTGCTGGTGAACTGCACCGCGGCGCCTATCTTCGGCGACTTCCTCAAATTGACCGATAACGACTGGGAAAGCGTGCTGCAGGCCAAGCTCTACGGTTATGTGCGCTCGATGCGCGCGGTGATTCCCGTCATGCTGAAACAGGGCCACGGCAATATCGTGAACGTCACCGGCCGCGGCGGCCGCCAGCCGACACCCGCCCATCTGCCCGGCTGCGCCGCCAACATCGCGCTCAACACGCTGACCAAGGGGCTTGCCGATATTTACGCGCTGCAGAACATCCGCATCAACGCGGTCGCGCCCGGCCCCATCGACACCGCGCGCCACCACCAGATTGCGAGCAGCAATGCCGCACTCAAACAGCCGGGTGCCAGGAAGAACCCGCCGCTCGGACGCCTGGGGCGCCCGGAAGAAGTCGCGCACGCCGTATTGTTTCTCGCGTCCAAGCGCGCGAGTTTTACCACCGGTGTCACGCTGCAGGTCGACGGCGGCGGCACCGCCACTATCTAAAACGAAAAATCTCTCCATGCATACCCATAAAAAAATAACCATAGGACACATTTCACGCGGCGCGACCTTTCTCGCACTGAGCGCCTGCTGCGCCGCATCCGTCTGCGCGCAAACTTTCCCGGCGAAATCCATACGCATCGTCGTCGGTTATACGGCCGGCGGCACCGCCGACCTGGTGTCGCGGCTGGTCGCCAAAACGATGAGCGAAACCATAGGCCAGCAGGTCTACGTCGACAACCGGCCGAGCGCCGGCGGACTGCTGGCGAACGAACTCGTCGCCAATGCGCCGCCCGACGGCTACACGCTGCTGCTCGCCAATTCGTCTTTTGCCTACATTCCAGCGCTCTACACGAAGCTGACTTTCGACACGCGCAAGGATTTCGCGCCGGTGGTGCTGGTGGCGACCACCCAGAACCTGCTGGTGGTGCACCCCGCGGTACCCGCCAGGAACGTGAAGGAACTCATAGCGCTCGCCAAGCGCAAGCGCGGCGGCCTCAACTACGCATCGGCCGGCATCGGCGGCTCGACGCATCTGGCGACTGCGTTGTTCATGAGCATGACGAACACCGAAATCACGCAGATCCCGTACAAAGGCAATTCGCAATCGATCACGGATTTGATCTCGGGCGAAGTCGACATGACGATTGCGCCCATCCCGGTGTTGCTACCGCCGGTCGCCGCCAAGCGCCTGCGCGCACTGGCGACGACCGGGGAACAGCGCTCGCCCGTCATGCCCGACGTGCCGACCATCGCCGAATCCGGCGTGCCCGGCTACGCCGCGGGCTCGTGGTACGGCTATGTCGCGCCGGCCAGGACACCCGCGGCAATCTTGCGCAGGCTGAGCGATGAAATCGTCAAGATCTCCAACACGCCGGCATTCGCCGATCAGCTGAAGAACAACGTCGGCGCCGAACCAGATACGATGCCGGCGGAAAAATTCGGCCAGTTCCTCGCCGCCGAAACCGAAAAATGGGCGAAGGTCATCAAACTGACCGGCATCACGGTGAAATAACTTTTATTACATAGAGCATTCCAGGAGCCGAACATGATTATCGACATGGACACCCACATACTGCCGCGCGACATCTACGACCACATGGAAGGCCCTACCGCCGACCTGCGGCCCCGGTTCGAATACGACAAGGACGGCCTGCTCGTGAAATGGAGCTTCCCGGGCGAGTACCGCGTCAAAGGCTCGACGCCGCTACCGCCGCCCGGCGCCGGCGGCAAGCACCTCGGCCTCTCCAACATGGACGTGCGCCTCGAGGAATACCAGAAGCTCGGCATCGACAAGCAATTATTGCTCAGCCAGTTCTCGGCGATTTACTTCAACTACACGCTCGACCCCGCGCTCGCCATCCAGATGGCGCATTCGCACAACATCGCGATCCTCAACCTGATCAAGAAATATCCTAACGAGCTGATCGGCGCGGCACTCGTCGCAATGCAGGACGTCCCTAGCGCGATCAGCGAAATGGAGTGGGCGAAAAAAAGCGGCTTCCGGGCGATTGCCATGGACAAAGTGTTCCCGGTGCGCGAGCACCAGTTTTCGGAGACGCTCGGCAGCCACCGCGAGCTGTGGCCTTTCTTCAAGCGCGCCGAAGAGCTGGGCATGCCCATCGTCCTGCACAATGTGCAGCACGGCCACCGCATCAGCAACATGATGATCTTCCAGCGCGACGGCCTCGACACCCTGTGCCCCGCCGAAGGCCAGATGAGCCTCGCGTCGCTGTGCACCAGCGGTCTGTTCGACGACTTCCCGAACCTGAAAATGGTGTTTACTGAAGCGGGCTCAGCCTTCATCAAGCCACTGCTCGACCGTCTGGACGCCGCGTTCGTCAAGCCGCCGCTCAACTATGAAGACGAAGACGCGACCGCGCGCTTCCACCGCCGCGTGATGCCCGTCAGCGAGCGCCTGTCGGCCGGCAAGCGCCTCACCTCGCTGGAAGAATACGAAGTGAAAAACAAGAAGCCGGTCAGCGAGTATTTCAAGAAGAACCTCTTCTTCACCATCGAGACCGAAGAGCCGGAACTGCCGGAGTCGATCGAGATGCTCGGCGCAACACAATTCCTGTTCGCCACCGACTATCCGCACGACGATCCGGGCGGCCGCATGAAATACAAGGACGTCCAGCTGTTGCGGGACAATCCGCGCATTACCGAGGAAGCGAAAGACATCATCCGCAGCACCAGCGCCGCGGCCATGCTGCCCGCTTTAACCTGACATGACCCTCTTTTTATTCGTCATGCCCGCGCAGGCGGGCATCCAGACGACTTTGAACCCCCTGGGTTCCCGCCTGCGCGGGAACGACGAATTTTGCAGATTTACCTGAAGGGAAAATGACCGTGAGCAAACCACGCAACATGTTCGACAAGATCTGGGACAACCACGTGATTGCCCAGCGTGAAGACGGCGAGGCGCTGATTTACGTCGACCGCAATTTCGTGCACGAAGGGCCGTTCTACGCGTTCGACAAATTGCGACTCGACAAGCGCCCGGTGTTCCGCCCGCTGAAACAGATCGCGATAGCGGACCACTACCTGCCCACGCTTAACCGCGCCGGCGGGCTCGCAGGCATCAAGGACCCTGAAATCCGCAACATGGTCGAGCAGCTCTCGCGCAATGCGAAAGATTTCGGCCTGCCTTTCATCGGCATGGACGACAAGGTGCGCCAGGGCATCATGCACGTGATCGGACCAGACCTCGGGCTCGTGCAGCCAGGCATGGTGATCACCGCGGCCGACTCGCACACCACCACCAACGGCGCGTTCGGCGCGTTCTCGTTCGGCATCGGCGCTTCCGAAATCAAGCACGTGCTGGCGACGCAATCGCTGTGGTACCGCAAACCTAAAACGCTGCGGGTGACGGTCGAAGGCAAGCTCGGCGCGGGCGTGACCGCTAAAGACGTGATTATCGCCATCATCGCCAAGGTCGGCATCAGCGGCGGTGTCGGCCACGTCATCGAATACGCTGGCTCCGCGATGCGCGCGATGACGATGGAGCAGCGCATGACCGTCTGCAACATGTCGATCGAAGCCGGCGCGCGCGCCGGATTGGTCGCTCCGGACGAAACCACATTCAAATTTCTCGAAGGCCGCGAGTTCGCGCCCAAGGGCGCACAGTGGGACGCGGCGCTCAATTACTGGAAGTCACTGCCCTCCGACAGCGGCGCAACGTTCGACCAGGAAGTCGAACTCGCCGCCGGCGACATCGCGCCCATGGTGACCTGGGGCACGGTGCCGGACGACGCGCTGCCTATTACGGGAAAAATTCCCGATCCCGCACAGGCAAAAGACAAAGTCGAGCGCGTGCACCTCGAACGCGCACTCCACTACATGGGCCTGACTGCGGGCATGGCAATCACCGACATCAAGATCGACCGCGTGTTTATCGGCTCATGCACCAACGCGCGCTTTGAAGACCTGGTGGCGGCGGCGGCCGTCGCCAAAGGACGCAAAGCCATAGTGCCGGCGATGATTTCGCCCGGCTCGACCGACGTTAAGCGCCGCGCCGAAGCGGCGGGGCTCGACAAGATTTTTATCGCCGCCGGTTTCGAGTGGCGCGATTCGGCGTGCTCGATGTGCGTCGGCTCGAACGGCGACTTTCCCGCGCCGGGCGAAAGCTGCGCCTCGACTTCGCCGCGCAATTTCGAAAACCGCCAGGGCCGCGGCGTACGCACCCACCTCGTGAGCCCCGCGATGGCCGTTGCCGCCGCCGTGACCGGCAAGCTCACCGACGTTCGTACGCTTACCTAACGCTTAAAGCCAAGAGCCGCAGATAAACGCAGATAAGGCAAAAACAAATCAAGTAATCATGCTTTTGAATTTCATCGGCGTTTATCTGCGTTTATCTGCGGCTGATTGCCTTTTTAGATCTTGAGTAAAGGAATTTATGGAACCATTCAAACGCCTCACCGCCGTCGCCGCACCGTTCGACACGCCGGACATCGACACCGACATGATCATTCCGCAACGCTTCCTGAGGAAGCCGCTGACCGTCGGCTACCGCAACTTCCTGTTCTTCAACGACCGCTTCGACGCGGCCGGCAAGGAGAAACCCGACTTCATCCTGCACACCGAGCCGTACAAGAAGGCAGGCATCTTCGTCACGGGCCCCAACTTCGGCTGCGGCTCGACGCGCGAAGGCGCCGTCTACGCGGTAGTGGACTTCGGCGTGCGCGCGGTGATTGCACCCAGCTTCGGCGCGTTCTACATGAGCAACAGCTATCAGAACGGCCTCTTGCCGGTCGTGCTGCCCGAAGCTGACGTGCGCAAACTGCGCGAGCAATTGCACGCCAAGCCCGGCGCCGAGATCACCATCGATTTGCCAGCGCAAACCGTCACCGGTCCCGACGGCGCAGTCTACAAGTTCAACATCGAGCCTTCGCGCAAGGAGCGCATGCTCGAAGGACTGGACGACATCGCGATCACCGCGCGCTATAAAGACGCGATGACCGCCTACGAAAAGCGCATCGAAGCCGAAACGCCGTGGCTCTCCGGCAAAGAAATGCAGGTGCTCGTCCAGAGTCCCTAACAGGATGAAACGCGCGATGCGCTGTCACGATTTTGGCTCAGGGCTAGAAGAAAGTCCCGATGCTTAGTCATTCTAAGCAAGGGGCTTTTCGACAACGCCATGGGCCAAAACTCGTGCCAGCCCGAAGGGTTGCAGCCAGAATCGGCGATGGCCGCGTTGCTCGTCTTGGTAATAGAATAACTATTACCTTCACCGGGCGCCTTGCCCTCACCAATTCTGGCAGCAACGCACACGTGTTTCATCCTGTTAGGGACTCTTTGTGACGCAGCCGCTGACCGCAGCGTACGGCGCTTTCATTGCGCGGCTTGATTTCGCCGCGCTGCCGGATGCTGTCGTCAACGTCGCGAAACAGGGATTCACCGACTGCGTCGGCGTGATGTTGGCTGGGTCGCGGGAACCGGTATCCCAAGCAGTCGAGCGCGTGCTGCTGGCGGACCAGCCTGACGGCCCTGCCAATCTCTATTTCAGCAGCAAGCGCAGTTCGGCACCTTCCGCCGCGTGGATCAACGGCACTGCCTCCCACGCGCTGGATTACGACGACGTTGCGTTGAAAGGCAGCCATCCGAGTGCCGTGCTGGTGCCCGCCATATTGGCGGAAGCGCAGGCATTGCAGTCCTCCGGCCGCGACATGATCGTCGCCTACGTGGCGGGCTACGAAGTGTGGGCCGACCTGATCGCGCGCGAGCGCGGCAACTACCAGCGCAAAGGCTGGCACCCGACTGGAATCTTCGGCGCCATCGGCGCCGCGGCGGCTTGCGCATCGCTGCACAAGCTCGACGCGACCGCTGCCGCACATGCACTTGGCGTAGCGGCTTCGGAAGCGAGCGGCGTGATGTCCAATCTCGGCTCCATGGTCAAACCCACGCATCCCGGCAAGGCCGCCGCATCCGGCATCTACGCCGCGCGGTTTGCTGAAGCCGGCATCTCGGCCACCACCGACGCGCTCGAACATACACAGGGATATCTCGCGGCACTCTCGCCGAAGGGCGACGTCGATTTAGACACGCCGCCCAAGCTGCCGCCGCGGCACTGGCATATGACGGAGCAAGGCCTCAGCATCAAGCAATACCCGGTGTGCTACCGCGCGCACCGCGCTATCGACGCCATGCTCGGCTTGCTGAAGAAACAGCCGGTCGCGGCGAAAGACATCAAAGAGATCCGCGTGTGCTTCAGCAATTCGCACCTGGTGATCCTCAAGAACCACCGCCCGCAAAACGCCATCGCCGCCAAGTTCAGCATAGAGTTCGCCCTCGCCTGCTCTGTCCTGGCGGGACGCGTCGGCCTGCAGGACCTGACGGATGAATTCGTCCTCAGCCCGGCGGTGCGCGGCCTGATAGAGCGCGTCGCCATCGACATCAACCCCGTCGAAGAAGCCGGCACCTCGGGTTACGCGCCCTACGATAACGTGCAGATCACGCTGAATGACGGCAAAGTGCTTAAAAGCGAGAACGTAAAATACGCGATGGGTGATCCGCATGCGCCGCTGACGGCGCAGAACCTGTGGGTGAAATTCGAGGATTGCGTCGGCTGGTCGCAGCTGAAGATCGACGCCAAAACCTTGTTCGCGCAACTGCAGTCGCTGGAAAAGCTGGAATCCGCAAACGAGCTGTTCAAGACGGCAACACCCGCAAAACGCGCGCGCATCAGATAACTTTCCGCTTAACTCAAAGGAGTCCCGCATGGCCAAGCTTCGCCACATCACCCTGTCGGTAGACGATATGGAAAAAACCGCGACTTTCTACGAGCAGGCTTTTGAAATGAAGCGCGTACGCCAGTCCGGCGTCGCCATCATGATGTCCGACGGCGTGGTCAGCCTCGCCATCATAGACGCCAACCGCAACGCGAACTCAAACGCCAAGAAAGGCCTGCATCACATGGGCTTTCTCGTCGAGGATCTCAATGAGGCGGTCGCCAAAGTCGAGAAAAGCGGCGGCACCTACGCCGGCCAGATCAAGAACATCGGCGAAGGCCCGCGCACCGAGCGCAAATACACCGATCCCGATGGCATACCTTTCGACGTCGCGACGCCGGAACATGCGCGCAAGGTCTGGTGTATTCCGGCTTGAGGAAAATCCTTAGTCACCTGCTTTTTTCGGCGACCAGCCATATACCTTTGCGCAGGCGCCGCCCATCAGCATGGCCCGCTCGCCGTCGTTCAGGCGGTTGGTCAGGCGAAAGGACTCGACGCCCTGCTCGTAGTTGACCAGCGCAAAGGTGCGGGTCCAGTCGGTGCCCCACAGGCAGCGCTCGAAGCCCCAGGCGTCGAAAACACGGGCGAGCGGGTCCCAGATATCGGAGTACGGAAAAGGCTCACGCGACATGGTGCAGACACCGCTCACCTTGAGCGCCGCATTCTGGCGGCGCGCGAGTGCCAGCACTTTGGGCAGATCGGCCCACACGCTGGCCGGCGCCGGCTTCGTGCGGGGCTGATAGAAACCCAGATGGTCGATGACAAAGCGCGTCTGCGGATGAGCGTCGATTAACGCTGTACCCAAGTCCAGGTTATTGCCGCACTGCAGGTTGACCGGGAGATCGTGGCGCGCGGCAGCGCGCAGAACGCGATCGATGCCCGCCATGTCGAGATCCGCCGCGGTCTTCAGCGCAAACATGACGCGTATGCCAACCGCCCCCGGCGTCTTTTTCCATTCCGAGATGATCTCGTCCGCGGCAGGGTCTTCCGGATTCACCGGCTTGACGATGGCGAAGCGTCCCGGATAAGCGCGTTGCACTTCGATCGCGTAGCTGGCGTCGAATCCGTACAGGGAATTGGCCGAGACGTTAATCGCGCCGTCCACGCCTACCTTGTCCATGGCCGCCACCATCTCGTCGGCCGTTACATGGTCAGGCCAGTCGTGGGGCGGCTTGCGCCATGGACGTTGCGGCGTGTTGGCGGCATAAGCGTGGACTTGCGAATCGATGATCATTGCTGGGAAGTTCCTTCAATGCGGTTTCAGGGTATTCCGGCAGGTTGCGGCTTCGCGTACCAGGACTTTACGCCGGCATGATCGCGCACCGCGTCGTGCACGCCCAGGAGCTTTGGATACGCGGCGAAGATCGTTGCCGGAATGTGATCGACCTTGCCGCCGATGAACCAGCGCACCGCCATGTGCAGCTTCAGGTCCACCACGTTGATTTTCGCGCCGCCGAAGAACGGCGCGCCGGTGATGTTCTTCTCCGCCGCCTGCGCCCACGCCGGCAGATAACCGGCCACCAGCGCCTCGCGCGCGGCTTTTTTATCGGCGTCGGGCATGCGCAGGGTCGGGCCTACGTTCGCGCGCAGGTCTTCGACGTGCTGCATCATCCCCTCATGGCGCGCCGCTTCGAACTCGTCGGTGGGGTGCAGCCCGTGAGCGCGCCCTATCAGCAAAAGTATCGCGTTGGTGTGCGCGAGCGGCGGCCGCCCCGGCAATTCATAGACGGGCATCGCGCCGTACGGCGTTTGCAGTTTTAGCGCGGGCCAGGCGTCGAATTTGACGCGCGCGTCTTCGAAATCGATTCCCGCAAGGTGCAGCGCGAGCCGGCATTCTTCACCGCGGCTTACCGGCGCGTCGAAATAAATCAGTTTTGGTTTTGCCATATTATGCGATCGCGCCCGCCTTCCTCATTGCTGCTATCTCCTCGGCGCCATAGCCAGCAGCCTTCAGCACTTCATTAGTGTGCTCGCCCATGCGCGCGGGCGGACGCTCGAGCGACGGGCCATCATGCTTGAACTTGAACGCGGCGACCGGCACTGTGACCGGCTTGCCGACGCCGGCCACGTTGTCATGGCGGTGCAACAGGCCGCGATGCTTCAGTTGCGGGTCCTGCAACGTCTCGTGCAGCTCGCGCACGCGCGCGGCCGGGACGTGCTTGCCTTCGAGATAGTGCTCCCACTCGTCGGCGGTTTTTTCTTTCATTCTTTTAGCGACCATTTCGTACTTCTCGTCAAAGCGCCCGTAGCGCTCGTCGAGACTCACGCGGTCGACTTCGGCATGCTCGCCGATCGCCGCGTAGAAGCGTTTGTGCTGGCGGCCGTTGGAAGCAGCGAGCTGCACGAGGCCGTCCTTGGTCTCGAACATCGAGGATTCGGCAAAACGCATTTTGTTGCCGCTGCGCTTGGGCTTGTGTCCGGAGTGCAGGTGATCGGTGATATGCGTGGCCTGCATCATGAGCGCGACGTCCATCATCGCCATGTCGATGTGCTGGCCCTTGCCGGTGCGCAGGGTCTGGTACAGAGCGGAGGCGATGGCAAACGCGCCGGTGGTGCCGGTCGCGTAGTCGATCACCGGCGCGCCGGTCTTGATCGGGCCGCTGTCGGGCGTGCCGGTCGAGGCGGTGAAGCCTGAAGTCGCCTGGATCGCCATGTCGTACGCCGTCCAGTTGCCGCGCGGGCCGTCCTGGCCGTAGGCGGTCATCGATGCGTAGACCAGCTTGGGATTGAGCTTCGAGAGGTCATCGTAGCCGAGGCCCAGCGCCTTGAACGCGCCGGGGCGGTAATTTTCGATCAGCACGTCGGCCCAGTCCTTGACCAGACGCTTCATCGCTTCGCGCCCGGCTTCGGTTTTCAGGTTGAGCGCAATCGACCGTTTGTTCGAGCCCTGCGTCATGAACCCGGTGCCCATGCGCACCTTGTTCAACGCCATGTCGGCGCCCGATTCGCGCGCCTGGTCGGGCTCGTTGGGGTCTTCCACCTTGATCACGTCGGCGCCGAGCACCGCCAACTGATACGCGGCGAACGGGCCGGCCAGCACGTGCGTGCAATCCAGTATCTTGATGCCTTCGAACGGTCGCATTGCGTCTGTCTTCCTGGGTTATGAATCAATAAATAAGAAGCGGTCTCGAAAACATTCTGGAACCGCCGATGGACGCCGATGAACGCAGATGACAACCAGTGAATAAGTGATTAGGTGATTCAGCAATTTGGACACTCAATCACTTATGCCCAATCACTCGTTGTATCGGCGTGAATCGGCGTTTATCGGCGGTTGCTTTTCGGTGTCGTGTTGCAAGGCGGGTTCTAAATCAACCTACGTGCTTCGCCAGGAACTCGAGCGTGCGCTCGCGCGCGACCTTTGAAGCTTCGGCGCTATACGAACCGCGCTGTTCGCAGTTGAAGCCGTGGCCCGCCGCATAGAAATGATGCGTCTGGTCCGTGTGCGCGGCGGCGACTTCTTTTGCCTTCTCGAGCGGAATCGAATGGTCGGTCTCGCCCCAGTGGAACATCACCGGGCATTTCGGCTTCTCGGCTATCAGTCCTGGAATGCCGCCGCCGTAATAAGCCGACGCGCACGCGAGCCCGCCCAGGCTGCACGCCGCTTTAAACGTTGCGGCGCCGCCCCAGCAATAGCCGACGATGCCGATCTTGCCCGCGGACTCGACGTTCTTCATGGTCGCGGCAATGTCCTTCATCGCGTCGTCGAGGCTCACTTTTTTCATGGCCGCGCGGCCGATCTCGAGGTCTTCCGGCCCGTAACCCACGTCGAGGCCCGGGTGCACGCGGTCGAACATCGCCGGCGCGATGGCGAGATAGCCGTCTGCCGCGTATTCATCGGTGACTTTCTTGATATGGCTGTTGACGCCGAAGATTTCCATGACGACGATGATCGCGCCTTTTGGCTTGCCCTTGGGCTCGACGCGGTAAGCGGAAAATTTGTGGCCGTCGGCGGCCGTCAGTTGAATCATGTTGCCCATGTGCGCTCTCTCCGTGGAATTTGGGTGGCGGCGAAAATTATACATCGCGCGCGGATTTTTTAGCGCCGTCCGGGTGGACAGCGATTACCCGTATGATACGCTCCAATCCGGCATTTATTTTATTCACGCCGCACCACCAACGCCCAACAGGAACACCCACATGACTACCGCGCCCGACTGCGTCGGCCCACATCCCAATCCGCGTAAGCCGCGCCACGCGCTGCCGGCCGGCAGCACCGACTGCCACTGCCACGTCTTCGAAGACCAGGAAAAATATCCGCTGGTCGAAAAACGCAGTTACACGCCGCCGCTCTTGCCACTCGCCCGCTATCTCGACATGTGCAAGACGATAGGCCTGGAGCGCACGGTGCAGGTCAACGCGAGCGTATACGGCATCGACAACTCGCTAACACTCGACATCATTGCCGAGCTGGGCCAGCATCGCGCGCGCGGCGTCGCCGGCGTCAGCCCCGATATCACGAAGAAAGAACTCACGCGCCTCAACGCAGGCGGCATGCGCGGCGTGCGGCTCTCCACCCATGTCAAAGGTTACGGCGGCACCGAGTTGATCGACATCCTCGCGCCGAAAGTGGCGCCGCTCGGCTGGCATATTCAGCTGCACGTCGGCAACAACACCGAAATCGCCGATCTCGAAGGGGAGTTGATGGAAGTGCCCGCGGCGCTGGTGTTCGATCACCTCGGTTGCGTGCGCGGCGGCAGGGACACTGTCGATTCGCCGGGTTTCCAGGCGCTGCTGCGCATCCTGCAGGGCCGCGACGATTGCTGGGTCAAGATTTCAAGCTGGTATCACCGCTCGAAATCGGGCCCGCCCGAATACGCGGACATGAAGCCGTTCGCGCATGCGCTCGTCGCGGCGCGTCCCGACCGTGTCGTGTTCGGCACCAACTGGCCGCATCCGAACCATTTCCCGCCGGAGATCAATCCCGACGACGGCGACCTCATCGATCTTTTCTGCGAGTGGTTTCCCGACGCCGCGGTGCGCCAGCGCATCTTCACCGACAATCCCGCTCAGCTTTACGGCTTTCC
>CANJHY010000059.1:0-25054 GCA_947474275.1 Betaproteobacteria bacterium
CCAGCGCAACTTCCGGCTGGCTTTCGATCAACGAGGCCTGCGCGCGGTCGATCGCGCTTTGCACTTCGGTCTGCGCCGAACGCCGGATCACGATCACGTTATCGTACGATCCGGTATCGACCAACGTCTTGCGCAGCCCCTCCTCCAGCATCAGCACCGTGGCAAACACGAACACCACCAGCGCCATGCCGCCGGCGGTCAGCAGCGTGGTCAATTTGCGCGTCCACAGGTTGCGCAATGTGTATGAGAACGGTATTTTCATCAGCCGATGTTGCGCAACCCGTCAACGATGCGGATATGCGCTGCCCGTACGCAGGGAACAAGCGCAGCAACCGCGCCCACGATCAACCCCGCCGCAAGCTGCATGTAGAGCGTTTCCGCATGAACATTGAACACAGGAAGAAACTTGCCCATCGCCTTGCCGAATCCTTCTGCGACCGGGAAAGTCAGCGCGATGCCGATCGCCGCCCCGCAGCCGGCAATCGTCAGCGATTCGCCGAAAATAAGCAAAGTCAGATGCCATGGTCCGAAACCCAACGCTTTTAACGTCGCATACTCAGCCATGCGTTCGCGCACAGTCATCGCCATGGTGTTCGCCATCACCGCCATGATGATGAAGATCACCAGAAACGAAACAATCCTGATCGCCACCACGATCGCCTCGACCATCGATACGAAACCAAGCTGAAACGCCTGCTCGGTTTCTGTCAGCGTTTCAGCGAGAGAATTCTTGAAAGTGCGGTCGACTGCAGTCGCGACTTCGGCAGCGCGATCTGCGCTCGCAATCGAAATAATGTAGACACCCACCGAATTCGCGCGCCGCAGCGCGGTTTTTTTCATGGTTTCATTCAGGTAATCCCATTGGAAAAAGAATTGGGAAGTATCGGTCCTGGCTTCCGCGCCCTCGTAGATGCCGCGCACCACGAACTCCCAGGTGCCGGGGAATATGGTGCCGCGCAGATTGACCTGGTCGCCGACCTTGAAGCCGTAGATGTCGGCGGTCTTGCGCCCGACAATCGCGCCCTTGCGGTCGCGCAGAAAAGCGCGCATCTGTTCGGGCGGCACGACGAATTCCGGATAGAGGTCAAAGTACGTCGATGCCTGCACGGCGAATTGCGGAAAAAAATTCTTCTCAGTGATGTAAACGCCGCCAAACCAGTTGGCGTGCGACACCGCGTTGACACCTTCGATCTGCCGGATCTTGGCCGAATAAGTGAGCGGCAGCGAAAACACCAGTGAGATGGAATTGCGCGTCACCAGGCGGGTTTTGGAAGCCGCCTCGGATCCCGCGTACCAGGCATCGACCACCGTGCGCAGCAATCCGAACGCGAGTATGGCCACGACGATGCCGAGCACGGTCAGGCCGGTGCGCAGCTTGTGGCGCAGCGCGTTGCGTACGATCAGCTTGAGATAATACATAAATGCAGGATTGAGGATTGAGGATCGAGGAGCGAGGATTGAGGATCTAATTCGCTTTTCTCAATCCCCAATCCTCAATCCTCAATCCTGAGCTCCCCCTTGTCGAGATGCCGCACCGTGCGCGCTTTTTCCGCCGAGTGAGGATCGTGGGTCACCATGATGATGGTCTTGCCGAGTTCCCGGTTCAGGCTGTCCATCATGTTCAGCACGTCCTCGGCCGCCGCGCGATCGAGATCTCCGGTAGGCTCGTCGGCGACCAGGATGGTCGGATCGGTAATGATCGCGCGCGCAATCGCCACGCGCTGCTGCTGGCCGCCCGATAATTCGGACGGAAAATGCTCCATGCGATCGGAGAGACCAACCATCGCCAGCGCCGCGGTCACGTGCTCCTCACGCTCGCGCGCCGACAAATCGGTAAGTAGCAGCGGCAATTCGACGTTTTCGAACGCAGTCAACACCGGCATCAGGTTGTAGAACTGAAAAATGAAACCGACGTTGCGCGAGCGCCAGGCAGCGAGTTCGGCTTCACTCAATGCGGTGATATCAATGCCGCCCACGCGCAAAGTGCCGCTGTCGGGCTTGTCGATGCCTGCAATCAGATTCAGCAGCGTGCTCTTGCCCGATCCCGACGGCCCCATCAGCGCGACATAGTCGCCGGCGGCAATATCAAAAGTGATATTGGTCAGCACCGGCACGACCTGCCCGCCGCGGCGGTAGGATTTGACGAGATTCCTGATCTCTACGACCGGCATCGCAGCCCTGTTCATTCTAAAAATCTCACCGCAAAGGCGCTAAGGCGCCAAGTTTCGCAAAGGACCCCGGGCAGTCACAATGGAATCCGACGAAATCCCTATTGCTTTCCTTTGCGACTTTGCGCCTTTGCGGTTAGTGGTACTCATTTCGTTGGCAAAGCGACGCGCGCGCCATCGCGCAGTTTTTCCGGCGGCCGCAGCACCACCCGATCGCCCGGCTTGACCCCCGCGCGGACCTCGATCATTTCTCCCATCTTGGTGCCGGTCTCGACGGCGACCTGCGCAACCTTGTCGTCCTTGATCACGAACACGACGCTTTTGCCGTCACGCTGAACAATGGCCGCCGGCTGCAAAGCACTGCGCGCCGTGCGCTCGCCTGCCGGCATTTCCTGCGACAGGAAAGAAACCTTGGCACTCATCTCCGGCAGGATGCGCGGATCGAGTTCCTCGAAACGGATTTTTGCCATCACGGTCGCCTTGGCGCGGTCGACGGTCGGCACCATGCGCAGCAAGCGGCCGCGAAAACGCACGCCCGGCAGCGCGTCGAGCTGGATTTCGCACGGCTGCTCGGGCTTGATCTTGTCGAGATTGGATTCGGACACATCGGCTTCGACTTCGAGCGTCGACATGTCGGCCATGGTCACCACCGCCGCCTGCGAACCGAGTGCCGACGAAAACGGCGTGATCACATCGCCGACGTTGGCGTTTTTCGTAAGTACCACGCCCTCGAACGGCGCGCGAATCAGCGTCTGCTCGACGCCGACCTCGGTCGCCCGGTAATTCGCCTGCGCTACCGCGATCGACGCGCGGTAACCGCTGATGGCGGACTTGGCTTTCTCGAAACGCGACACCGCGGTGTCGTGCGCCGCCTGCGACACGAAGTTTTTTGCCAGCAAATCGCGCGAGCGGTTGAAGTTGCGCTCGGCTTCGTTGAGCTCCGCCTGCCCCTGCTCGAGATTCGCCTGCGCAACCTTGATGTTTGCAGCAGCCTGGTCCATGGTCGCTGACACATCGCGGTTTTCGAGCCGCGCCAGCACCTCACCCTGCTTGACGCGCGAGCCTTCGCGCACGCCCAGCCATTCGAGCCGGCCGGTCGCTTTCGACGCTACTGCCGCTTTGCGCTGCGCGACCACGTAACCCGTCGCGTTAAGCAGGGTGAAAGATTGCGACGGGTAAGCCATGGATACCGTCACCGGCTCGACTACAACCGGTGCGGCAATCATGCGCATCGCAACCACGATGGCGATTACGACGATAGTCAACCCGGCGATCACCCACGGCCGCCTGCGCCGGCGCGGCACACCGCCCGCCGGCGCCGCAGCGCGGTTGATCCTGAGCTTGGAAATATCGGTTTCTGCCATGCTCTTTCCTGAATCAAGCGTCCCGAAAACGCAGGGAAACGACATAAATTGAAGCAAATTTTATCAGGAGACCGCCGTGACCGCTGCGATACCTAAGACCAAACCGGCGTTCGACTGGACCGACCCGCTATTGCTTGACGAGCAGTTGGCGGAAGGTGAGCGCATGGTGCGCGAATCGACATACGCCTACTGCCAGGAAAAACTGATGCCGCGCGTGTTGGAGGCCAAGCGCCATGAAAAGTTCGACCGTGCGATCATGACCGCGATGGGTGCGCTGGGCTTTCTCGGTTCGACCATCGAAGACTACGGTTGTGCGGGCGTCAACCATGCGTGCTACGGACTGATTTCGCACGAAGTCGAACGCATCGACTCGGGCTATCGCTCCGCGATGAGCGTGCAATCAGGCCGCCAACCAGCTGATCCAGCTGAAGCTCGTCAACATGCAGACCGACATCGCACTCGGCCTGCAAGCCGTAGTGCGGGTCGCACGGCTGATGGACGAAGACCGTGCGGCACCGGAAATGATCTCGCTGGTCAAGCGCAACAACTGCGGCAAAGCGCTCGACATCGCGCGCACCGCCCGCGACATGCACGGCGGCAACGGCATTTCAGATGTGATCCGTCACGTGATGAATCTGGAAGCGGTCAATACCTACGAAGGCACGCACGACATACACGCGTTGGCCCTGGGCCGCGCGATTACGGGAATCCCGGCGTTCACCTGATCCCGGCACAAGCAGGTTTTCCGGTTTCAGCACCCGCCTTTAGTGCAACGCGTCAAAACACGCTCAAAGTTGGGGCGAGCCGCACCAAAGCATAAATTTAAATATTTGATTCAATTAAATATATATAAAAATTAGATTTTCCGATATAATGTGCGTACGCAACATATCAACCCTGAAAGGCAACCAATGGCTATTGGGGTTCTACCTGGTGTAATGACACCCGAATTAGGCGACGCGCTGATTTACATAGACGCCGTCGCACTCACCCTCTTCTTCGTCATGATTTATTCCGCGAAAATCGCCGCCGGCTCAAGCCGCGTGTCCAAGCTGCTGGGACTGTCGTTGCTGGCTGAGCGATTCAAATTGTGGCGCGCCGCCCACAAAGGCCATTGATTCAGCAATGCTGACTCAATTGTCGCCCGCCCATTGCTTGGCGCGGGCGAGCGCCTTCTCCCAGCCTGTCATCAGGCGCTTAACATCCGCCTGCGGCATAGTCGGCTCGAATACACGCTCGGTCTGCCACTGCGCGGAAATTTCGTCCGCGTTTTTCCAGTAGCCCACTGCCAACCCCGCGAGATACGCCGCGCCAAGTGCGGTCGTTTCAAATACTTTTGGCCGCACGACGCGCACGCCCAGCACGTCAGACTGAAACTGCATCAGCAAATCGTTCTGCGTCGCACCGCCATCCACGCGCAACTCGCTTAACTTGATGCCGGCATCGGATTCCATCGCGCGCAACACATCCGCGGTCTGGTAGGCGATGCTCTCGAGCGCCGCTCGCGCGATGTGCCCGGCACCGGTGCCGCGCGTCAGGCCGACCAGGGTGCCGCGCGCATACGGGTCCCAGTGCGGGCTGCCGAGACCGGCAAACGCCGGCACGAAATAGACGCCGCCGTTGTCCGGAACGCTCGCTGCCAGCGCTTCGACTTCACCGGACCTCTTGATAATTCCCAAACTGTCGCGCAGCCATTGCACCACGGCGCCGGCGATGAATACGCTGCCTTCGAGCGCATATTCGTCCTTGCCGTCTATCCGCCACGCCGTCGTCGTCAGCAACTTGTTGCGCGATTGAACCGGCTTGTCACCGGTATGCATCAGCATGAAACACCCGGTGCCGTACGTGTTCTTGACCATGCCGGGTGTGATGCAGCGCTGGCCAAACAACGCCGCCTGCTGGTCGCCGGCGATGCCCGCGATGGGAATCCGCGCAGCGAACAATTCGCCGGCAGTTTCGGCGGCCACGCAGCTGGATGCCACCACCTGCGGCAAGACTGCGCGCGGAATTTGCAGCAACCCCAGCAGTTCGTCGTCCCACCCGCCGGTATGAATATTAAACAGCAGCGTTCGCGATGCATTGCTAGCATCCGTCACATGCGATTTGCCGCCCGACAATTTCCAGATCAACCAGCTGTCGATGGTCCCGAACGCAAGTTCGCCGGCGACAGCGCGCGCACGGGCACCCGCCACGTGGTCGAGAATCCAGCGCAGCTTGGTGCCGGAAAAATACGCATCCAGCACCAGCCCGGTTTTGGCGCCGATTGACGCCTCGTGCCCGTTCGCCTTCAGTTCATCGCAAAAAGCCGCCGTGCGGCGGTCCTGCCACACGATGGCATTGCAAATCGGCTTGCCGCTAGCGCGCTCCCACACCACCGTGGTCTCGCGCTGATTGGTGATGCCGATGGCCGCCACGTCGCGCGCGCTGATGCCGGCGCGAACTATGGCTTCGGCAGCGACTCCCACCTGGGTTTCCCAGATTTCATTGGCGTCGTGCTCGACCCAGCCCGGTTGCGGAAAAATCTGGCGAAACTCTTTTTGCGCGGACGCCTTGATCGCCCCGGCATGGTCGAACACAATTGCGCGTGAACTGGTCGTGCCCTGATCTAATGCGAGAATGAAAGGCATATTAACCGTCAAAGCGCCAAGGCCGCCAAGCAAGTCGATTCCAAGAGTAAAAAGCCATACGCCATAACCTTAAATGCCCCTATTCTTGTGCCGTTGCAGGTTTATTTGGCGACCTTGGCGTCTTGGCGGTTCAAAAGATTCAATGGGTAGTCCGTAATCAGTCCGGCAAGACCAAGCGCGGCGCAGCGCTGGTGCTCGGCCACCGTTACCGCGCCATAAACGTAATTACTCCAGCCGCCGGCGGCGACGCTGCCGAGCACGCCGTCATCGACGATGTTGTAGTCCCACACGATGCCTTTGATGCGTGGCTGGCCCGCGCAGCCGGCCATGATGACGCCGACGTCGAGTGGCCGGTGCGCGATCAGCAGGCCGCAATCAATGGCGAGTTCGTCCGCGCACCGCTTGACGATGTCATGACGGAATGAAGTGACGAACAGGCGGCAGCGGGACTGGTACTGCGCCAACACGCGCGATGCGGCCGGCCAGACTTCCGGATTCTTGATTTCGATGTTCCACAAAACGTCCGGAAATGCGTCGAGAATCTCGGCTAGCACCGCCACCGGGTGGCCGACGTCATCGGCAATCTCGCGCCGCGTGAGGTCGGCGACTGCGCGTTTGCGCGGCGTCACACGGTCATGAATGATGACCGGCACCCCGTCGCGGCTCAATCTCAGGTCGGTCTCAATGCCATCGACCCCGAGCTTCACGGCGGCAGCGAATGCCGCCAGCGTATTCTCAGGTGCGTCGGCGTGGTAACCGCGATGGGCCAGTAAAAGCATGGGTGCGTGAACTTGCCAAGGAAGAAACGAGTGTCAGTAAATCATAATCGATAAAGCGTCCAAACGCGCTCGTTTGGCCACGTATCGCCAACCGCCATATGCAAATGGCGTAAGCTTGGCGAAAGCTCAGGTACAGGGGCCGATTCAGGTGCAAAGGCCGTGATTCTTAAACTGTTTTTTTCAGAAAATTGTTGTATCATGATTTTTGGCTCGTAATGGTCACGGACGAATCAGGTGCGCTCAGGGAGAGATAAATCGTGTTTTACGCCTTTTACGCTTTCGCAATCGTCATTCTGGTTTTGCATTTTACGGGCTGGCTCAGGCGCAACAACCTTGAGTGGCTGATGCTCGTCCTCGCCGTCGCCGTCTTCCCGGCCGTCATTTTCCTCAAGTAAGCGCTGTTTTCGCGGCGCGTGCCCCGCACGTACCGCACGCTGTCGTTCGCCTGGCCTACCTCAGCAACAGCGTTATCCCGCTCGCCATCAGCAGCACCGCCAGCAGCTTGGAAAACGTCGCCTGGCTGATGCGGCTGTGGATGTGCTCCCCGCACCAGGTCCCCAGCCACATCACGGGCAGCATCAGGGCCACCAGTCCGAGCGCCCCCAGAGAGTAATAACCAGCCACCGTGTAGCCAAGCACGCGCGCGGTCATTTCAAAAAACCACAGCACCGCCGCGGTCGCGCGAAACTGCACTTTGCCGATGCGCCGCAAATGCATGTAAATCACGATTACCGTGCCGCCGCCGCCGCCGAACATCGTATCGATGAAACTACCGCAAAATCCAGCGACGATCGCCCAGCGCTCGGAGCACTCGACCCCGGGCAAGCCAAAATAATGAACTGCCAGCGCGTATACCGCATAGGCTATCGTCACGCCGCCTAGGCATTTCAACAGCAAGGTATTGTCCAGCGTCGTGAACAGGTAGATTCCGGTGGCGACACCAACCAGAGTAGGCGCCAGCAACAGCCATACTTCCCGCCAGATGACGTCGCGACGGTCGCGCACCAGCAGAAAACAGAACAGCACGAACACCAGCAACCCCATCAGCGGCACCGCCACGTGGATCGGCATCACGAATACCAGCAGCGGCATCGCCACCAGCGACGAACCGAACCCCGACATGCCGCGCACGACGAATGCCGCGAATACGATCAACGCAGTCAGCGCGATCTGGACGACCGAAAGCTCCATTCCGGCTTACGCGTAGGTCCGCGCGCGGATTGTTCCCGACATATCAGGCACGCGCAATACGGCCGCCGAGCGGAAACTTTGGGTCGGTGTCGCCCTGGGTGGACAAATGGCCGGGCGCCACCAGGCGATCGACCAGCGACTCGTCGCGCGCATCCAGCTTGTGAGCGAGCACGGCAGTCACCAGCCGGTTGTTGAGCACCCAGCGGTCGCGCTGCTTCGCGATCAGCCTGCCGACGATGCGTTCCGATTCGCCGCGGGCGCAGCCGTCGGCGGTATCAATAAAATTGATTCCAGCGTCGTAAGCCGACGCCACGATCCGCGCCGCCACCGCCGCCGTGGTCTGATCGCCGAAATTCATCGCACCCAGGCAAATCGAAGACACCTTCAACCCACTGCTGCCAAGCCTGCGGTAGTCCATTACGCCCCCATGGTTCTGGTTGTTTTATTGCCGCTTCGCGCAGGCAAAAAGTCACGTTGCGGCCGACATTTTTAGAATAATGTCATAGGCTTGGAACTTATCCCGGCATACACTACTCCGATCTTACAAACAGCAATGTCAGGTATCGCGACATGAGCAAGGAATTGCCCGAACTGCCGCAAATCATATCCGACGAGGAGTTTGACCGCTTGCTCCACGAGCGCAGGCATCTGCCGCGTTCGGAACACGAGCGCTGGGACAACTCCGCTATCCGCCCCGGGCATGAACCCGGCGACGGACTTCCCGAATGCTGCATTGAACAGCAGTTTCCGCGCATTGCAGACAAGCTGTTGGTGCTGTGGCCGTCGGAAGCGTGCGCGCTGTACATCAGCAGCCTGCTCGTCAACAAACGCGAAACGCGCCAGGGCTTTCCCAAGGAAATCGTCGAAGACCTGCTCATGCTGCATGCGATCAACGATATGCTGGTGCGAAGCGGTAACCGCACGTCGCGTGTGCCGGCACCTCCCCCGCCTTTCTCGGAACTGCCGCCACGCAGAGGGCGTTAGTCTCACGAACGCCTCCCGCCGAGCTTGCGCCGCAACGCTTGGCGAGTCCCCGGCAGCGACAAGGCGGTCCAAAAAGGGGCGCTTCCGCCCCCAACCTGGGCATCAATCCAATCTCAACCACGCGCCTGGCTGTGCAGGCCGGCCGCACCTGATTTGATTGACATGTCACACCATGCTCCCTAGTATTTCAATTGTCGCCAGAACCCTTCTCCCGTGGTCACTTCCTCCTCCAACCGCCCCCGTGCCGTAGCGCCAGCCATTCCGCTGCTGACCGACCGCGCGTATGAGCGCATCAAGCACGACATCATGACGTGCGCGATCACGCCGGGCACCGAAGTTTCCGAGCCGCAGTTGTGCACCCACTACCGGCTCGGCAAAGCGCCGGTGCGCATGGCGCTGATCCGCCTCGCGCACGACGGCCTGCTGCGCGCCATCCCGCGCCGCGGCTACATGGTCACCGCGATCACGCTGAAAGACATCCATGACGTATTCGAGCTGCGGCTGATGCTCGAACCGCAGGCCGCGCACATGGCCGCCGGCAAGGTCGATGTGCAACGGCTGCGCGTGCTCGACGAAGCCTGCCGTCCCGGCTATCAGTCCGACGACATCAAAAGCATCACGCGTTTTCTCGAAGCCAACAAGGCCTTCCACGTCGCCATCGCACAGGCGACCGGCAACGGGCGCCTCGCGATCATGGTTTCGCAATTACTGGACCAGATGACGCGGCTCCTGCATCTCAGCCTCGGCTTGCGCAACCGTTCGCAGGAAATGCAGCACGAGCACCGCGCGCTGGTAAAGGCGCTCGCGCGCGGCGACAGCGAAACCGCTGAGCGCATCTCGCGCGAACAAATTGAGGCGGCCCGCGGCATGGTGCTCTCCGCAATAATGACCAGCAACACCGTGATGAATCTCGCCATTACCGGCGAGCGCGGCTAGATCGCCGCCCAACTTACGCCAGAACCGGAGAATGCAATGAAAGCAGTAGTCCTCAAACAGCACGGCGCCATCGAAAGCCTCGAATACGTCACCGATTTTCCGGATCCGCAGGTGATCGACGGCCACGTCGTGATCCGCGTGGGTGCGACTTCGTTCAACTATCACGACATCTTCACGGTACGCGGCATGCCCGGCATCAAGGTGCCGATGCCCATGATCATCGGGCTCGACATTGCCGGTGAAATTCTCGAAGTGGGCGGCGGCGTGAGCGGCTGGAAAGCCGGCGACCGCGTGCTCGTCAACCCGCTCAACAAGCAAAAAGGCCTGATGGGCGAAATGATGCACGGCGGGTTGGCGGAGAAATGTCTCGTGGCCGCCGATCAACTGATCAGCATGCCGGCCGGCGTGACCTTCGCGGAAGCCGCCGCGCTGCCGGTTGCCTACGGCACCGCCCACCGCATGATCGTCACCCACGACACCATCAAAAAAGGCGAGAAAGTGCTGGTGCTCGGCGCCAGCGGCGGCGTCGGCACGGGCTGCGTGCTGCTCGCCAAAATGCTCGGCGCCGAAGTCATCGCCTGCGCCAGCAGCGCCGACAAGATCCAGCGCCTGAAAGACCTTGGCGCCGATCATGTGATCAACTACAAGGACACCGATTTCTCGAAATGGGCGATCGAGAAATTCGGCAAACCGCAGCGCCGCAGCTATGAAGGCGGCGTCGACGTCGTCATCAACTTCACCGGCGGCGACACGTGGGCGCCGACGCTTAAATGCGTCAAACGCGGCGGCAAGATCCTGGTCTGCGGCGCCACTGCCGGTTTCGATCCGAAAGAAGACCTGCGCTATATCTGGAGTTTCGAACTGAAGGTCATCGGCTCCAACAGCTTTTACGATGAAAACCTCAAGGCGCTGATGGACCTCATCCAGGAAGGCAAGATGAAACCCGTAATCGATGAAGTGCTGCCGCTCGAAAAAGCGGCTGCCGGCCTGAAACTCATCGAAGACCGCGCGGTGTTCGGCAAGGTGATCGTTTGCCCGTAACGGCCCTGGGGCCGGCGACGGCCGCTACCACGCTGCCCGAGCCGGAGCCGCGCGGCTATCCCGGCAACCTCGGATTGCTGTTCGCTGCGCACGCGCATTCCGAGCGCACCGCCATCTTCGATCTGTACGTCCCGGCGCAGCCGCGCGCAATCAGTTATCACACGCTCGACGCAATGTGCAATGCGGTTGCACGCGGCTTCGCGCGCGCCGGTATCAAGACCGGCGATCGAATCGGGATCCTGTCACTCAACCGCGTCGAATTCGTCGCTACATTGCTGGGCGCCATGCGTGCTGGCGTAGTCCCGGTGCCCGTCAACATCAAACTCACCGCCGATGCCATCGCTTTCATATTGAAAGACGCCGGCGCGCAGCTCGTATTCACCGAACCGGCGCTGCGCCCGCTATGCCCCGCCGGTTTGCGCGCGGTTGAATTCGGCGGCACCGGCGATGACGCTTACGAGCGCTTTGCCGATCCCGGCACCTACACGGCAATCGAACCCGCGCCAGACGCGGTCGCTGTGCAGCCTTATACGTCAGGCTCGACGGGCCGGCCCAAAGGCGTGCTGCTCACGCATTACAGTCAGAACTGGAGCCGCCGCATCCTCGCCTGGTCGCGCCGCACCACGCCGCGCGACGTCATACTGGTGGCCGCTCCGCTGTATCACAAGAATGCCCTCAACGCGATCAAGCAAGGTCTGACCGCCGGCGCAACCCTGGCCATGCTGCCGCAGTTCAACGCGGAGCGCTATATCGACGCGATCGGCGCTTATCGTTGCACCGTAATATCCGGCGTGCCGACCATGACCTCCATGGTGCTGGCAAAAAAAGAACGCCTTGCCGCGACCGACGTTACTTCCGTGCGCACCGTCATGATGGGCAGCGCGCCGGCCTCGCGCCAGATACTCGATGAACTCAACCAGTATTTTCCGAATGCCGAAGCGCTGGTCGTCTACGGCGTCACCGAAGGCGGCCCCGTTCCTCTCGGCCCGCATCCGCAAGGCAAACCGCGGCCGCGCGGCGCGATCGGCGTGCCGTATAAAGGCACTGAAGCGAAACTTATCGGCGGCGCCACCGATACCGAAGGCGAGCTCATCCTGAAAAACCCCGGCATCCTGCTCGCGTACCACAATCTGCCGGCAGAAACCGCCAAGCGCATCCAGAACGGCTGGTATCACACCGGCGACATCTGCCGGCGCGACGGTGACGGGTTCTATTACTTTGTCGGCCGCAACGACGACATGTTCGTGTGCGGCGGCGAAAATATTTTTCCAATTGAGGTTGAATCATTGCTGGAACGACATCAGGCCGTGCAACAGGCCGTGGTCCTGCCTTTCGAGCACGAAATGAAAGGCCAGGTGCCGTACGCGTTCGTTGTGCTGCGCGCCGGGCAACCCGCCAGCGAGCAAGATCTGAAAGATTACGCGCTGGCCAATGGCCCTGCTTTCCGCCATCCGCGCCGTGTTTTCTTCCTAGACCGCATGCCACTAGCCGGCACCAACAAAATCGACCAGCCTTTTCTGCGCCGGCTGGTTGCCGAACAAGTATCTGAAAAGCCGACCACCGGAGCACATCATGGCTGAAGCAATGACCATCGAGAAACTGCAGCAAATCATTTCGCGCGGACCGTTCAACCAATGGCTGAATTTCACGATCCTGAAAATCGACGCCGACGGCATCGAAATCAAGGCCACATGGCGCGAGGAATGGGTGGTGAATCCGGAACGCCGCTACACGCACGGCGGCATCCTCGCCGCCATCGTCGACGTGGCCGCCGATTACGCGATCGCCGCCCAGCTAGGACGCCCGGTGCCGACCATAGATATCCGCGTCGACTATCACAAGGCCGCGATGCCCGGCGACCTCATCGCCAAAGCCAAAGTCGTGCGCAGCGGCAGCCAGTATTCGACCGCCGAAGCCTACGTTTACGACAAGGAAGGCGCACTGGTCGCGAGCGGACGCGGCACTTATTTCACCGCACCACCCAAATAAATTCTTGAACCGCGAAGGACGCAAAGGACGCGAAGGAAAGGCAAAAAGCGAAGGCATTTCGTAGTAAAAGCATCTGACATGAATATTTATTTTGATTTACCGCTTTTCCTTTGCGTCCTTCGCGTCCTTAGCGGTGAAAGATTTTTTTCTAAAGCTGAAAATAAATGGCTGAATTAACTGACCCGACAGCACCGCCGCGCGCAACGCCGCGCCGCATCCGCTACGACCTGCTCGGTCAGCGGCTGGCGCTCCTCGGCCTGGTGATCGGCGCCTGGTGGCTTTATTCGCTGGGCGAACCCCATTTCAAGTTCCCGGGACCGCCGCGCGTATACGAAGCGTTCAAGGTGATACTCGGCAATGGCGACTTGTGGCGCAATCTCAGCATTACGCTTGAACGCGTGTGCATAGGCTTCGTGCTGGCCACCATCGTTAGCGTGCCTTTCGGCATCATGCTCGGCGCCATCCGCCGGCTCGGCGAGTTCTTCGAGCCGGTGCTGCCGGTGCTGAACACCGTGTCGTCGGCGATCTGGGCGATCTTTGCCATTATCTGGTTCGGCATCTCCGAAAGCACCATCATCTTCGTCGTCTTCATGACCGCGATGCCGCTCATCATTACCAACGTGTGGCAGGGCACGCGCAGCGTCAATGCAGATTTTATTGAGCTGGCGCATACGCTGCGCATGCCGAGCTGGAAGGTAATGACCAAGATTTACCTGCCGACCATCCTGCCCTACTTTTTTTCCGGCGCGCGGCTGGCGTTCGGCTTCGGCTGGCGCGTGAGCCTGGTCGCCGAAACGCTGGGCGCTTCGAGCGGCATCGGCTACCGCCTGCGCCAGGCCGCCGACCTGATCCAGACCGACCAGGTGTTCGCGTGGACCATCACCATGATCGCCATGATGGCCACGCTGGAAATGGGCGTACTGAAACCGCTCGAGAACCATTTGTTCCGCTGGCGCAAGGAAGCGGAGCAGCAATGACCATCAAACTCTTCACGGATCGAACATGAAAGACGAAAAATTCCGCCCGTTTCTGGACCGTCTGCGCCAGGAGCGCGAGCTGACCGACATCAGGCAGCCAGTAGACATCCGGCATATTGCGACCCTCGTCGATCAATCCGACCAGGCGCTCTTTTTCCACAACGTAATCGGCTACGACATGCCGGTGGTGTCCGGCATCATACGCACGCAAAAACGCGCGGCTCTCGGCATGGGTGTCGCGAATTACAATGAAATCGAAGCGAAGCTCGAACAAGGCATCACCAAACCGATCGCACCCCGCTACGTCGAATCCGCACCGCACAAGCAGGTGATACAGCTGGGCGACGACGTCGATCTCTTCAAGCTGCCGGTGCCGATGTCGTCGATCTACGACGGCGGGCCGATGATCACCGCGGGTGTCGTCATCGCCAAAGATCCGGAATTCGGCATCAACTCCGGCATGTACCGCTTCATGGTGCAGGAAAAAAACCTCACCGGCATCGACATCGTCACGCCCAACAACATGCGGCTCTACGCGCAGCGCGCTTTTGAAGCGGGCAAACCGTGCCCGATTTCGATTTCGATCGGCACCCACCCTTACGAGATCATGGGTTCGGGCTTTCGCGCGCCGCTGGGCGTGGACGAGATGGGCATCGCGGGCGGATTGCGCGGCGCACCGGTCGAGCTCTCGACCTGCGAAACCATCGACATGCCGTGCATCGCCGACGCTGAAATCGTGCTCGAAGCAGAGATACTGCCGACCGGATGGGTCTATCCCGAAGGACGTTTCGGCGAATTCACGCGCCTGATGGGCGGCCTGCACTGGAACCCGCTGGTGCGCGTCAAGGCCATCACCATGCGGCGCGACGCCATTTACTACGCCCTGCATATGCCGTGGGAAAACACCTGGCTCGCCGCCCCTACCCGCTACACCGCGATCCGCCGCGCGCTCAAGACGGCCGGCGTGCAATGCAAGGACATCAATGTCACGCTCGGCGGCTGCGCGTTCTGGCACGCGGTGATTTCGATCAAGAAGCAGTCCGGCGAAGGCAAGAACGCTTTGCTCGCAGCACTTTCGGTGATGGATTTGAAACATGTCGTCGTCGTCGATGACGACATCGATGTCTGGAACGCGATGGACGTCGAGTGGGCGATTGCCACCCGCGTGCAGGGCGACCGCGACGTATTCATCATTCCGGGCGCGCGCGCCAAACCGCTCGACCCCAGTCTTGCTGTCATGCCGCCCGGCGTGGTGCCGACCGGCGCCAAGGTCGGCATCGACGCCACCATCGGCGAAGGCATCCCGAAGGAACGCTTTGAGCGCATCGCCTACGCATACGCAGACCGCGCAAAGATTGCCGATTACATGGGAGGCAAAGCCGATGCGGTGCCTTCCACAGTAAATGCCGGCCCCAGGCATATCGACGCCGCAGCCGCCAAAATTCTGACCTTGATCGACAAAACACCGCTCTACTACCAGGATGTCGCGGCGCAGCTTGCTGAATACGACTTCCAGACCGTGGCGCGCGCGCTCGGCAAACTGCACGCCGAAGAAAAACTATGGCAGGACCCGCGCGGCCGCCTGTGCTTGCGCGGATCCGCTTTCGCAGCGCAGGCGCCCGTCAAGCGCACATGATGAACGAAACCGCGACCGTTGCACCGGCATCCGCCGACGATTGCAATGATGCCGGCGCGATTACGCTTACTGCGATCAGCAAATGGTTTGATACTGCCGACGGTGGGCCGCTCACGGTATTGCAGGACATCAATCTCGCGGTGCCCGCGCATTCCATATTTGCCATCCTCGGCGCTTCAGGCTGCGGCAAGAGCACTCTGCTCAACATCATTTCCGGAATATTGACGCCGGACCGCGGCAATGTCTGTTTCGGCGGCGTGCGCGCGCGCGATTTCGCCAACTGGCGCAGCATCAGTTACATGTTCCAGGAAGACCGCCTGCTGCCGTGGCGCACCGCGCGCGCCAACATCGAATTCGGCCTCGAAGCGGGCGACATGCCGCGCGCGGAACGGCGTGAGCGTGCGGTCGAAGCGCTGCGTCTGGTCAAACTGACTGGTTTCGAGGAAGCGTTTCCGCATCAACTGTCGGGCGGCATGCGCTCGCGCGTCGCCCTCGCGCGCAGCCTGGTCACCGACCCCGCCATCCTGCTGATGGACGAGCCGTTCTCGCGGCTCGATGCGCAGACCCGCGCGCAAATGCACGACGAGCTGCTGCATATCCAGTCCATCAAGCAAATGACCATAGTTTTCGTCACCCACGACGTCGAAGAAGCCGTGGTGCTCGCCGACGAGGTCGTCGTACTTGCTCCCCGACCCGGCCGCGTGCGCGAAATCGTGTCGATTGCCTGCGCCCGGCCGCGCGACCCGACAGACCCGCAGGCGATACAGTACATCCAGCGCCTGCGCGCGCTCATTTGATCTGCGGGCTGTCCGTGTTTATGGTAATTTCAAAGCATCTGCCCGCCTGCCCAAACGCCCCTTTAACCTCCTCAAGGAGCTCAACTTGAAATCGCTGCCCCTATTGCGCTTCTCGCTCGCCCTCGTTTGCGTGGTCTGCCTCGCGGCTTCCAACACCGCCCTGGCGCAAAAAATCAGGGTCGGTTACTGGTCGAGCGGCCTGAGCCTCGGCCAGGGCGCAGTCATGGAATCGCAGAAATTCCTTGAGAAAGAAGGCTTGGAGGTCGAATGGGTCAAATTCTCAGACGTCAATCAACCGTTGCGCGCGGTCGCCCTCAACACCATCGACCTCGCGTTTGCCGCGCCTTCAGCAGGCGCCATGGCGATCATTGCGGAAGGCGCGCCCGTCAAAATCGTGCTCAACACGCACATCGCCGAAGTGCAGTTCGTCGTGCTCGACGAGTCGCCCATCAAATCGCTGGCTGACATCAAAGGCAAAAAGATCGGCATGTCGCCGCCCGGCAGCGCGACCCATTCGCTCGGCACCGCGCTGCTGGAATTCAACCACGGACTGAAGATCAGTGACTATACGGCAGTGCCCGGCACCGAAGGCGTGCTGGCGCAGTTCCTCGCGCAAAAGCAGATCGACGTTGCCGCGGTGCGCTCGACGACCGTCGCGCAAATGAACGAGCTCAAGCTGCGCCGGCTCGGCAATTACACCGATGAATGGAAAAAACTCACCAAAACCAACTCGCCGCCCATCCTCGCCGTGACCATCGTGCACAGTGACTACCTCGCGAAAAATCCGGACGCCGTCGCGAAATTCATCGCGGCGCTGCGCAAGGTCAACGAGTTCGGCTCGAAGAACAAAGCGGCGGTGGCCGAAGTCCTGCAGAAAGCCGCCAACATGCCGGCTGACGACTCGCGCGCGTATGCCGCGGAATGGGACAAGATATACATGGCCGCGTTCGAACCATCAGACATCGCGACGCTCAAGCGCCAGGCCGGTATTTTCAAGGCCGCCGGCTCGCTCAAGCAGGACCCGGTCGAGGCCGGGTTCGCGACCGATGCTTATGAGCGGTCCAAGAAAATAAAGTAGTCAGCGCGGCCAAACCGCAGTCATAAAGGGCGGCCGCGAATTTGAACCTGAGCGAGGGTTCACCAGGAAACCAGTGAAATGGAAATTCCCCGCAAACAGCTTCACCGCATACCCTGCGCACGCCTGGGTGCCGCGCTGGCCGTCATCGCCGCCACCGCCGTTATCACTGCTGCAGCGGCGGCCGACTTTCCGCAACGGCCGATCCGCTTCGTGGTGCCGTTCGCCGCCGGCGGCACTTCCGACATCATCGGCCGCATCCTGTCCGCGCGCATGCAGGAAGGACTCGGACAGTCGCTGGTCGTCGACAACCGCGGCGGCGCCGGCGGCTCCATCGGCACCGATATCGTCGCCAAGGCCAATGCCGACGGTTATACGCTGGTGCTAGGCAGCAACGGCACGCATGCGATCGTGCCCTATCTCTACAAAAGCCTGCCGTACGACCCGATCAAGGATTTCACGCCGGTCAGCATGGTCGTGATCACGCCCACGGTGCTCGCCGCCACCCCCGACCTGCCGGTCAAGTCGGTGAAGGACCTGATCACTCTCGCTAAAAACAAACCAGGCGCGATTGCATACGGCTCATCCGGTGTCGGTAGTACGACGCATATTGCCGGCGAGATGATGGCCAGCATGGCCGGTATTCAATTGAATCACGTGCCGTACAAAAGCGCGTCGGCCGCATATCCTGACGTGTTCTCCGGTCGCGTCGCGCTGATTTTCGATACGGCGCTGTCGATGCTCCAGCACATCAAGGCTGAGCGCGTGCGGCCGCTTGCGGTAACAACACCGGCACGTGCGAGTATCCTGCCGAATCTGCCGACCATCAGCGAGGCCGGCGTTCCAGGCTATGCAATAACGTTGTGGATTGCGATCTACGCGCCGGCCGGCACACCCGCGCCAGTCATTGCGAAATTGAATAAAGAAGTTCAGCGCGCGCTTAATCTGCCGGAAGTGCGCGAACAGATGACGCTGCAGGGCGCGGAAGTCGCGGTAGGTTCGCCGGCCGATCTTCTCGCGGCAACGAAGAGCGATCTGAAAAAAATGGGCGAACTCGTCAAAACCGCGAAAATCGTGCCGCAGTAAGTGCAATGGGGAATGGGTGATGAGCGATGGGTTATGCGATTAAGACGTTTGTCCGTCAAGCGCCGTCTATTCGGCGTTACGGTGTTGCTGTGATCAAAGATGCGCCGCGTAGGGACTCACTACCCATAACCCATTACCCATCACTCATTGCCCGACAGGAAAATCCATGACCCAGGCAGTTGCAGCGCGCGCGTTGCCCAAAATTCTGCAGTGGCCGGCGGAAGGTATTACGCGCGTGCCCATGCAGGTGTTTTCCGATCCCGAGATTTACGCCTGGGAGCAGGACCTGATATTCCGCGGCCCGACCTGGAGCTTCCTGTGCCTGGAAATCGAGATTCCGGACGCCGGCGATTACATCACCACGCGCATCGGCGACAGCCCGATCATCGCCGTGCGCCACGCCGATGGCGGCATCAACGCGCTGGTCAATCGCTGCGTGCACAAAGGCTCCATCATCTGCTACCAGGCCAAGGGCAAGCGTACACGCACGCACAATTTCGTGTGTCCATATCACAACTGGATATACGATTTCGACGGTAACCTGACCAGCATCGCCTTCGAAAAAGGCATCCAGCAAAAAGGCGGCATGCCGACCGATTTTGACAAGACGCAGCACAAACTCACCCGGCTCCGCGTCGAGACCATCAACGGCCTCGTCTTCGGCACTTTCTCCGATGCGACGCCGCCGCTGAAGGACTACCTCGGCCCGGTGATGGTCGAGCACATCGAGCGCACGCTGCACGGCAAGCCAAAAATTCTCGGCCGCTACAGCCAATTCATGCACAACAACTGGAAGCTCTACGTCGAAAACAGCCGCGACAACTACCACCCCAGTCTGCTGCACGCGTTTTTCTCTACCTTCAAGCTGAACCGCCTGTCGGCTGAAGGCGGCACCCGTCAGGACGACAAAAGCTGGCACCACATCACATTCACGAAGCGCTATACCGACAAAGGTGATGAGGCCTACGACTCGGGCATGATACGCGCGCAAAAAAATGATTACGGCCTCAAAGACCCGTCATTGATCGACCAGTGGATGGAATTCCCCGACCAGATCACCAATTCAATCCAGAGCATCTTTCCCGGCTTCGTGCTGCAGCAGGTATTGAACTCGCTGGGCACGCGCCAGGTCATTACCCACGGCGTCGACAAGTGCGAGCTGGTGTGGACGCTGATAGGCCTCGAAGACGACACCGCGGAGCAGACCCAGGTGCGCGTCAAGCAGTCGAACCTCGTCGGACCGGCGGGACTGGTCTCGATGGAAGACGGCGCGATCGGCGGCTTCGTGCAAAAAGGCATCGCCGGTGATCTCGACAAGTGCGCGATCATCGAAATGGGCGGCACCGGTGTCGGCGGCATGCCCACGCGCGCGACCGAGACTTCGGTGCGCGGTTTCTGGAAAGTTTATCGCGAGTTGCTCAATGTCTAGCGCAGGCGCGGCAATCCTGGAATTGAAAGTGCCGGCCACGGTCAGCGCTGCAGTCGCGCGCCTGATGATGCAGTACGTGCACGCCATCGACAACGACCAGCTCGAGCGCTGGCCGCAATGCTTCACCGAAAACTGCGTCTACCAGATCATTCCGCGCACCGCGCACGAGCAGGGACATCCAATCGGCGTGTGGTACTGCGACAACCGCGACATGCTCGAAGACCGCGTCAGCGCCATCCGTGAAGTCAATGTCTACGAGCCGCACGTCTACCGCCACATCATCGGGCCGACAGAAATCCTCGACTTCACCGACGGTGCGTACCATGCGCAGACCAGCTACATCGTCGTGCGCACCATGCATGACGGCGAAATGGCGGTGTTCAGCGCCGGCCGTTACGTCGATGAAATCGTCGTCGCGCAGGACCAGGCACTGCTGCGCCGGCGCATCGTCGTTACCGACTCGGCGCGCTTTGATACTCTAGTTGTCATTCCTATTTAAGGCCCCAATGCCAAAATCAATAAAACCCCGCACGTTTCACCTGCACGTCGAAAACAATACCAAGCGCTCGTCCTTGTACCATTTGACTGAGCCTATCTATGCAGCCGCAGTGACGCGCAATCGCGCGCTGGCGAAGAAGCTGAAGGTCACCATCGGCTGGGATGGTGCGATTCTGGATGAAGCGCTGAAAACCGCCGACTTCATGATCAATTCAACCCCGCCGCGCGAGCGCCTGCGTGAACGCGCACCGCGCCTGCAATGGATACAGACCACCGGCGCCGGCGTCGACGGCCTGATGCCCATGGACTGGCTGCCGCCCGATGTCACGCTCACCAACAACAGCGGGGCGCATGGCGTCAAAACGGAATATTCCTGCATGATGAATTTACTGATACTGCAAAGTCGCCTGCCCGCCATCATCGCCAATCAGCATGCCAGGAAATGGGAGCAGATTTTCACCGCGCCAATCGCGGGCAAGACCGCAGTGGTAGTCGGGTTCGGCGACCTCGGCAGTGCCGCCGGACGCGCCGCACACAAGCTCGGCCTAAAGGTAATTGCCGTGACGCGTAGCGGCAAGGCCGGCAAGCCCGCAGACATCGCGTATAAGACATCACGCATCGACAGCGTGCTGCCCAGGGCCGACTTCGTGATTGTAACTACGCCACTTACACCAGACACCTTGGGACTGATAAACCGGTCCCGGCTCGACCTGCTGAAACCGACCGCGGGACTTATCAACCTCGGGCGTTCTCCCATCGTCGACTACGAAGCGCTGCGCCACAAGCTCGACAAAGGTGAAATCGCCGGCGCGGTGCTCGATGTGCACAGCCCGGAGCCTCTGCCTGCCGATTCGCCGCTGTGGACCACGCGCAATCTCATCATCACACCGCACATTTCATGCGATGACCCGCGTTACATGGATTTCCTGTGCGACGCATGGTTCGCCAATTTCGCGCGCAAGCTCGCCGGCAAGCCGCTGACCAACCAAGTCGATCGGAAGCTGGGATATTGACCAAGCCGTGAGATCGCGAGAGCGGGAGCGCGAGAGAGCGTAAAATGCATGCGTCGGGAGTTCCCCCCGACCTCACGCACTCACGACGCCCTCACGACTTATGCTCTCACGGATTTACCATGCCTATTTTTCACATGATAGACGGCGCGCCGGACCCCGTGGCGCCATTCAGCCACGCCGTCGAGCAGGACGGCTGGGTGTTCGTCACCGGCCAGATGCCGTTTACCGGCATCGCCAACGACTCGCCCTACCCGGAAGGTATAGAAGCGCAAACCCGGCAGGTCATGGCTAACCTCAAACGCGTGCTCGGCGGCTGCGGCCTCGGCCTGGAACACGTTGTGTCCGCGCGCATCTTCCTCACCCATTTCAAGGAAGACTACGAAAAGATGAACAAGATCTACGCTGAATATTTTGCTGCCGGCCGGCGCCCAGCCCGCACTTGCGTGGGCGTGAGCGGCCTCGCGCGCGACGCCCGCATCGAAATCGATTTCATAGCGCGCAGGTCCTGAAGTGACGCCTTCCGCCATCGCCAAAATCGCCGCTGCCCAGCCGCCGAAACCCGGCCAGCTCAATCTCGATCACCTTGCGCATTTCGTGCCGCATATGGAAAACGCGGCACCCGCGCTGGAAAAACTCGGCTTCACGCTGACGCCATTTTCGGCCCAGTCGCATCGCCTGGAGCCGGGTGGCCCGCTGCTGCCCGCCGGCACCGGCAACCGCTGCGTCATGTTCAAACGCGGCTACATCGAATGCCTGACGCCAACCGGCGATACCCCGGTCGCCCATCAGTTGCGCACCGCGATCCAGCGCTACACGGGCGTTCACCTGATTGCGTTCGGCACTTCTGCCCCCGACCTCGATCACGCGCGGCTGGCACGCGAAGGCTTCACGCCGCTCGAACCGGTGGCATTGCAGCGCCAGTTGAACACGCCGCACGGCGAAGATACGGCGCGCTTTACGGTTGTGCGCGTGCCGCCCGGCAGCATGGCGGAAGGCCGTATCCAATACTGCCAGCACCATACGCCCGAATTCGTCTGGCAGCCGCAGTGGCTGCCGCACGCCAACCGCGCCACCGCGCTGACCGCGGTCATACTGTGCATGGAAAATCCCGGCGACGCGGCCGCGCGTTACGCGCGCTTCACAGGGCTCCGGGCAGTCGGCGAAGGGGACCGCTGGCATATCGACACTGAGCGCGGTCGCCTCCTGTTCAAATCGCCCGCCGTAATCCGGCGCGTATTCAACGTCGAACCCGCGACATTGCCGTGGATCGTCGGCTACGCACTAGCCAGCGACAATATGGAAGTCACGCGCAAACACATAACCAGCCTCGATTTCGCGCACGGCGCGCTCGACGCCGAACGCTTCTACGTGGTGCCGCCCGCCAGCGTCGGCGGCATCATTGTGTTCGAACCCGCCCAAAGCGCCGGGCTCGAATTCCGTGCCAGTTAGAACCTGCAACCATTTCCAGCCACAGATAAACGCGGATGAACGCAGATAGAGCAAGAAATAAGAATCTTACAGTCCGACGCAGCCTTCCATAACGTATTTTTTTGCGTTTCATCCGCGTTTATCTGCGTTTATCCGCGGCTAAATGCTTTTACGATTTTTCGAATATGAAGATATCTGACAAAAATAACTTTGACGAATCCTTCGACGTAGTCGTCGCCGGCTTCGGCCTTGCCGGCGGTATCGCTGCCTTGAACGCGTCGCAGGCCGGGGCAAAAACCCTCTTGATCGAAAAATCGCCGGTGCCCGGCGGTTTGTCGATTTGCTCCTACGGCGCGGTGCGCAGCGCGCGCGACCCCGAGCAGGCATTCATTTACCTGAAGACAACCAACGACGGACGCACCCCGGACGACGTGCTGCGCGTGCTGGCCAACGGCATGTGCGAGGTTGAAACCTATGTGCGCGAACTCGGCAGGATCAACAACGCCGTGATCGCCAATTCCGTCGAGGAAAACGCGCTGCGCGAAAAAAGTAGCGATCCCTACCGCCGCCAGATTCGCGCCAACTATCCGCTGCCCGGCACCGACACCTTCTATCACACCACCGTGATCGACATCCCGGGATTCGACGCCCCCAAAATTTATCCATGGGCGAACGGCGCACCGGGCGGCCCCAAGCTGTTCCGTATCGTGCACGAACACTTGTTGAAGCAAGGTGTGGAAATCCGCCTCGCCACCCCCGCGCTACGACTGATTGCCGATCCGGACACGCGCAAAGTGCTTGGCATCCGCGTTTCCACCAACGGCGTCGAACGCAATATCGAAGCGCGCCGCGGCGTCGTGCTGGCCTGCGGGGGCTTTGAAGGCAACGCCGACATGAAAGCGCAGTTCTTCGAGAGCAAACCGGTGTTGAATGCCGCCGCGCGCATGAACAACGGCGACGGCATCCGCATGGCCCAGCACCTGGGTGCCGCGCTTTGGCACATGTGGCATATCCACGGCGCCTACGGCTTCAAACATACCGACGAAAACTACCCCTATGGCATCCGCGTCAAGCGCATGCCCGACTGGTTTCCCGGCGAACCTGACAAGGTCAACGTCAAGATGGCGTGGATACTCGTCGACCAGGCCGGCAAGCGTTTCATGTCCGAGTACCAGCCCTACACCCAGGACACCGGCGTGCGGCAACTGCAGCACTTCGATGCGGTCACCCAGCGCTTCCCGCGCAATCCCTCATTCCTGGTCTGCGACGAGGAAGGCCGCAAGATGTACCCGCTCGGCAAGGCCACGTCGAACGACGAAGGCATACGTTACGAGTGGAGCGACGACAACCTGAAGGAAGTCGGACTCGGCATCATCAAACGCGCCGACTCGCTTGCCGAACTCGCGCGCATGCTCAACATCGACGCCGCAGAGTTTGAGCAAAGCATTGCACGCTGGAATGCCCTGTGCGAACGCGGCAGCGACGACGATTTCAAACGCCCGGCTGGCTCGATGACGCCAATCAAAACGGCGCCATTCTACGGTGCGCCGGTATACGCCACGCTTTCCAACACGCAGGGCGGCCCCGTGCACGATGCCCAGCAGCGCATCATCGACGTCTACGGCAAACCCATCCCCCGCCTCTATTCCGCGGGCGAGCTCGGCAGCTCTTTCGGACACCTCTATTTGTCCGGCGGCAATATCGCCGAATGCGTAGTCACCGGACGTATTGCCGGACGCAACGCCGCCACTCCCTGAAGCATTCTGCGCAACGTGCTATCTTGTAGCAACACGCACCCTGCGCATGAATAAAAAACAATTAACCGACTGGTTGCGCCGCACGGCACCGCCGGACATGCCGCCGTCGCAGCGCCGCCGCATGATTCTGCGCATGGCAGCCGCGCTGGCCGCCGGCGCGCTGTTCGCGCCACCGCTGGTGCGGCCGGTGCGCGCGCAGCCGCGTTTCAGTTCAGATCCGTTCACGCTAGGCATTGCTTCCGGTTCGCCGCGGCCGGACAGCGTTGTTTTGTGGACCCG
>CANJHY010000060.1:0-24934 GCA_947474275.1 Betaproteobacteria bacterium
CGCATTCAAGCCTTCGTGCAATCGCCGCACTTCCGGTTGTACGGAGCCGGCCAGCATTACACCGATCGTGTCGAGCAGCACGAGATTGGCGTGCTGCTGAACCGGCCGTGGAATATCCTCCCACTGAGTGTCGGCGACGAACTGCGCAAGCCTTTCGATTTGTTCAGCCATACTGATCCTTTATCTCCAGTTTTTTGGAATGTACAGCTTTAGCATAAATTTCCGATCTAAGGCTATGCAAAACACCGGAGAACCTGAAAAATCGCACGCCAGATCGCGGAGTTCCACGGTGGCACGGCAACGGCCGCAGACCGCACGGACGGCAGCGGCGTGGTTTTCGAACTGCGGTTTCCTGTTGCGCCGTAAAAACGGGTGAGGCATTGCGAACGATCAGCCATCTCTTGGGCAGCGCTATACGGTGGCGGCATTTCCTGGAAACTCATTTAATCATCGGCAAGATAGACCAGCGCGGCCGCTTGCCCGCAGCCCCCGATTCTGGGATATTGCCATCTGCCACTGGTACAGCGGGGTTGTCATGAAAGAACTCATTTTTGTAGTCGAAGAGACGCCCGAGGGCGGTTACACCGCGCAGGCGCTGGGTGAAGGTATTTTCACGGAAGCTGACGATCTCAAGAGCCTCCAGGTCAACGTCCGCGAAGCGGTAAAGTGCCACTTCGAGGAGGGGCAGGCGCCCGCAATGGTGCGGCTCCATTTCGTGCGCGACGAACTAATCGCGGTATGAGGCTGCCTCGCGACGTTTCAGGTCGCGAGCTGGCCAAGGCAGCGGGTGCTCTCGGATACCAGATCAGCCGTCAGACCGGCAGCCATATCCGGCTGACCACAACCCGCAACGGCGAACATCACATCACCATTCCCGCGCACGATGCACTGAAAATCGGGACACTCGCGGCGATTCTCGGCAACATTGCAGCCCACCTTGAGCTTGACCGGGACGAAGTGACGACGCTGATATTCCCCGGTAAGTAAGTAACTACGCGCCACGAAACAGTGCATGTCAAGAACTACAAACTCACGCGCTTTTCGTCGGAACGGCTGATGCGATTTCTGACGCTGCTCGATCGCGACGTTGAAATCATCATCCGGCCCAAAGCCAAAGCACACACCGCGGGCCTGGTTTCGGTGTCGATTGCACGGGCTGCATAAAGGTTTGAGCATTGTTAATCGCATCTCCGGTGCGAAATTCGATATTCGGAATGAGGAGCTTGGTGGATTGCGGATGCCTTTTTCGGAATTCCTCTCGCGTTTTAAGAAGTCCGTCTATTGAAAAGTAATCGGTTATTCCGAAGACTTGGACTTGAGACTCTTCTAGTCGACGGCAATACTCCTCCCAAACATCTCCGGAGGTCAGTTTAAATTGGTCGTTGAGCTTTGTTCCGGGAAAATGGAGATGAAGATCCCATATCCTCCATTCTGAACCTTTGGGCCATTCTTTCTTCACAACTGCCTCCCCAGAAAACCATACACGCTCAAATATACGTCGCGTTCAATTGCTCATATGACGGCCGAATACCGCAATGTGTGGCTCCGTGGCAACCATTTCTGAAAAGCACGAATTCCGCGCTTAAAAAGCGGACAATAGGGGCTTAATTATTACGGATGCCGTCGCAAATTCCCATGGAAATTAAAGTCAACTTTCTCGACAAGTTTCGTCTTGAAGCCAGGTTCGATGACTTCACGGTGGTGGCCGATCAACCCATCCGCTATAAGGGCGATGGCTCGGCGCCCGGGCCGTTCGATTACTTTCTGGCTTCTTCGGCGCAGTGTGCGGCGTACTTTGTGAAGTTGTACTGCGTTACGCGCAATATTCCCACCGATAACATCCGGCTGTCGCAGAACAATATTGTCGACCCGGAGAATCGCTACAAGCAGATTTTCAAGATACAGGTCGAATTGCCGGCGGATATCTCCGCCAAAGACCGTCAGGGGATTTTGCGCTCCATCGACCGCTGCACAGTGAAAAAGGTGGTGCAGGCCGGGCCTGAGTTTGTGATTGAAGAGGTGGAAAATCTGGATGCCGATGCCCAGGCCTTGCTGGTGCTGAATCCGTCCTCGGAAGCTGCCACTTATATTGCGGGCAAGGACCTACCGCTGGAGCAAACCATCGCCAATATGTCAGGCGTTCTGGCGGGCCTGGGCATGAAGATTGAAATCGCTTCGTGGCGCAATATTGTTCCCAATGTATGGTCGCTGCATATCCGCGATGCGCACTCCCCGATGTGTTTCACCAATGGCAAGGGCGCGACCAAGGAAAGCGCGCTGGCGTCGGCGTTGGGCGAGTTTATCGAACGATTGAGTTGCAATCATTTCTACAACGATCAGTTCTGGGGCGAAGACATCGCCGACGCGGCGTTCGTGCATTATCCGACCGAGCGCTGGTTCAAGCCCGGCCGCAAAGATGCACTGCCGGCCGGCATACTCGATGAATATTGTCTAAAGATTTACAACGCCGACGGCGAATTACGCGGTTCGCATCTCTACGACACCAACTCCGGCAACGTAAAGCGAGGCATCTGCGCGCTGCCGTATGTGCGCCGGTCGGACGGCAAGGTGGTGTATTTCCCGACCAATCTGATCGACAACCTGTTCCTCAGCAATGGCATGAGTGCAGGCAATACGCTGGCCGAAGCGCAAGTGCAATGCCTGTCTGAAATCCTCGAGCGGGCGGTAAAACGCGAAATTCTCGAAGGCGAGATGACGCTCCCTGATGTGCCGCACGAAGTGCTGGCCAAATACCCCGGCATTCTGGCCGGCATTAAAGGGTTGGAAGAGCAAGGGTTTCCAGTGCTGGTGAAGGATGCGTCGCTGGGCGGGAAGTTTCCGGTGATGTGCGTCACCCTGATGAACCCGCATACCGGCGGCGTGTTTGCCTCGTTCGGATCGCACCCAAGCCTTGAAGTGGCACTGGAACGCAGTCTTACGGAGTTGCTGCAAGGTCGCAGTTTTGAAGGCCTGAACGATCTGCCCCGGCCCACCTTCGAAAGTAACGCTGTGACTGAGCCGAATAACTTTGTCGAGCACTTCATTGATTCCAGCGGCATCGTGTCGTGGCGCTTTTTCAGTTCCAAAGCCGATTTCGATTTTGTCGAGTGGGACTTTTCCGGCCAAGGCGAAAACTCTAATGCCGAAGAAGCTGCGACCTTGTTCGGCATGCTCGAAGACATGGGCAAAGAAGTCTATATGGCGGTGTATGACGACTTAGGCGCAACCGCCTGCCGCATTCTGGTGCCGGGCTATTCGGAGATCTATCCGGTCGAGGATCTGATCTGGGACAACACCAATAAAGCGCTGTCGTTTCGCGCCGATATCCTGAATCTGCATCGCCTCGACGACGCCGGCCTGAAAGCATTGCTCAAGCGCCTGGAACACAGTGAGCTGGATGACTACACCGATATCATCACCTTGATCGGCATCGAATTTGACGAGAACACCGCCTGGGGGCAGTTGACGATTCTGGAATTGAAGCTGCTGATTAATCTCGCTCTGAAGAAATTTGAGGAAGCGCACGAACTGGTCGGCGCTTTTCTGCAGTACAACGAGAACACGGTCGAGCGCGGATTGTTTTATCAGGCCTTGAATGTGGTGCTGGAGGTGCTGCTGGACGACGATCTGGAAATGAACGATTACGCGGAAAATTTCCGCCGCATGTACGGCAACCCGCGGATGGATGCTGTGATGGGCTCGGTGGACGGCAGCGTGCGCTTCTTCGGCTTGACGCCAACGAGCATGAAACTGGAGGGGCTCGACCGGCACCGGCGCCTGATCGACAGCTACAAAAAACTGCACGCAAAGCGAAGTAACGCAGCTTTATCCGGGTAAGTTGCTTGGCTGTTCATGCAGATATCGCCGCTCACCCGCGGGCGCAGGCCGTCCGGTGCAAGCAATAATTGGGGGTCTTTTGCATCAAGCGGCGAGTCGTAGCACGCGAAGATTTTTGCGACCTTTCTCCGCTTGCCAAAGATCGTACTGAATTTGCTGATTCAACCAGCTTTCTGAACTCGTGCCGAAAGCGAGAGATAGCCGTACCGCCATTTCCGGGCTTATACCCGCTCGGCCATTCAATATCGCAGACAAAGTTTTACGGCTGACGCCAAGGCCTTTTGCCGCATCTGTAACACTCAAACCCAGAGGCTCAAGGCAGAGTTGCCGCAGCACTTCACCGGGGTGGGGAGGGTTGTGCATTAACATGAATTGTCCTCAGTGGTAGTCCTCGTAATCAACATCGGCGGCATCCTTGCCCTCAAATGAAAATGTCACACGCCAGTTTCCGTTCACCCAAACAGACCATGTATCCTTGCGAGTCCCTTTGAGTCGGTGCAGTTTCAGGCCAGGAAGGTCCATGTCTTTCGGTTCTACAGCGGAACTTAGCCAACTGAGAATAAGCTTCAATCGCTCAGCGTGCGATGGTTGAATCCCGGATTTCGCGCTCTCAAGAAAGAATCGCCGTAATCCTTTGTGTTTGAAACTTCGTATCACGTTTTAAGTGTAACCATTAAGGTTACATATGTCAAGGCTTCACCCAGGATCTCGCGCTTGTACTCACCCACATGCAGAGCATGCGCGAGACTCTGAAATGCGAACGCAGAGGATTTTATCTGAATCGGATTGTCTGTTTTCATTTCTGATTCCCAATTCATCTTCCGCCCGGCATCACGAATAGGGTTTCAGATTCAACGTACGCTGAATTTTTTCGCGCACGCCATCAGGCACGCCGGCCTTGTCCGCAAACGATTTCCATTTGGCTGCCGCCGCCTGCACCTCGGCAACGATTTTCGCGGCGCGCCCGCGCTTCATTGACGCAGTCTTTGCACAGGCGTTGAAGTCCTCCAGCGTGAAATCGCCGCGCTTCCCGTTCATCGTCATCTGATGGCTTGCCGTCCCCGCACTGGAAGGATTAAAGCTGTAGGTCATGTCAAAGGCCGGCGATAGAGACCATTCGCCGGACTTGTTCATCAGGAAAGCAATGTTCTTCACGTGGTCATCCTGGTTGCCGGCCACGATGTTAAAGGCCATGCGCCGGAACAGTTGCTCGATGGCCTGCATGGGCAACTGGAGCTGCCGCATCACCATCAGCGCCTGCTCGTAGCTGTAAGCACCCGCCATATTGAAATCGTAGTGCGCCAGGGCGCTGAGTGACTGCATGTGAAGTTTTTCGCCGGCGGCAAGACGATCAAAGCGGCGCGCCATGAAATGCGACCGGCCATTCTCTTCAAACAGCCGGCATTCACTCATGGCTATGCCGCAGTCGAGCGCCATCAGGTGATACGCATACTCGATCACCCCGTAGCCTTTCGGGTCTTCCAGTTCCTTGTCTTTGTTGCCGCTGACGCCGTCGAATTTCAGCAGCCAGTATTCAAATCCCGTGCCGGCCTTGACCTGGCCAGACCGCACTTCATTGGTTGTCGGGTTCCATGCGATGACCGCCTTCGCCCTCGCGCCACCGGCTGAGGTGCCCACGCGCAGAATATCCCTGAGCGCATCTGCGCTGCCTTTGGCTGCAAAAGACGCCTGCAGATTATTCCGGTGGGTCAATACCTCCGATGCAAGCTCCACCAACTGGCTGACCTCGATGTGTGTGGTCTGCTTTGCCGTAGGGCCGGTGGCGGGAGCGAATTCCAGCGCCCCCATGCCGCGTTCACCGGTATAGCAAAGCCGCTCGATAGCGTTGAAGGAATCCGCTTGCCGCCCTTGCGACGCCAGCCATGCATCGATCAGCGCGTTGCCGAATTTGTCGGGCAGCGAGTCGGCCAGCAGACCCGGCAGCCCGTGGAAAGTCGGGCGGGAAAGCGCGGGGAAGCGGTACACGCGCCGGGAGAGCGGCATCACGATCGGCGCGACCTGAATGTCGCTCTGCGCGAATGCTGCATCGTATTCAAAGCTGGCGACGTCCTCCCCGTCCTGTAGCGAGACCGCACCGATGGTCCTGCCCCATAGCCTGACCTCGGCAAGCGTGGTCATGGTTTCACGCAAGCGCGCTCAGGGCTTCTCATTCCAGTGCCATGGTTTGACCGCCGGCTCTGCGGCCCGAAGCCCCGAAGCCCGTTGCCGGACCTTGCTCTTGCGCTTCAACAAATCCATCGGTCTGGGCCCGGACTCCGGTATCAGGCTATCCAGCCCTGATGTGGCATCCAGCACCCGCAGCACACGAACCAGGGTAGCCAACTGCGACGTTTGCCCCGCCTCCATGCGCTCAAGGGTGCGTTTGGCGATACCCGCCTGTTCGGCCACAGCCGCCTGGGTTAACTGCAGGTCAATCCGGCGGCCGGCAATACGTGCGCCCAGTTCGGCCAGCACGGCGTCATCTGTGAGTAAACTGGTGATGTTCATATTCGTAATATATTGCGAATAACCTTACTAAATAGTCAATATATCGTCATTTATTACGATATATAAACTAATCGTCCAAGTTAGTCAAGTCGTAACTAATAGCGAAATAATGAATAGAATCGCTATTAGTCGCAATATATTACGATATATGACGAGTGCCGTGATTCCACGCTCTCAGGAATTATCCGCCCTGATCTGCCGCAACCGAATGATTTGAGATTACCTCCAGCACGAGCTTGTTTCCCGCGTTGAACAATTCTGTTCGCACCACCGCTATATTCCGACCGCTTTGCAGAATCGTCGATCGCACGCTGATCGCCTTGCCTTGGCCCGGGCTGATGTACCACGCAGACGCGCCAGTGATGATGGTGTGCCCGGGCACCGCGGCTTCCGCGGTGGCAAGTGCGGCATTGATCAAAAAACCGCCCTGCACGTGGCCCACGCGATTGCCGATTTGCATGCCGACCGACAGCTTTCCGACTGCGCCACGCGGCGCGGGTTTGACCACCGGATAGCATAAGTACCCGAGCAGGTCGTCATTCGGCGCCTCGCGCAGCGCTTTGTTGACGCGGCGCATGACATCTTTTTCCGGGGCTTCAAGCTCGCTTTTTTTCAGCAACGGGCGGCCGCGGCCGTCCTCGCCGCCTTCCCATGGCAGGCCGCGCATGACCACGCCCGGGGGTATGGGTGGCGATACCCAGGTGCCGGACATGCGCATGACTTCACGGCCTTCACAAACCACGTTCCCGACAGCCACGCTTTCGGGCAAAGCCGTGCGCGGTGAAAAACCCCTGGTGCGCCCGCTGATCTGCAGCGTACCGCGCGCCGGTTCACCGGTAAATTCAACCCGCAGCATCAAGGTCGCAGTACGCACATTCGGATCAACGTAAGCACGGTTTGCCGCCGCCAGCGTCAGGTCGGCGGCGTACAGCAATGCAGCGCGATTGATAATGCCCTCGGCGTTCGCACAATGCGCCCCGGATTCGATGCTGAATTCAACGCCGGCTTTCTCGAAACGCCGGGGTGTGAAATCAAGAAAATAGCCGGCGAATTGCATACCCGGCGCTCGATTGCTGGAGATCGCGCGCAATGCGCGGCCGCGAATGGAATTGGCGTCCTGCTTGCTGAATGTCAAAGTAGCGTTCCTGTTGATAGAAAGTAATCAATAACGAAGCCCCGGCGATGCTACCAAATCGGTTCGGCGCCGCGCCTTGGAGCGCCTCAGGCGCTATAGCACGCAACAACGCCCGCGGCTGCCAGCTTTTCGATGTCGCCGGCACCATAACCCATATCGCCCAGGATCTCGCGAGTGTGCTCACCCAAATGCGGGGCGTGCGTGAGACGATCGCCGGTCGCTGGCGGGCGCTGGCCGCAGATGGTCGCCATTGGCACGCGGCCGAGCGTGTCGTTCTCGACCCAGCGCACCGCGTCAATCGCCCGCACCTGCGGATCGGTGAAGATATCCCCGTACGAATTGACCCTGGCTTTCAGGATGTCGATGCCGGAAAGCAGTTCCACCCATTCATCGGATGTCTTGGTCTCGAAGAACGGCCGCAGTTCGGCCATCAGGGCGTCGCGATTTTTTACGCGTGCGCGCGAGTCGACGTAACGCGGGTCGGCTATCCACTCTTCCCTACCCAGCAATTTGGCGAGCCGCTTGAAATGTTCATCGCGCCGCGCGTTGACGCTCATGAAACCATCCCTGGTTTTGAACATGCCCACCGGCATGCCGATGGGCTCGGCGGCGCCTCCCTGCAGGTGGTACTCCATCATTGCCCCCTCCTGCAGCGCGAGCGCGCACTCCAGCAGGCTGGTTTCGATGTAGGCACCGCGGCCTTTCGTCGCTTTCCGGTAGAGCGCGGCGGCCACCGCCTGAGATGCGTAGAGGCCGGTCGAGAAATCGATCGCCAGCATGTCGATGCGTTGGGGAACGCCCGCTGGGCTGCGATTGACCGACATCATGCCCGTATAGGCCTGCATGACCGAGTCGGTTGCAGGATTATCTGCGCGCGGGCCCGTCGGACCAAAGCCGGTGATGCCAACATAGATGACATTCGGGTTGGATTTCTTCACACTCTCGTAATCGAGCGCGAACTTGTCGATCTTCCCGACGCGATAATTCTGGATGAAAACATCGCATTCCCTGGCGAGCTGCTGGACAATCGCCACGCCCTCACCGGTCTTCAAATCCACCGCGAGCGAGCGCTTGGCACGGTTGACGATAACGGAATGCGCGGTGTGGTCGCCAATCGATTTGCCGAGTTGCCGGCCCCAGCAGCCCGTGCCAGTCGGCTCGACCTTGATCACGTCGGCGCCATGGCGCGCCAGGTGCATGCCGCAATAAGGCCCCGCTATGCCCTGCGACAGGTCCAGAACCTTGACGCCTTCGAACGGCAAATCGTCTTGCATCATCATTTTTCCTCAATAAAAAAAGGCCTGGACTAAACCCCCGTCCAGGCCACTTTATCAGCGCGGCCGGGAATAACGAACCGAACTAACCGTTTGTTGAAATATGCGCTGACAGATTTTTAAACGTCATTCCCCCTTCGGGAATGACGAAGTCTAAGAGTGGATTGAGCGCTCACCAAATTCAACCTGACTACGACGCTCAGGCTTTTTTGGCAGCTGCCGGAACTGCGCCACGCGCGATGTCTCCCGCGCTTTTCAGCTTCTCGATCTCCCAGCACAGCTTGATCAACGCGTCGGTCTCACCCGCCGACAGGATGCCCTTGGCGAACTTGCGGAACTTGGCTTCGAGGTCCGCATCGCTCATCGGCCGCGCGAGGCTGCCGATCGCGTGCTCGACGTGCTTCTCCAGCGTGCGGCCGTCTTTAAGCTTGATCGTGATGTACGCCGCGTCTTCATGCACACTCATGTCCACCGCCGCGCTCACTTTGTCGCGCAATGTAATCACCTGCGGATCGCGCACACAGGCGTCACTGTAAACGTCTTCGCCGCCTTCGCCGTGAATGATGGCGACCGCCGCCGAATGGAACACGCTGAACTTGCCCTCCAATCCGACCTGCGGCGTTTTCTTGCCGGTCAACTCCAGAACCAGTGGATGCACTTTGAGAGCGATGCTCTCGATGTCGCCGGCTTTCAATTTATGCTCATTACGCAATTGCACGCAGCCGTCGATGATCGGATGAATCACGATGCCGCACGCGAACGGCTTGTAAGTATTGAGCGCAACCTCCCAGGTCTTGCCCAGGTTTTCAGTGATCTCGTCATAGTTGCGAGCAGTCGCCAGCACATTGGCGAATCCACGCGGCGCCTCGATACCACGCTCCGAACTCGTGAAATTCTTCGACGCCAGAAAAGCCGCGGTCATGCCGTTCTGTGCAGCGCGGCCCGGATGGAAAGGTTTGCACATGGTGCCGAACATTTCGCGCAGCCCCGACGATTGTGTTGCCGCGATGCCGAACGCCCACGTCATCTGCTGCACATTGAGTCCGAGCACACGCCCGACCGCCGCCGCCGCGCCGAATACCCCGGCGGTGCCAGTGATATGCCAGCCCACGTCGTAATGTGACGGATAAACCGCATTACCGATGCGGCACTCGACTTCGACGCCGAGTACGAACGCGTGCAGGAAATCCGCGCCGCTCATCGGCCGGTATTCCGCCAGCGCGAGCAAGGCCGACGCTACTGGCCCACTCGGATGAATAACGGTCTTCAGATGCGTGTCATCGAAATCGAACATATGCGAGCTGATACCGTTCAGCAGCGCCGCATGCATGATGTCGAGCCGCTCGCCGCGCCCCAGCACGCTTGCCTGCGCGGGGCCGGAGAACGCACTCAGCGCCGCCAGCGCAATATCGATGCCCTCATGGCGCGAAGCGCCGACTGCGCAGCCCAGCCAGTTCAGCACCGAGCGCTTCGCCTCGTGCCTGACCTTCTCCGGAATGTCGGCGTAACGCGAATCGACGACGAACTGCGCCAGTATCTTGGTGACTTCCATGCATTACCCCCTGTTAAGGCAACCGCCGATAAACGCAGATGAACGCAGATGAGAAACGCAAAACTCAAATCGATTGCAAAACCGCAACCAAATCCCGGATCTATAACTTTTATCCAGACCTTATCTGCGTTTATCTGCGTCCATCGGCGGTTCCAACGCTTTAATTACGATTGCAGGTATTTCTTTTCCCACTCTTCGACGTCCGAGAGCTTCAATACCTCGTTGTATTCCTTCATCGTCAGCATGCGGTCGCTCACCGCCCTGGTGTTGCCGTCGCGCTTCAGCGCTACGATCGCCTCGCGGATCGCGAAGCCTGCGGCATTGCGCGCGAGGCCGGGGAAAATCGCGATACGAAACCCGAGCTGCTCGATCTCCGCCGCAGTCAGCGCACCCAGCTTGCCGCCGCCATCGATATTGACGAGGCAGGGCCCGTCGACCGCATCAGTGATGCGCTTCATGTCTTCGAGTATGGTCGGGCTGGTCTTCAGTTCGACGAACAGCACGTCGGCACCGGCCTTGCGAAACGCCTGCACGCGCTTGATCGCGTCGTCCAAGCCATGACCCGCAGCGGAATCGGTGCGTGCAATGATGATGAAATCAGGATCGCGGCGCGCGGCAACCGCCGCCTCTATCTTGCGCGCGGCCTCGAGCATGTCTATGACCGGGCGCGAGCCCGGCAGATGGCCGCAGCGCTTGGGCGCGACCTGGTCTTCGATGTGGATGGCAGCCACCCCCGCCGCTTCGTATTCCTGCACGGTGTGGCGCACGTTGACTGCATTGCCGTAGCCGGTATCGGCATCGCAGATCAAAGGTATGTTCACGCACGACGCCGCGCGATGCGCGTGCTGCGTAAACAGCGTGAGATCGACGAGCCCGACGTCGGGCCTGCCCAACAAAGATGCCGAGACGCCGTTGCCCGTCATGTAGACCGCTTCGCATCCCGCCTGTTCGACAAGGCGTGCGCCATAGGCATCGTAAATGCCGGGCGCGACTATCAGCGGTCCGCTGGCAAGACGCGCGCGCAGGCGCTGGCGTGGGGTTGCTGGTATTGCGCTCATCTTTCTATCCCGAGTTTTTTCTTGATCGATTCGAGTTCCTGAATGTCTTTCAGGAGCTGCGTTTTGAATTCATCCGGCCCCATGAAACCGTCGAGCTGCGTCACCTGCTCGAGATAGGCTTTCCACTCCGGCGTTTGCTGCGATTTCTGGATTGCGGCCACCAGACGGTCGAGCACCGGTTTCGGCAGGCCCGGCTTGCCCATGATGCCGCGCCATTGATAGCGCACGATGTTCCAGCCGCGCTCCTTGTAAGTCGGCGCATCCGGGAAATCCGCAAGGCGCTTTTCCGAAGACACGGCGAGCACGCGCACCTTGCCAGAAACAATAAACGGTTTGACGTTGCCCGGATTGGTCGCCGCCGCATCGACGTGACCGCCGGCTACCGCGAGCAACGCAGGGCCGCCGCCCTTGTAGGCGATCCAGTTGACCTTGATTTTGGCGACTTCCGCGAAGGCTTCCCACGCAACGCGGTGCGAACCCATCTGAAACGGCCCGCCTACATTGAACTTGTTGGGGTTCTGACGCGCGTACTTCACGAAGTCGTCTATGGTCTTGAACGGAATCGAAGCCGGCACGATGAGGCCGTACGGATCGATTTGCGAGCGCGTGATCATCTGCAGATCGTCGGGCTTGAAATTCGCACTCGGCTCGCCGAACAGCGATGCCAGCGTCAGCGTGTTCGCGGCAATCAAATAACCGTCCGCGGGCGCTTTCAACAACTGGTTGATCATGATGATGCCGTCGGCGCCGGTACGGTTCTCGACGATAACGTTCTGCCCGAGTTCGCGGGTCAGCAGCCGCGCCATCATGCGCGCGAACAGATCGACCGGCGAACCGGCCTCCGACCAGCACAGGAGAGTGATCGGACGCGTCGGATATTCCTGCGCAACGGCCGCGAACGGCAGCGCTGCAAGGGCAAGCAATGCGCAGGCGATGGCGCGAAACTTGGCGCCGGGATTGAGTAGTCGCATGGTTATGCCGCCGCTTTGACTTCGAAGTGATAACGCCCGATCTTGGCGTCGTCGAGCACGACACCGAGCCCGGGGCCCGTCGGCAGCGCAATGCTTCCTGAAGTGAGATCAAGTTTGTGCGTAACGATATCGTCCGACGTTTTCAGCGGGCCTACGCATTCGAGACCGTCGATCACGTTGTTGGAAGTCGCCGCGCACATGATTTCAGCCATGGTGTTGATACCGAGCCCGAAACCGTGGCCGACAACGCAGCGTATGCCGGCTGCTTCCGCGGTCGCAATCATGCGCCGCGTGTTGATAAAGCCGCCCTGCTTCATCACCTTGACCTTGACGATGTCAGCGGCGTCCGCCTTGATGATGTTGATGAGGCTCGCGTGGTCGAGCACCGATTCGTCGGCCATGATGGGAATGCCGCCGGACTCGCGCCGCACCCGCGCCATGCCCTTGATGTCGTCAAACGGCACCGGCTGTTCGAACAACTGCAATTTATACGGCAGCACCATGTGCGCGAGCTTGATCGACGTGTCGGCGTCGTAGCCCGCATTGGCGTCTATGCGCAGATTGAAGTCAGGCCCAACCGCCTCGCGGATCGCCTTCACGCGGTCGCGGTCGGCTTCGATATTGCCGCCGACCTTGATCTTGGCCGAGCGAAAACCGCGCTTCTGCCACGACACCGTTTCTGCCGCCGCTTCGTCGGGCGGCAGGATACCGATCCACGCGTTGAACAGCAGCCGGTCTTTCACCGCGCCACCGAGATAAGTGTAGACCGGAACGCCGCACACGCGCGCCGTCAGGTCCACACACGCCATTTCAATGGCGGCTTTCGCATCGTGATAACCCTCCACTGCGGACTCGATCTTGTGCAGGATGCGGTGCACGTTGGTCGGGTCCATGCCGACGACCAGACCGGCGAGCTTGGTCTGCAGCATGGTCAGGCTCGCTTCTATGGTTTCCATCGAATAGCCGGGCGACGGATCGATATTGCCGAGCCCGATTGCACCGCCGGTCGCCGTGATACGCACGATGGCGCTGCGCTGGATGGATTTGCTCTTGTAGGCGTTCTTGTATTCCCCCACCAGCGGGACTTCAACGCCAAACACTTCGACGCGTTCGATTTTCATGCGAGGCTCCAGTCAGGATGTTTCTGTAGGAAGGTGATCAGGCCGCCTTCGGCGAGGATGCGTTGCACCGCCGGCGGCAGCACCGCTACGGCGCGGTTGATGTTGCGCGCGGCGACGGCGACATTGCCGCGCGCGAGGTCGATGACAATCTCGTCACTATCTGCCATACCGGCAATATCGCATTCGACGACGGGTAGCCCATTATTGATCGCGTTGCGAAAGAACTGACGGCCGAACGCCGGCGCAACGATGGCCGCTACGCCCATCAGCTTCATGATGTGCACCGCCTGCTCGCGCGAGGAGTTAATGCCGAAGTTCTTGCCGGCGACGATAATATCGCCCGCCTTGAAACGCCCGGCAAACCCCGGCGCGATGTTCTCGTAAGCGTGCTGCGCGATATAAGCGTCGTCTTTGCCCGGCAAATACTTGCTCGAGCAATTGATGTCGGTATTGATGTGCTCGCCAAGGATGCGGGCACGGCCTTTAATAATCGGATTCATTTCAAACCTTCCAAAGCGATGAGGAACCGCCGATAAACGCAGATACACGCCGATACAAAACCCGGCAATGCGTTCGGCTGCTTCGCTTTTCAGTGGCCCTATCGGCGTTCATCGGCGGTTTCAAGTTTTTTTATGCGGCCCGCCACGTTCCACCCATCACGTCACGCGGGTCAGTAATCGTCCCAGTCAGCGCCGAAGCCGCCACCGTCGCCGCCGAACCCACCCAGATCTCCGATTTCGAATTGCCCAGCCGCCCCTTGAAATTACGATTGGCGCTGGAGATCGCGACGTCACCATCGCCCATGATCAGATGGCCGGTGATATTGACGCAGGTGCCGCAACCCGCCGCTTCGACAGATGCGCCGGCCTGAGTCAACGCCTCGACGAGTCCTTCGCGCGCGGCGGCGAGATAAACCTCGCGAGACGCCGGGGTAATTATCATGCGCACGCCTTTCGCGATGTGCTGGCCTTTGAGAATGGCCGCCGCCTGCCGGATATCGTCGAGCCGGCCGTTGGTGCAGGTGCCGATCAACGCGAAATTGATTTTTTGGCCTTTGACTTCGGGCACACCGACCACGTCGTCGATCTGGTGGTTGCGCGCGACCTGCGGCACCAGCGTCGAAGCGTCGATTTCGATGCGCTCCGCGTACGTTGCATCCGCGTCGGCTTTTACTGCTTTGGGCGCGCGCGCCTTGTGCGCTTTCAGCCAGGCGAAAGTTTTTTCGTCGGCTTCGAGTATTGCGGCCTTGGCGCCGAGTTCGGCAGCGTGATTGGACAAGGTCATGCGGTCGTCGATTTCCATCGCACTCACCGCCGACCCCACGTATTCCAGCGCGCGGTAGTTGGCCCCTTCCGCGCCGAAACGGCCCAGCATGGTCAAGGTGATGTCTTTCGCCCATACGCCGGGCTGCAAGCGACCCTTTAACTCGATGCGGATGGTCTCCGGCACGCGAAACCACAATTTGCCCGTCATCATCACCGCCGACAAGTCGGTGCCTTCGACGCCGGTGCCGAAAGCATTGAACGCACCGTAGGTGACCGAATGCGTGTCCGTGCCGACGATCAGGTCGCCGCACGTCAGATGCCCGCCTTCGGGCATGACCTGGTGACAGATGCCGTCGCCGACGTCGTAGAGCACCGCGCCATGCTTGTCCGCGAATGCGCGCATGTCGCGATGCGCGTTGGCCGCTTCGATATTCGGCGGCGGCGAGTAATGGTCGAGAACGATCGCGGTTTTGGCAGCGAACGGCAGCGCGAATTTATCGTTTCCCGCGCCGATCTTCTGGATCATCTTCAGCGCGTTCGACGCGCGTGCATCGTGCAGCATCGCAAAATCGACACTCGCGACGACGACATCCCCGGCGCGTACCGGTTTGCCGCCGGCGTGCGCAGCCAATATCTTCTCGGCGATTGTGTAACCCATCCATCCTCCGGGGGTGCTGCTGCCTGGACGTTGCGCGTGGAACTGCGGCGCGACGTGTGAGGGGGCTATTTTAGCAGGGAATCACGACGCAATCTTCCCGCGCCACGGCCTACTCCGCGCGGATGCCCGCCGCCTTCACGACCTTGCCCCACTTCTCGAAATCGGCCCTGAGGAAAGCCGGAAAATCGCGCGGGCTGATCTGCGAGGCCTCCGCACCTTCGGCCGCGAAGCGCGCCTTGAGTTCGGTGTCGACGAGCGTTTTGGCGATCTCCGCGCTGAGCCGGTTGGTCAATTCGGCGGACAAAGCGGGCGGCGCGAACATGCCCCACCATTGCACCGACTCGAAACCCGGCACGGTTTCCGCGACGGTCGGCACGTCGATGAGCGGCGCGATGCGCTTGTCGCCGGTGACCGCTACCAGACGCAGTTTGCCCGCGCGCACTTGCGCGAACACCGTCGGCAATGCGGAAAACAGCACCGAGACCTGCCCCGCGACCAGATCGATGACTGCCGGCGGGCCGCCTTTGTACGGAATATGCACGAGATCGACGCCGGTCTGCAGCTTGAACAACTCACCCGTGAGATGGCTCAGCGTGCCGCTCCCGTTGGATGCGTAATTGAGCGCACCGGGACGCGCCTTGGCGAGATCGATCAGTTCTTTCACCGAACGCGCCGGCACCGACGGATGCACGACCAGCACGTTGGGCGCTGACGCGATCATGATGACCGGCACGAAATCGTTCAACGCGTCATACGGCGGCTTGCGCGACAGATGGGGGCTGATGACATGCGAACTCGAAGACGTAATCAGCAACGTATACCCGTCGGGTGCCGCCTTGGCGACCATTTCCGAACCTATCATGCCGCCGGCGCCGGACCGGTTATCCACCACCACCTGCTGGCCCCACGCCGCTGAAAGCTTTTGCGCGATGGTGCGCGCGAATAAATCGGTGCCGCCGCCGGGCGGGAAAGGCGCAATGACACGGATCGGCCGCACCGGATAATTTTGCGCCAGCGCCGCAGATGCCGCGCAAACCAAAATGCACATCACGCTTCCAAGCGCCGTTGTCTTCACCGGATTATCTCCGCTGCGCGAGACGACGCACGAGTTTCTCGTCGACGGTGAGCCCGAGCCCCGGCGCATCGGGCATCACGAGCCTGCCTTTTTTCAGCACGACGCCGCCCTCTTTCACCGGCTTGTCCTTGATCCGCAACTGGTAATCCATGCCGGGATCGCAACCGACGAGCCGCACCGCCGCGTGCAAGTGACCTGTCGCCGTATCCAGCAATGCGCTGCCCTGCGTCCAGTCTATGCGCACCGGCAGGTTGGCGGCCTCGGCGATGCGCATCATCTGCAGCGCCTTGTAAAAACCGCCGCACTTGCCGAGCTTGAGGCTCACCATGTCGGCGGGCTTCGTGGCCGCGATCTCGATCATCGTCGCGAGGTTCTGGATCGCCTCATCCGCCACCACCTTCTGCGGTATTGCCGCGGTGATCGCAGCCAGCCCTTTCAGGTCGTGGTACGGCACCGGCTGCTCGATCGCGACGTTGGCCACGCCGGCAAAACGCCTTTGGAAAATTTCTATCGTGTCCTTCGCCGTTCCCCACATCTGGTTGGGGTCGGCGATGACGAGCATGTTGCCCGGCACCACTTCGACCATGGCTTCCAGCCTGTCCGCGTCGGCATCCAGCGATTCGAGATGGCCGGTCATTTTCGGCTCGAAACAGGTATAGCCGGTGGCGATCAACTTCAGCGCATGCTCGGCCATGCGCCTGGGTTCCGCGCGCGGCATGGTGGCGAGCTGGCCGAATGTTTTCTGGAACGCGCCGCCCAGCAGGTTGTAGATCGGCTGTCCAGATGCCTTGCCCATAATGTCGTAGAGCGCAATGTCGATCGAGCTGCGCGCGCCGGCGTTGCCCTGCAGGAACAGGTGATCGAGCGCCGCGTGGATAGCACCGATCTGAAACGGATCTTTGCCCAAGATAGTGCGGCCGAACAGTGCGACGGTCGCCATGATGCCGGCCTGCGTTTCGCTGGTCACCGGATGCGCGCATGCCTCGCCCCAGCCGACGATGCCCTCGTCAGTGGAAATTTTTACGAAAACGTTTTCCTTGTACTGGAGGTTGGCGAACCAGCCCTCACGCGCGTGCACCATCGAGCCCTTCTTCTTGCCCGAGCCGAACAGCGCGTGATATTCGTCGGTCGGCTCGTACCAGACGGGTATCGCCTCGACTTTGGTTATTTTCATCTCTCCCCCATTTTTTAGAACCCACCTCAAAAACACAACCTGAACAAGCAACCGCCGATAGACGCCGATCAACGCCGATATAGCTCCAGACCTGCCCCGGCACCGATGCCAAATTCACTCAGGTTATCCGCGTTCTTCTGCATTCATCGGCGGTTCCAAATTGCGGTTAAGACAACTTCTAATAACTAGTAGGCCAGTTCGCCAGGCGGTGCTGGCCGATGCCGCCCGACAATCTCAATGTATGAGTGTCGAGCATTTCCTTCAGGTACTCGCGCGTCTCGCGCGGATCGAGCACCTCCTTGACGCCGAACACCGCGCCCAGGTCGTAGGCCGAACCGTGGCGCGACATTTCCGCCAGCAGTTCCGCATACCGCACCGGATCGTCTTCCTCTTTCACGCCGTGCACTACGCTGACCGCCGTGCGCGGATTCATGAAACTGACTTCGGTGGTCCACCACGCGGCGATTTCATCCGCGATGCCCGCGCCGCCCATGTTGATGAAGCCGCGGCCGTAGCTTTTGCGCAGGATGATGCTGATCTTGGGCACGCTGACCTGCAAGAGCGCGTTCATCCAGTTGATCACCTTGCCGATTACGCCTCGCTTTTCCGCCTCCGGCCCGATCAGGAAGCCGGGCTGGTCCTGCAGGAAAATCAGCGGAATGTTGTAGCAGTCGCACAGCACGATGAAGTCGGTCGCCTTGCTGCACGCATCGGCATCCATCGCGCCGCCCTTGAACTGCGGGTTATTGGCGATAAAGCCCACGGGCCGGCCGTCGATTCGGGCGAGCCCCGTCGTGATGCTGCGCCCGTAGCGCTCTTTGAGCTCGAAAAAACTATCGCGGTCGGCGATCACACGGATCACCTTGCGCACGTCGTACACCTGCGCCTGCGACTCCGGTATCAATTCGAGGATCTCTTTGACCGCTTCGTCCGAACCGGCCGGCGCGGGCACCAGTGGCGGCGGTTGCCGGTTGTTGGTCGGCAGATAACCCAAAAAACGCTTGATCGCATCGAGCGCCTGCTGGTCCGTATCGACCACCATGTCGGCGAACCCGGAGTGTTCCGCGAGTATCTGCCAGCCGCCGAGTTCTTCGCCGCTCACTTCACGGCCGAGCGACATTGAAACGACGCGCGGACTCGCGACGGCCATCACCGCGCCTTTGCGCATCACGCAAAAATCCGAGCAGCAGGCGTGCCACGCCGCGGAACCGAAAGCGTTGCCCAGCACAGCGGCGGCCCACGGCGCCTCGCGCGTGCGCAGGAAGCGGTTGCCTTCGAAGTTCATTCCCATGCCTTCGCCCATGATGTCGGGCATGCGCACACCGGTCGATTCGCCAAGGAACACGACCGGAAAGCCGCGCTTGCCTCCGGTCTCCTTGACGTGCGACATCTTGCGGTTGTTGGTGTAGCTGGAAGACGAGCCTTTGACCGTGAAGTCGTAGCCAACGACGCCGATGCGCCGGCCTTCAAGTTTGCCAAAGCCCGTGACCTTGCCGTCGGCCGGCGTCGACTCGCGCATTTCCGGAATATAAGAGACGCCGAACAAGCCGGATTCGCGGAACGAGCCCGGGTCCAGCAGATAATCGATGCGTTCGCGCGCGTTGAGTATTTCCGGTTTTCGGCGCTTGGCGAGCTTGGCCTCGCCGCCCATGGCCTTGGCGACGCGCGTGCGCGCCGCGTGCTCCTTGATTTTGTCCTCGAATTTCATGGCTGCTGCCGGGTTATTGTTATATGGCTATTTAAGCAAAGCCGTGCCCCGCGGTCTGTCTCCCAGGCGACAATTCGGTTTACTATTCAAAGGCGGGTCTGAAAACAGCACTTCGTCGTTCCCGCGCAGCCGGGAGCCCAGGGGGGTCATATACGTCTGGATGCCCGCCTGCGCGGGCGTGACGATGTATAACGGCATTGACCAATCACTATCGTGAGCAGCAAACCTACTGATTTCCTCGGCCAGCTCGCGGCGGGCGAGCGCGCGGCTTTACTCAAGCTCGCGAAGCGCCGCCACCTGCGCAGGGGCGAGTTCGCGTTTCGCGTGGGCGAGCGAAAACGCGGCGCCTACGTGCTGCTGCACGGACGGCTCAAGTTCTTCCGCCTCACGCCGGACGGCCGCGAGGTGATCCTGTGGTTTTGCTTTCCGGGTGAAGTGTTCGGCATGTCCGAAGTGCCCGCAGCGAAAGGACGCCGGGTTAACGTGGAGGCCTGCGAAGACTCCGAAATCTCCATCGTCGCCGACGCCGCTTTCAACCGCTTTCTTGACGAGCACCCGGTGGCCGCGCGCCTGTGCCGCCGCACCATGGCTGCACGGCTGGGCATGCTCACCAATACTCTCGTCAATCTGGTGGCGGACGACGCTTACGCGCGCGTGGCCAAGCTCGTCATGCACCTCGGCGCGCACCACGGCACAAAACTGAACGGCGCAATCACATTGGAAGTCGTGCTGACCCACCAGGAAATCGCCGATATGACGGGCGTAAACCGCCAGACCGTGACCCGCGTGCTTGGCGACCTGCGCAGGAAGCGCATATTGAGCATACAGCGCCGCCGCATCCGCATCGACAATCCGGCGCTGTTAAACCAGCTGATCCACGCGACGGCGGACTAGCGGGCGAAATCATAGATGCTTTCGCCTTCTTCGGGCAGCGGAATCGCCATGACTTCGCGATTAGCGCGCTCGGCATAAGCATCCCCACCACCGCACACATAGCCGGCCGCGCGCGTAATCTGGCAGGCACCGCGCTCGCCGTCTGGTGCAAAGCGCATCGCGTTGAGCAAAGCCTTGCAGTTCTCGCCCGAGGTCGTGCTCGCGCCCCAGCGCGCTCTGCGCGTTCACCCTCTTCCAGCGTCCGGCGTGCACCGGTTCCCACAACTCGGCGTCGTTGAATCTCTGCAGCAGCTCGACCTTGCGCAGCGCCTCGCACTTCTCGCTGTCGCGTATGGTCTGCTTTCTTGAAGCTCACCTTGCCCACTTTCGCGAGGTCGAGCCGGGGATGGACATTGTTGCTCCAGGGAGCATGCACGATAGCGCGAAAATTCCGGAGCCGTTTCTCATCCCGGCCATCTCCGCACGGGTTGGCGGGAGGCGACGGTTTGTGCTATTAACCCGGATTCCGCAATCCGGAGTGGCCACGCAATGTCCGCTGCACCCGAAAAATCCCTCACTGCCTACGTCGCCGGCTTCATTGTCAAAACGCGCGCCAAAAACATACCCGCCGACGTCATGCATCTCGGCAAACGCTCTATCCTCGACGGCATCGGCCTCGCGCTCGCCGGCAGCGTGTCCGAATCCGGACATATCGTGCGCAAACATCTGCAGTCGCTGGGTTGCAAAGTGTCGAACGGCTGCACCGTCATCGGCAGCGGCATGAAAATGCCCGCGCGCTTCGCCGCATTTGCCAACGGTGTGGCGATACACGCCGACGATTACGACGACACTCAACTCGCGGCAGCCAAGGACCGCGTCTACGGATTGCTCACGCATCCGACCGCGCCGGCGCTGCCGCCGGTACTCGCTCTCGGTGAGCGCGATGGCCGTTCAGGCCGCGAAGTGCTGACCGCGTACCAGATCGCGGTCGAAATCGAAACCAAGATTTCCGAAGCGATGAACCCGCGCCATTACCAGGATGGTTTCCACAGCACCGCGACAGTGGGCGCGATTGCCGCAGGCGCGGGCGCTGCGCAACTGCTCGGGTTCAATCTTGAGCAGACGCGGCGCACGCTCAGCATCGCGGCAAGCCAGGCAGCAGGACTGCGCGAAAACTTCGGCACCATGATGAAACCCTTCCACGCCGGCCGCGCCTGCGAAAGCGGTGTCGTCGCCGCCGAGTTCGCGCAGCTCGGTTTTACCGCCACGCCCATCATTCTCGAAGCGGGCCGCGGTTTCTTCAAGGCTGCGGGCGGCGGTTACGATCCGCAGTCTATCGAAGGCAAACTCGGCGCGCCGTGGTCGTTCGCATTCCCCGGCGTCTCGATCAAGCCGCATCCGAGCGGCTCGCTGACGCATCCCGGCATGGGCCTGATGCTCGACCTCATCATGCAGCACGACATCCAGCCCGCCGAAGTCAAAAAAGTCGCGGTAGGCGTCAATCGCCAGAACGTCAACGCACTGATCCACAACCGCCCGACCAACGAGCTGCAGGCCAAGTTCAGCATGCAGTTCTGCATGGCCATCCTGCTCCTGCGGCGCAAAGCCGGCCTCGCGGAATTCACCGACGATGTCGTCAACCGTCCGGACGTCAAAGCGATGATAGAAAAAATCAATTACGGCGTGCATCCCGTGGCCGAAGCGGCCGGCTACGAGAAAATGACGACCATCATAGACATCGAGCTTGCCAACGGCCGCAAGATTAGCGGCAGCGCCGATTTCGGCAAAGGCAGCCCGGCCAACCCGATGACCGACGACGAGCTGGCAAACAAATTCCGCGAATGCGCGACCTGGGGAAAATTGGCACGCGCGAGTGCCGATAAAATCGTCGACATGATATTCGGTCTCGAGAAACTCAAGAATATCCGCGAGCTGACCAAACTATTGCAAACCGGCGCGCGCCGCACCAAGTCAAAAAATATTGAACCGCCAAGGACGCAAAGGAAGGCTTTAAAGAAAGTCTGAAGTTAGGCAGCGCCGTCGTTCCCGCGAAGGCGGGAACCCAGGAGACTCAAGCTCTTCTGGATGCCCGCCTGCGCGGGCTTGACGAGAAATTGAACATGCCTTTATTTGGATGCGAATTTATTTTTGTTTTCCTTCGCGCCCTTCGCATCCTTTGCGGTAAATGCTCTTGACCTAAAGGTTTCTATGAACAATCTACCCCGCATAGGCCTCATGCTCGGCGACATGACCGGCATTGGCCCCGAAATCAGCGCCAAGGTGCTCGCCGCCGGCACGTTCAAACCGCTGGCGCGCATCGCCGTGATTGGCGACGCGCGCGTGCTCGAACTCGGCATCAAGGACGCCGGCGTCAAACTCAAGTGGAAAAACTATGCCGACGTCGATGCCATCGACTGGTCGCGCGACGAGATTCCTCTCGTTGATCTCGGCAATGTCGATCCCGCCACCATAAAACGCGGCGAAATGTCACCGGTATCGGGCAAGCTCACTGGCGACACTCTGAAGCACATGATAGATCTGGCGCTCGCCGGCAAACTCGATGGCATCAGCTTCGCGCCGCTCAACAAGGGCGCCATGCACAAGGGCGGCTGGAAATTTCACGACGAGCACCAGATGTTCGCCGCACTCACCCAGCACGCGGGCTTTTTCGGCGAAATGAACGTGATCAAGGAATTCGCGACTTTCCGCGTGACTTCACACGTCGCGCTGCGCGAAGCCATCAACATGATTACGCCCGAGCGCATTACTTCCGCGATTGGACTGGCCGACGCCACGCTGCGCGCGACCGGCCTTGCAGCACCGCGCATTGCAGTCGCCGCGCTGAACCCGCACAACGGTGAAAACGGCCTGTTCGGTGACGAGGAAATCCGCATCATTCGTCCGGCCGTAGATGCCGCGCGCGCCGGCGGCATCAATTGCGTCGGGCCGGTCTCGTCGGACGTGATATTTCTCAAAGCGCTCAAAGGCGAGTACGACGGCGTCGTGATGATGTACCACGACCAGGGCCAGATCGCGACCAAGCTACTCGGCTTCAACAAGGGCGTGACGGTGACAGCAGGACTCAAGACGGTTTTCACCACGCCCGCGCACGGCACTGCGTTCGATATCGTCGGTCAGGGCAAAGCCGATACCGGCGCGCTGGAACAGGCGCTGCGCATCGCGACAAAAATGGCTGCCGCTAAAATGCAATCTGTGAAAGCGTGAAAAAGTGAATGCGTAAATGAGTGAATGGGGAAAAAAATTCTCTTCCCCGTTCTTGGGGAGAGCGTTAGGGTCAGGGGTTCACTTCTTCACTTCTTCACTTCTTCACTTCTTCACTTCTTCACTTCTTCACCAAAACGATCATCACACCAGCGCCGCAATTGCGTCGCCCATCTCGCTGGTCGACGCCTTTCCGCCGAGGTCTCCGGTGAGCGATTTACGCTCGCGGATCAAGCGGTCTATCGCCTTGTCCATCAACCGCGCGGCTTCTACCGCCTTGGGCTCGGCGTGCTTGCGCCCCAGCCATTCCATCAGCATCTGCCCTGACACTATCATCGCGTAGGGATTGGCAATGTTTTTTCCCGCGATATCGGGCGCCGAACCATGCGTGGCTTGCGCCATCGCGCGATCGGGGCCGGCCGACAGACCGGGCGCGAGACCCAGACCACCAACCAGTCCGGCAGCTGCGTCGGACAGGATGTCACCGAACGTATTCGTCGTGACGACCACGTCGAAATCCTGCGGCCTCATCACGAGTTTCGTTGCAAAAGTATCGACCAGCACTTCGTTGTAAGCGACGTCCGGAAATTCCGCGGCGACCTTGCGGCATTCCTCCGCGAACATGCCGCAGCCGAGTTTGAACACCGTGTTCTTGTGCACCGCGGTCACTTTTTTTCGCGGGCGAGTGCGCGCGAGTTCGAACGAAGCGCGCGCTACCTTGCTCGACGCCTGGCGCGTAATCACCCGCACCGAGATGGTCATGTCGGGCGACGGCCTGAACTCGCCCGATCCTTCGTACACGTTGCGGTCCGGCGGAAAGCCTTCGTTGTTCTCGCGCACGATGATGAGATCGACATCCGGGTACAGCGCCGGCAGGCCCGGCAGCGATTTCGACGGCCGGATGTTGGCAAACAAATCGTAATTCTTGCGCAGAATGGGATGCGGATTGATCGCGTTCGGATTGTCTTTCGGATACGCCTGGTGTCCGATCGGCCCCAGCACCCAGCCGTCGAGCGTAAACAGTTTTTCGAGAGTGCCCGGCGGCAGCGTGTAGCCGAGCTTGTCGAGCGCGGTCTTGCCGATCGGCATCGGGAACCATTCAATTGCGAGGCCGGTCTTAAGCGCGGCTGCCTTCATTACCTTGATCGTTTCGGGGACGACCTCGAGCCCGATGTCGTCGCCTTCCAAGATGCCGATTTTCAATGCACGATTCATTGCCACGCTCCTGTTTTTTTGATCATCCGCGCCGTCTGCCGGCAGCGGCGCGGCCGGTATTATAATAGTCGAAACTATAAATGGAGAAATACCGCATGAAGATTTCAGCCCTTCATCTCTGCACGCTTCAGCTGGCATTTCTCGGGCTGTACGGCAACGCGCAGGCCGACGAATATCCGAGCAAACCGATCCGCATGATAGTCGGCTTCGCACCGGGCGGCGGCACCGACACCACCGCGCGCGCGATCTCGGCCAAACTCGGCGAACTGGTCGGCCAGCAGGTCATCA
>CANJHY010000061.1:0-24921 GCA_947474275.1 Betaproteobacteria bacterium
ACCGACCTGTGTCGGTCGGCTCGTTGAAGTTCAGTTCGTCGAGGATTTCCCCGCCGCTGCCCAACCTGCATACCTTGCTGGGGGTGTTGCGCTGGGCCAGCGTGATGGCAAAGCGTTCCGCCTCCGCCAGGGAATGGAATGAGTATCCCGAGGTGCCTTTGTTGCTGTCCACGAACCAGCGTTCCGCATCGAGCGAAACGATGGTGTAGGTGATGACCGGCCCGTCGGATTGTGCCTGATCTTCTTCCGCCATAAGCCTGAAGTTTACAAGATTTTCTGCGCTGTGCGAGGCAATAAGTCGCAGGCATGCCGGCGCCGATTGCGAGCGTAATACCGGGCTGCTATATTTGCTCGCCCACTTCAAATCGACAGGGAACTCCAGTGAAATCACCGACCATACGCCAGCTCGCGAAGTCCGAGAAACCGCTGGTGCTGCCAGGAGCGCACGACGCGCTGTCCGCGCTGCTCATCAAGGAGGCCGGCTTCAAGGGGTTCTTCATCGGCGGATTCCAGACCGCGGGCGCGCGTTACGGCCTGCCTGATATCGGCTTGTGCCAGCTCGGTGAATTTTCGGCAGCGTTCCGCGACATGATCAGCGCGTGCGATCTGCCGGTGCTGGTCGATGCGGACAACGGTTACGGCGACGTGAAGAACGCGGTGCACCTGTTGCATACCTACGAGCGCATGGGCGTGCAGGCCATGTTCATCGAAGACCAGGTCTCGCCCAAGCGCTGCGGCCACATGGCAGGCAAGCAGGTGGTGCCGAGCGAGGAAATGGAAGCCAAATTGCGCGCAATGACCGCGAACCGCATGAACCCGGACACCTTCATCGTCGCCCGCACCGATGCGCGTGCGATCCACGGCATGGACGAAGCGTTGCGCCGTGCCGAACGCTACGTGCGCGCGGGCGCCGACGGCGTATTCATCGAGTCGATGCTGAACGAAGACGAAATCGCGCGCGCCGTGCGCGAAGTGCAGACCTGCCACGTGGCAAACATGCTCGAAGGCGGCATCACGCCAATACTGACGCCGGCGGTGCTGGGGCAGATGGGTTACGGCATCGCGCTCTACGGCATCACGCTGCTGCTGCGCATCACCAAGACCATGCAGATGGCGCTCGCGGATCTGAAAAGCGGCGAGTTGAAACTGGTCGGTAGCGGCACGCCGTTCGAGGAGTACACCAAAATCGTCGGCGTCGAAAAGTGGCGCAAGATCGAGCAGGACTTCGGCGGCAAGTAGTAACTCAAGCAAACCGAATCGAGCCGCAGATAAATGCAGATACAAGCAGATCAGGCAAGAACGCGAGAGCAGTAAAGCCGCAAGCGAAATTCTGATTTGGACTGGTTTTTGACGTATCCGCGTTTATCGCGTTTATCGCGTTCATCTGCGGCTGCTTGTCGTTTTTTTATTTTTCAGACGGCTTCTGGCTAATACCATTGTCCCGGATGAAAAAGCGGGGCTTTCTGCTAGTATAAACGTCCTGCGCCGCTTCCCGAGTAACCCGTGGATACACCGCAAAACGCCACCGCCACCCAGGATGAAAGCCACGCCTGGCTGACTGAAATCCGCGACCTCAAGAACACGGTCTCGGCGCTGCGCGGCGTGCTCGAGCAGGTAAAGATCGACAAGGAAAAATCCGTGCAGGAAGCGGTGGTGGCGAGCAGCACCGAGATCACGCAGTTGAAAGACACCGCCGCGGCGCTGCGCGATGCGCTGGAGCAGGCCCGCATCGATCGCGAAAAAGCCGTGCAGGACGCAGTGGTGACCGCCAATCATGAAATCGTCCAACTGCGCTCTGCGGCAACCGCGTTGCGCGACACGCTCGAAATCGAACGCCAGGACAAGGAACGCAGCGTGCAGGCCGCGGTGCGCGCGGCGCATGACGAAATCCAGCAGTTGAAGGCGACGGTGTCCACGTTGCGTGACGCGCTGGAAGCCACGCGGGCAAAGAATTGACATGAAGAAGCCTGCAACAGCGAAGCGGCGCAAAAACGGGGCGGCGGCCAAATCCGCGATGCCCGCGGTGGCCGCCGAGGCAAGAAAAAGCCGGCGTGTGCCGGCCAAAAAGTCTGCCCCGCCGCGTGCCGAGAGCGCCGCCTCGCATGCCAGCCGCGACCGCCGCCTGCGTTTCGCTGAACTGCTGCTCAGCATTTCGCAAAAAATGTCAGGCATGGATTCGCTCGACGAAGTGCTGACTGGGCTGGTTGAAGTCACGACCAAGGAACTCAGCGCGGAACGCGGCACGCTGTTCCTGAACGACGCGGAATCGAATGAGCTTTACTCGCGCGTGGCGCAGGGCAATTTCCACCGCGAAATCCGCCTTCTCAACAACAGCGGTATCGCCGGGCACGTTTTTACCACCGGTGAAGGCGTCATCATCGACGATGCGTACGCCGACCCGCGTTTCAACCGCACCATCGACGAACAGACCGGGTTCATCACGCGCAGCATCCTGTGCGTGCCTATCCGCACCGCCAAGGGCGACATGATCGGTGTCGCGCAGGTGCTGAACAAGGAAAAAGGCTCATTCACCAACGGCGATCTGAAACTGCTGGTGGCAATGACGACGCAGGGCACGCTGGCACTGCAAAGCGCGCAGTTCATCGAGCGCATGAAGGCGATCCGCAAGCAGGAGCTCGAATTCCTCGACATCGTGTCGGAAGTCACTTCCGACATCAAGATCGGCTCGCTGCTGCAAAAGGTCATGGGCGAAGCGACTCGCATGCTCAACGCCGAGCGCTCGACGCTGTTCCTGAACGACGAAAAGACCAATCAACTATGGTCGGAAGTGGGGCAGGGCCTGGAAGCGATGCAGATCCGCCTGCCCAACCACGTCGGCATTGCCGGCGCAGTGTTCATGGCCGGCAAAACCATCAATATCCCATACGCGTACGCCGATCTGCGCTTCAACCCGGCGTTCGACAAGAAGACCGGCTATTTCACGCGTTCCATCCTGTGCGTGCCCATCATCAACCAGCGTGGCCGCATCATCGGTGTGACGCAGGTGCTGAACAAGCGCGGCGGCCCGTTCACCAACGAAGACGAGTCTCGGCTCAAGGCGTTTACCGCGCAGATTTCGATTGCGCTGGAGAACGCCAAGCTGTTCGCCGACGTGCAGAACATGAAGAATTACAACGAGAGCATGCTCGAATCGATGTCGAGCGGCGTGCTCACGCTGGACGAGACCGAGAAAATTGTCACTTGCAACGCGGCGGGCCTGCGCATTTTGCAGGTGGCGGCCAAGGACCTCATTAACAAAGCGGCGCCGGAGTTTTTCAGCGGCATCAACGCCTGGATACTCGAAAAACTGAAGCGCGTCGCTGAAACCCACCAGCTCGACCTGACGATGGATGCGGAAATGGAGCTGGCGGGCCAGCGGCGCTCGGTCAACGTGACCGTGATGCCGCTGGTGAGCGTCGAGCAGAAACGCCTTGGCTCAATGATCATGCTGGAAGACATCTCGAGCGAGAAGCGCATGAAGGCCACGCTCGCGCGCAACATGGATCCGCTGATTGCCGAGCAGTTGCTGGCCGCGGGCAACGAAGTCCTCGGCGGCGCCAGCGTGACGGCGACCATCCTGTTCTCGGACATCCGCGGCTTCACGACGATGACCGAGCAGTTGGGCCCGCACGCCACCGTGAGTCTGCTCAACGAATACTTCGAGATCATGGTCGATTGCATCAACCGCGAAGGCGGCATGCTCGACAAGTTCATCGGCGACGCCATCATGGCCGGGTTCGGCATTCCGGTCGCGCATACCGACGATGAAGACCGCGCGGTGCGTACGTCGCTATCCATGATCAGCCAACTCAACGCGTGGAACTTGAAGCGCGCTGGCGAAGGCAAGCCGCCGGTCCTGATCGGCATCGGGCTCAATACCGACGTTGTCGTGGCGGGCAGCATAGGCTCGCAGAAGCGCACCAATTACACCGTCATTGGCGACGGCGTGAACCTCGCTGCGCGGCTGGAGTCTGCGTGCAAGCAGTACGCCGCGCGCATCCTGATCAGCGAGTTCACCTACAAGAAACTACGCGGCACCTACCGCACGCGCGAAATCGACCTCGTGGTGGTCAAAGGCAAGACCAGGCCGGTCGGGGTCTACGAGGTGCTTGATTACCACACCGATGAAACATTCCCCAACCTGATGAACGTGGTGAACCAGTTCAAGGATGGTGTGGAGAAATACCGCGGCGGCAAATGGGATGCGGCAATCAGTGCATTCCGCGAGGCGTTGCGTCTGAATCCCGCCGACAAGCTGTCGGAAATCTATATCGAACGCTGCGAGAAACTCAAACTTGATCCACCGCAGGGTGAGTGGGACGGGGTCTGGGTGATGGAAAAAAAGTAGGCGAGACCGGGCGCGGCAGCGCCGGCTCGCCTCGGCGCATACGAGCGGACCTGTCAGGCCGCTCAATTGACGTAAAATCGGACACTATCGCGCCGGCTTACGTCGGCGCATACGAGCGGACCTTGCGGGCCGCTCAATGCGCCGGGGGCGATCTTCCCGGTGACAACGGGTAAGTGCAATCAGGAGGATTCCATGGTAGCTGGCATGTGGCAGTTGGGAAGATGCGCCCAGTGCGGCGCACAGGCGACAGCTCTTGCCGTCGGGTTTATCAGCACGACCGCATTTGCCGCGGCCTTTCCGGAGAAGCCCATACGCGTGATCGTCCCGTTTCCGCCAGGCGGCGGCGCCGATCTCGTGACGCGTTCGACCGCGCCCAAGATGTCGCAGTCGCTCGGCCAGTCGTTCGTCATCGACAATCGCGGCGGCGCGAATTCGAACATCGGCGCGGATTTGGTGGCGAAGGCGCCCGCGGATGGCTACACGCTGCTGACGGCGACCGCCAATCTCGCTATGAATGCGAGCCTGTATCCTAAACTCCCATACGATCTAGTCAGGGATTTTTCGCCGGTCACCACGCTGGCAGTATCGGCATTCGTGATGACCACGCACCCTTCCGTCGGCGCGTCCAACGTCAGCGAATTCATCGCGGTCGCCAAAACGAAGCAACTGAATTACGCATCCAACGGCAGCGGCAGTCCGGCGCATCTCGCCGCCGAGATGTTCAAGTCCACGGCGAAAATCCAGATGGTGCACGTGCCCTATAAGGGCAGCGGGCCGGCGGTGACGGATCTCATGGGCAACCAGGTGCAGGTCATGTTCGGCAGCATGGCGTCCACCTTGCCATTCGTGAAGTCCGGCCGCCTCAAAGCGCTGGCGGTCACCACGCTGAAGCGTTCGGCGGTCGCGCCCGAACTGCCGACGGTGGCGGAATCGGGCTTTCCGGGCTTCGAGATCACGACCTGGTACGGTTACCTCGCGCCAGCACGCACACCGGCGTCCGCGATCCAGCGCCTCAATGCGGAGACCATCAAGGCGTTGAACGAGCCGGAAGTGAAGAACGTGTTCAGCGTGCAGGGGCTGGAAGTAGTCGGCAACTCACCGCAGGAATTCGCGACCATGATCAAGAAAGACATCGCCAAGTACGCCGAAGTGATCAAGGCGTCGGGCGCGCGGCTCGAATAGAAATACACGATTAAATTACCGCAATCACCAGCGAGGAAATGGCAATGAACGAAATACGTATACTGTCGGCGACCGGCATGCTGGGCTCGGGGTTCCGCGAGGAGACCCTGAAGCGCGCCATGACGCTGAAGCCGGATTTCATCGGCGCCGATTCGGGCTCCACCGATCCCGGCCCGTTCTACCTCGGTTCGAGCGACACCAATTTTTCGGATTCCGCCAACAAGCGCGACCTGCGGCTGATGCTGCTGGCCGGACGCGCGGCGAAGGTCCCGGTCATCATCGGCACCGCGTGCACTGCCGGCAACGACGACCAGCTGGCGCGGCTGGTGGGCATCGCCAAGGACATCGCGCGCGAAGAGAAGCTTAATTTCAAGCTGGCGGCGATCCACTGCGAGCAGGATAAAGGTTATCTCAAGAAAAAACTGCACGAGGGCAAGATCACGCCGCTGTCGAACGCGCCCGAGATCAGCGAAGCGGTGATCGACCGCAGCGCTCACATCGTCGGCATGTGCGGCATCGAACCTTATATAGAAGCGCTGCAGAATGGCGCGGAAGTCATCATCGCCGGCCGTTCGAGCGACACCTCGATCTATTCTGCGATGCCGGTGATGAAAGGCTTCAACCCCGCGACCGTCTGGCACGCCGCGAAAATCCTCGAATGCGGCGCGGCCTGCGTGGTGCAGCGCAAATACCCCGATTGCCTGTTCGTCACGCTCACCAACGACCATTTCATCGTCGAGCCGCCGAACCCGGACTACCGTTGCGATCCGACCAGCGTTGCTTCGCATAACCTCTACGAGAATTCCACGCCCTACGAGTTGGTCGAGCCGTCCGGCATATTGAATACGGTTTCGGCCAGGTACGAAGCGATTTCCGACCGCGCGGTGAAAGTGTCGGGCAGCACGTTCAAGAAGTCCGAGCGCTATACGATCAAGCTCGAAGGCGCCGAGCTCGCCGGCTACCAGAGCATCATCGTCGGCAGCGTGCGCGACCCCATTATCCTGCGCCAGCTCGATTCGTGGCTCGCGGGCATGATCAAGGCCATTAAGGACCGCCTGCTTGCGGTTTTCGGCGCCGACATCGAGAAGAAGTACGACTTCCAGGTGCGAGTGTTCGGCAAGAACGCGACCATGGGCAAGCTAGAGAGCGAAACCGCACTGGGGCACGAAGTTGGCCTGCTGTTTCAGTGCACGGCTGAAACACAGTACCTCGCGACCTCCATCATGAAATCGGTCGGTCACATGGCCGTGCATTATCCGGTGCCGGAATGGACCGGTCTCATCACTTCGATCGCATTCCCTTACTCGCCGGCAGAGATTGACAAGGGCGCGAGCTACCGTTTCAACCTGAACCACGTGGTCGAGCCGGCGACGCCGCTCGAGATGTTCAAAATCGATTACGAGAAAGTGTGAGACAACCATGCCCAAACTATGGGAAGTCACCAAACTGATACGCAGCAAGAACGCCGGGCCTTTCGAGCTCACGTTCGACGTCATATTCAAGGACCACGCGACTTACGAAAAAGTGCGCGATGCGAAAACCATCAACGCCGAGTGGTTCGCCAAGACCTACAAGCTGGCGCCTGAAGTCGTGGCGATCATCAATTACGACGCGGCGAGCGCCATCAAGATCACGATCCCGCGACCGACGATATCCGGCGACATCGACGATGCCGACGTCTACGGCGGCCAGCAGTATGGGCCGCTGGTCGGACTTGAAGTGCCGGTGTGACATTGGTCACGTCTGCCGTCTCCATTTGTAATACGGGCGCGATACACTGGCGCTTTGCACACGGGGGCGGGACATGACTTTTTACGTCGAGGCATTCAGCAAGGCAGACAGTGCCGAGAAAGCGTTGCGTCACATCGGCGATTACGAAACGCTGGGCGAAGCCATCGCCGCCGCCAAACGCACCATAGACGGCGCGCTGCTGGCCGAATACACGGGTGGGATGACAGGCGGCGATCTGTATTCGAAGTTTCAGTCTTACGGCGAAATGCCCTGCATATTCCGCAGCGAGGACAAGACTCTGAGCGGCCTGGGCTTCAACGCGCTGGTATACGCCAAGACTCGCTCCGAGGAGCTGTGCGGTAAATAGGCCGTGCTGAACTGCTTAGATCCTTCTCGAAAACACAAGCTGGAAAGCAACCGCCGATGAACGCAGATTAACGCCGATACAAAATCCAGAGCCGACCTCTAAACAATTTCAAAGTTTTTGAATTGATCGGCGTTCATCGGCGTACCCCTCAAGGGGGTATTAAAAAGAATTTATCGGCGGTTCCAAAAAAATGTTTTTGACCGCTTTTTACTCTAATTTGATTTCTCAATTGTTAAGGTCCGTTTCCCAAAATGACAACTGCTGCCCAAACCCTAGCTGAATTCGCCATCAACCTAAAATACGACAGCATCCCGGTGGACGTACTCGACCGTGCCCGGGGATGCGTGATTGATACCGTGGGCGCATGCACCTATGGCAGCACGCTGCCGTGGAGCAAAATAGTCATTAGCTATGCGGAGCAGTACGGCACGGGCGGAAAAAGCACAGTACTCGGCACCAAGTTGAAGCTGCACGCGCCGATGGCGGCGCTGGCCAATGGCGCACTGGCGCATGCGTTCGAGATGGATTGCCTTGCGCAGCCAAGCGCCGGCGTGCACCCCGGCGCTTCGCTGACTACGCCGGGCCTCGCGATCGCCCAAGAGGTCGGTGCCAGCGGCAAGGAATTCCTCACTGCGATCGTCGCGGGCGGCGAAGTCATGCACCGCATAGGCGACGCATCAAAGCAGTCGACCGAGCACATCGGTTTTCACGCGCCGGGTGTCACGGGCGCATTCGGCGGCGCAGTCGTGGCGGGGCGCCTGTTGAAGCTCAATGCCGAGCAGATGACCAACGCGCTCGGTATTGCAGGCTCGCTGGGGTCCGGCCTGCTCGAGTTTTCGAAAGGCGGTGGCGGCAACGTGAAGCGGCTGCACCTAGGGCGCGCCGCGGAATCCGGCGTGCTGGCAGCCACGCTCGCCAAGGGCGGTTTCAACGGCCCTGCGACCGTGCTCGAAGGCAAGTTCGGCTATATGAACGTGTTCTGCCACGAGGGCGATCCCGCGCGGCTCACGGCTGGTTTGGGCGAAACATGGAAATTACTGTTGCTGACGTTCAAGCGCTACGCCTGCCATATCTCTTCGCATGTGCCGGTGACGGTAGCGCTGGAGCTGCAGGAGAAGCACAAGTTTCAGGGCGATGACATCGCCTCGGTCACCATTGCGGGCAGTGAGAAGATGGTCAGCCATCACAATATCCCCGAGCCGCAGGACATGACGATGGCGCAGTACAGCGCCCCGTTCAACGTCGCGCTCGCGTTCTACCGCAATCCGCGCGACCCGAGCTCGTTCTCCGAAGAGTCGCGCAACGACCCAAAGATCCGCGCGCTGTGCCGCAACACCAAAGTCGAGCTGCGCAAGGAAACCACCAAGGACAATCCGCTCGCCAGCCGCGTTACCGTCAAACTCAAAGACGGCCGCGAGTTCTCGCAGGAGCTGTCATTGTTCCCCGGCATGCCCAAGCAGCCGCTGACGAACGACCAGTTGCGCGACAAATTCGCGACCATCACCAAAAGCGTGCTCGGCGACGGGGCGAACAAGGTTTTTGCGGACTTCAGCGCGGTGGAGAAGGTCGCGAACATGCGGGACGTCATTTAACGACGCCCGCAGTTCACGAATGAAATACTGACAATCCGCTCAGTTTACGAAGACCGTATCGTCCTTAGGCTGCGGCGGGATCTTGATCGCGATGGCTTTGACCGGGCCGCTGGTGACCAGCGTGCCGCCATGCGCAGTCCCCTTCGGAATGATGATCAGCGTGCCCGCCTTGAAATCCTTGCGCTCGCCGCCCAGCCACATCGCTCCGCTGCCCTCGATGATGTACTGAATTTCGTCAGTCTTGGGGTGCATGTGCTTCGCGACGTTTCCGGACTGGATTCCAACCGTGCCGTTGTCGGTGATGACGTATGCTCTGGAGTTCATTTCCGGGTTGGGCGTGCCCGGAATGTCGACGTGCTTGAGAGCCATGAGATCGATCATCGCGGGCGCAAGCGGCGCCGCCTGGGCATGTGCATCGCTTATAGTGTGCAGAGCGTACGGCGAGACGACGATTCCGGCTGTGAATGCAGCGGTGACGGCAAGACTGAGCATCGTGGTGTTGTAACGCATGGGGCTCCTCCTTTTTAATTATGGGGTGTCGCGCAGGTAGTATGCCGGAATATGGCAGTGGCGAAACTGAGATTCAGCTTGCCATTAGCGGGCAGCTCAGTCCACGCGAACCCATTTCATACGGCCGGATGCGCCGCTTTTTATGGAGACGGCCGACTTAGGGCAGCCAAAATGCCCGGCAATCAGCGCGATCAGCTCTTTGTTCGCTTTGCCATCGACGGGAGGCGACTTAAGCTGGGCGAGCCATGCGCCGCATTCGAGCTGCGAGAGTGCACTAACGCGCGAGTTCGGTTTGACCTTTACTTGAATAATCGTCGAACGCGATTGCTTCAAACTTAGGCCTCTCCGAACACGATGCTTAACTGGATGTATATAGGATTTAGTCCAGATCGAGGTCCATCCGCGCTTATCGGCGGCTATGAGTTTTTGCCGTTTAGTAATTTCCACTGCGCATGAATCGAACGATGCCTGCGGCGACTTCGTCCTGCTGATCGACAAAGTCATGCGGTTCGCGGGGTTCGCAGGCGGCGACGGAAGGCGCCCGGCCGGGAGCAATGGAGCCGCCCGTCACGGTGGCGGCCTGCTGGCGCGTGCCTTTGGTTTTCGCAAGGACTTCGCTGATCTGCGTGCCGGGCGAGCGCACGCAGTTGTCGGCAGCATGGCCGATGACAAGGACCGGCACCTTGATGTCTGACAGATTGGTGGAGAACACGGTGTGCGCGACCCACGCTTTGCGCGCGCCGTGGTCGCCTACCAGCATCGGGGACATCAGGATTACGCCGTCGGGCGCATTTGGGCCGCCGGTCAGGCGCGCCGCAGTGTTGGCGGCAGACAGCGAGCCGCGGCTGTGGCCGACGATCCAGACCGGGCCATTGATGCGCGCGCGCAGCTCGGCGATTACCTTGCCGAGGTCTTCGGCATGCCCGGACGCGATGCGGAAGCCGCCGAGGCCTTCTTCGGTTTTCATGTCGGACGGCGCGTCGACCAGCGCCGTGACGATTCCCGCTTCATTCAGCAGCGGCCGCATGCGCACCAGCACATTGCGGCTTAAAAGGCGCGGGCAGCCCTGGTCGTCGAGATTCATGTAGCCGCCGCCGCCGATCAGCATCACGAGGCCGATCTTCGCGTCTTTCGCAGGCGCGAATGCGTAGCGCGTGGTGGTGCCGGAATGAGTAGGGATGGTTACGACTTCGCCGCAGCCGTCGGTCGCCTGCGCATTCGCGGCAGTCGAGACTACGAGCAGGATGGGAATAAGGAGGTAGCGCATGATAAGTGAGTATGAAGTAGTTTGAAATTCCGAGAGACGAGAGGCGCAAGAGCCGTAAATCCTCCGTCTATCGTCTATCCCGCTTCTTCGTCTCTCGGGCTTTTAGTCTACCGCGATACGCGCATCCTTGATGAGCTTGCTCCATTTCGCCATTTCGACTTTCTGGTAGGCCGCATTGCGCCGGCCGGTGCCGGATTGCCGGAGTTAGCGGCAACAGGTTGAAGGGCGCCTGACTGAGGTGCAAAATGCGCGGACGCCGTTGAATGGCATCGGTGCACGCGGCGAACCCGCAACTCTCGAGCGAGGCAATATTTAATGTCCAGGTCAGCTATCCGTCATACGCGCATTTCCGTTGGTGTTTTCGTGTCGGTCGTGCTGTTTGCTGCCAGCATGCAGGCGGGATGGGCGCAAACACCTAAATCCGGCGAGCAGGTTTATAAGGAAGTCTGCACGGCCTGTCACGCCACCGGCGTATCCAATGCGCCGAAGTTCGGCGACAAGAAGGCGTGGGCGCGCCTCATCAAGGAAGGGCAAGTCACGCTGACGATAGACGGCTGGTTTGGCGTGCGCGCGATGCCGCCCAAAGGTGGCAACCCGAACCTGGCGCTCGATGAATTTGCCCGCGCGGTTGCGTTCATGGCGGGGGCCGCCGGCGCCAACTGGAAAGACCCCGACGCTGCCATGCTGGATCGATTGAAGGCGGCGGAGCAGAAAAAGCTCGACAAAGCGAAGGCCAAAAAATGAAACCGAAGGGATCGCCTGTGAAATCTGCTTGCACGATTTTATTTGTGGCGGCCGCTGTCAGGGTCTGGTGACCGGCTGGTACGCGCCGGGCACTGGCCTCTCGCTGCGTGCGTCGCAGCCGCGTGGTTTACCAGCGAAGGTTATGGCGTGTGGCACGAGCGCATCGGTTACGCGGCGCTCGCGCCACCTCGGCCACAATCCGCTGGGTGGGTGGATGATAGTGTTGCTGCTCATCGTCATCGCTCTCGTCGGCCTGAGCGGCTGGCTATCTACAACCGACCGCTACTGGGGAGTGGAATGGGTCGGTGAACTGCATGGAGCGCTTGCCGATGCCTTGCTCGTATTGATTGCGCTGCATGTGGGCGGCGTGGCGCTCGCATCGTACCGCCATCGCGAAAATCTCGTTGCGGCGATGCTGCATGGACGCAAGCGGCCGGCGGGTGCGGATGAAGGATGAATGGCGCGAGAGGCGAAAGAGGAAACCTCTCGCCCAGCGTCTCTCGGCGAATCACCTCTCTCGGCATTCCTTTATTTCTTGCACTCCGGAATCGGCATCGAAAACGCGTCGAACTTGAAATTCAGGTTTTGCAGGTTCTTGCGCGCAGCCGGTTCCGTAGGCAGGCTGAACGGTTGTGCCCCGGCAATCGCCACCATGATCGCCGCATCGAATTCGGCGGCGCCGCTCGACTGCACGAGCGCCATCGCCTTGACATAGCCGTTGTCCTGCAGCACCACTTTGAGTTCGATGCGCTGCTTCGGCTTCACGCCGCACAGCGTGGAAATATTTTTGACTATGGCGGCGCGCATTCCCGTCAGGAACTGCTGCCGGTCCGCCTCGGGGTCGGCAGCGTGGGTCAGGGTGCTGGAGAGGGCAAGCGTAAAGAGGAAACTTCGGATAAATCGGCGTGCGTTCATCGGTTCCGTCAATCGGCTATGAATATCAATTGACGAGTATAGGGTTCAATGGCGGGAAAGCCCAGCAACCGCTGTGCCCCGGAAAACTCAATCTGGTGGCGGCTCTGACGCGTGCTCCATCGTCGCGCGCTTGCGCTTCAGCATAGTGCGCGACACGCGGCGCAGCAGCCACAGCGACACGGCAGCGGTGCCGCCGATCATCAAGCCGAGCGCGAGCGGTATGACGCCGTATCCACCCAGAAGCCCGCCGCCGCTCGCCGCACTTTGCTCTGCGGCCCGGTACGCCATCCAGCCGTATGCGCACAACAGCAGTGCGCAGAAGATCACCAGTGAATCCATTATTTGCAGCGTACGAATGGCGCGCGGCGTGAGTCGCCAGAACATGCGGATGCCGGCGAGCAGGATCCACATCGGGAACGTGGTAATCACGACGCCGATCAGCACCAGGCTGAACGGCAGCCTGGTCAGCGTGTGCACGGTACCGAAGCCTGCAATGGCTGCAATCGGCAGCAGCAGCACAATGCCAAGGAGCACGTGCGCGGTTGCCAGCGTCACGCGCAATATGGCAAGCCGGCGCGTCGTCATTTCGGCGCGGCGCCTTCAGGCAGGGCGATTCTTCCTTCGCTCTGGGTGGGGGCACGTTCTGGCCGGCATTCGATGAGCAGCGTGGCAACCTGGGTCTTGTCGCGCAGCACGGCGAACCTGCGCGTGTGGCGTTCGTTGGAAAAAAGCGGGCGGCCCGCCGCATGCGAGCAACCCACGGCGTTGGGTTCCTTGCCTTCCGGCGACGGCCCGCCGTCTATCGATGCGCCGAGACAGTCGAAGTAGCGCACGGTTTCGTTCAACACGCGGTCGTCGAACCTGCGCTCGCGGTCTTCGGCCGCGCTCAACGTGCAGACGACGCCGCCATCGAATTCGTATTTGCCCACCTGATCGTTGTCCAGCGGTTGCGGCTTGTCGCCGCGCGTGTACGAAAGCGTAAAGCCGGCGTGCGGATCGCTGGCGGTGCGCGCTTTGCGTGTGGTTGAACTTGCGACATCGACCGACCACTTGTGGACGAGCGACGCGGGGTCTATGGTTTTATCGGTGGGTTCGGCCGCCGCCACTCCCGCCGCTGCCGGCTCTGCCGCTGTTTTGGATGGCTCCAGGGTAATCACATAGCCGGGGCCGAACACCGCTTGCAGCGCTGCTGGCATCGCGCGCCTTTCTTCGGCAGTCAGCGCGCCGGCCAACGTCACCGTCTTGTCCTGCACCGTGAGTGCCAATTCCGCAATGCCGGTGAGCGCGGGCATGGCGTCCTGCAGCTTGCGCGGCCATTCGACGAGCCTGACCGTGTTGTCGACGGTGATGTGTACTTCGCCACCCTTGCCGTTCCCGGCCAGCGCCTGGCCGATGGCGAGCGTCAGATCGTGGCGGCTGCGCTCATCGCCCAGCATGCCGGTGACGATTACGGCGTCCTTGCTGTTGGCATAGATCTGCAGCGCAGGATCGGCGCTGCGCCCGCAGACGGCGAGCGCGAGTATCCAGAACAAAACGGGCAGGTAGCGATCAGGCATACAGAATTGTTGCATGTATTGTGCAGAGCGCGGTCAACCGCGTTCAGGATTTTCCAGGCTGGAGCACGCTGCTGCCGCTCAGGAAATGTCGTGGGACACATGTTATATTCACCCGCCTGAGAGTGCCATAGCGCCGCAAACGACAGCCGGCGCTAGTATGCAGGGTGTCAAAAACGAGGAGAACCCGCAGTGCTTGGCAAGCGAATATTTTTGTTGTTGAGTCTGTGCGCCGGTTGTGCGGGCGCTTACGCGGCGCCGCGCGAAGCGGATTATCCCACGCGCCCCATCCGCCTGATGGTGCCGCAGAATCCCGGCGCATCGGTAGACAACGTGAGCCGCATATTGGCGGCCCGCATGGGCGAGGAACTCGGCCAGCAGATTGTCGCCGACAATCGCGCCGGCGCGGGAGGGACGCTGGCGGCTGAAGTCGTCGCGCATGCGGCGCCCGACGGGCACACGCTGTTTGCGGTGGCCACCGGCACCGCGGTTATTTCGCCGCAGACGTTCAAGAAACTCAACTACGACCCGATCAAGGATTTTGCCTACATCTCGCTGTTCGCGATCACGCAGAACGTGCTGGCGGTGCATCCGACGCTGCCGGTGAAAAGCGTGAAGGAGCTCATCGCCTACGCGAAAGCGAACCCCGGCAAGCTTAATATGGCGAACGCAGGTTCGGCGTCGCAAAGCCATCTCGCCTGCGTGCTGTTCACGCACATGGCCGGCATCGACGTCGTGCATGTTCCTTACAAGGGCGGTGGTGCGTCCGTCACCGCTCTGATCGGCAATGAATCACAGGTGACGATCACGCCGGCACCCGCTGTATTGAGCCACGCGCGCGCGGGCCGCCTGCGCGCGCTGGCGACCGCGGGTGACAAGCGCTCGCCGCTGATGCCTGATCTGCCGACGGTGATCGAATCCGGCGTGCCCGGTTATCTGTCGAGCGGCTGGATGGGGTTGATGGCGCCGGCGAAAACGCCCCGGCCCATACTCGATAAATTGCAGGCGACGCTTGCGAGGGTCGTCAACGTGCCGGCCACGCGCGAACTGTTTGAACGCCAGGGCGCTGACCCGGTCGCCAATACGCCCGCCGAATTCCAGCGCTTCGTCGCCGAGGAATACACGCGTTTCACGCAGGCCATCCGTCTCGCGAACCTCAAGCCCGAATAAAAACAGGGGCACGGGCTGCCCTTTAGTATTACGGGCAGGAGGAGGAATGATGTTTTATCGCAGAACGTTTTGTGTGGGCGTCGCGTTGTGCGCGCTGGGTGCAGGCATCGCGCAGGCGGCGCAGCAACCAGCGGCGCAATGGCCAGGCAAACCCGTGCGGCTACACGGTGGTCATTAACAACGTGTCGACCGGCGCAATCAATCCGGTCGCATTCGCGTCGACGTGCAGCCGCGCGATGGAGTCGGCAGCGCGCCGTACACGCACTATCACGGCGATTACAACGCGGGAGCCGAGAACACGGTCTACGCCGGCGGCGATTACCCGTCGTGTTTGGTGCTGCCGATAATTCCGGCAAATTAACCAGGAGTTACTTTAAAAACCAGCAGGAACCGCCGATGCACGCAGATACACGCGGATAAAACCAAGATCCAATACGGATGATGTCGTGTGCTTGTTTTACTCTCGGCGTCAATCTGCGTTTATCGGCGGTTGCCTGATGCTTTAGAGTTTCACGGCATCTGGATTTTGCCGCCGCCACCGCCCATGCCGGGCAGTCCGCCGCCACCGCCTTGCGGGATGACGATGGACGAAGCCTGCTGGCGGCGGTACTCCTGGATTTCCTTGAGGGTGCGCTCGACGCCTTCCGTGGCGGCGGCTTCGTATTTTTTGACGGCGTCGGCCAGTCCGTCGGCTTCGATCTCGAAGGTCACCGGGATCGCGCCCATGGGGGTGAGGATCTGCGCTTCGCCGACATAAGTGGCTTTGCGGCCGGGGTCAGGCGCGCCGTCGCTGGTGACCGGCGTCAGGCAGCGGATGGTGCCGACCTTGCGGTCCGTGTAGACGTCTTCGCGGAACACGTTCGCCGCGTCCATCTTCAGGTTCATGCTCTTGCCTTCGGGTTGCTGGGCCATGACTGCTTTCCTTGGGATTTCGTGTAAAAACCGAATCGTACCAGAGATCACGCAGGAAGTTTAGAGCAGGCCGATTTCCGCGGCGCTCAGTCGGCTTTCGCGCCTGAAGATTTAACTACGCCGCCCCACTTCACGACTTCGGCTTTCACAAAGTCCGCAAATTGCGGCTGGGCGAGACGGCCCGGCGCCGCGCCCTGGTTGGCAAGACTGGTAACGGTGTCCGGCAGTTTCAGAATGGCAACGAGTTCGTCGCCCCACCGCGTCTGCACGTCGCGCGGTGTCGCCGCCGGCGCGAAAATGCCGTACCAGTATTCGACGTCATAGCCCGCGACGCCGCCTTCGATGACCGTCGGCACTTCGGGCAGCGCGCCGGCGCGCGTGCGACTCGATACGGCAATCGGTTTGATGCGGCCGCTTTTGATGAAAGCCATGGCGGCCGGCAGCGATGAAAACATCACCTGCACCTGCCCACTCGCGAGATCGGTCAACGCCGGCGGCGCGCCTTTGTACGGCACGTGGGTCCATGTCACGTTGATCATCGAGCGAAAAAGCTCTCCGGACAGATGCGTGATGGTGCCGGTGCCGGCCGATGCCACGTTGATTTCGCCGGGCTTGACCTTGGCGAGTGCGGTCAGGTCTTTGACGTTTTTCACCGGCAACGAGGGGTGAGTGATGACGACCATCGGAGTCGATGCAACCATGCCGATGGGTGCCAAGTCCTTCACCGTGTCGTAGTTGAGCTTGGAGTAAAGGCTGGGATTGATCGCGATTTCGGAAGTCGATGCGAGCACCACGGTATAACCATCGGGCGCCGACTTCACCACGGCCTCGGTGCCGATCGAGCCGCCCGCACCCGCGCGGTTGTCGACCACGACCTGCTGGCCGAAGCGATCGCCCAGTTTTTGCGCGACGATGCGCCCGATCACGTCCGAGCCGCCGCCCGCGGGAAACGGCACGACCAGACGCACCGGTTTCGACGGAAAGCCCTGCGCGCCAACGCTTAAAGAAAATGCGCCGACCAATACCAGCAGGACTTGCGCGATTTTTTTCATCGCGCTACTTGCCGAGCAGTTGTTTGCGCGCGGCGTCTACGTCGTCTATCACCTCGGCGAGACGGTCGAAGCTCGCGTCGAGTGCTGCGACGATGCGTTCCATGCCGAGCCGCGAGCCGTCTGGATACATCATCAGGCGCATGACCGGCGCGCTGCCGGGCATGGATACGGCGCCTATGGTCAGCACGCCGTCCTTCTCGAGCATTTCCATGGCGACGAGGCCCGCCGCTTCGACGCCGACCAGTTTCGGCTTGACCTTGCCGCCGCGCTGCTCGATTGCGATATCGATGACGTCGTCGCCGGTAATCGACACACCCGGTCCGCCGAGATAGGCGCGCTTCGCGCCGTACTTCTGCGCGAGCACTTCGACCAGCTGCTTCGCGAGTTCGCCTGCTTTCTTGACCACGGCAGGATCGAAGTTCTTGAGCGCGTTGGCGACGCCGACGTATTGCCCGGCCTGCGCCTCGAGTCCGAGTTCGTACGCGCGCGAGCCGACTTCAACGATGAGGTCCTTGCGGCCGACCAGCACGCCGGCGCGCGGTCCGGCCACGTGTTTGTCGGCCGAGCAGCCAGCCAGATCGATGTTGCCGACCTGGAATGTGCGCGGCTCTTCGAAAAACGCCACGCGCGACGCCATGTGCGCGTCGTCCACGTAAGCGATGGTGTCCGGCTTTCTCGGCAGCGCCAGCGCCTTGGTGAATTCTTCGAACGGCAAATGGCGTTTCGAGGCGCTGATCGGCGTGATGAGCAGGAGCCGCGGCGCGCCGCCCTTGAGCCATTCTTGCTCAAGGTCAGCGTAGGTGTGGAACTCCTGCAACTTGGCGCCGGCCATCGAAATCGGCCGCACGGTAGACGGGTGGGACACGCCGTTCAGCGGCGCCAGCGCGAGCACGCGGTCGCCGGGTTTCAATATCGTCGTCAGCGCGCAGAAATTGGCTGCCGACACGCGGTTCATGATGATGGCGCTGTGCTTCGCCGGGTCGGCGCCCATGTGCTTGAGCGCGTACGGCTCGGTCTTGCCTTCGAAGCGCTCGAAGAAGGGCACGTGGCTTGTCAGGTGCTCTGTGTCTTCGGCGGTGATGCCGCTGCCGCGGTTCATGCCCGAGAGGTCGTAGACGCTGTCCATCCCCTTGGCCCTGACGCGTTCAGCGACGAGCTGCCGCGCTTTCAGCATGCGCGCGACTTCTTCGTCGGTGCTTTTGAGTATGGTGCCGCGCGCGTAGCGCACGATGGGGTCGAGCGGATTGCCGAAGCGGTCGGTGTTTGATTCCATGGCGGGGCTTTCGTCCGGGGTGGCAGAAGGCCGTAATAATAGGCGCCACCGCCTGCGTGGGTCAATCTGGCCCCGGCGCCCGTCAGCGCGTCGGGTATGCTATGCGTTGGTGGTAGTTCGTCAGGCCTTAAACTGGAGACAGCCTTGAACAAGCTGCGAGTTCTTGCAATTGCGTTGATAACCGTGCTGGCGGCTTGCGCGACAACGCAACGGCCGGTGTTTTATCCGAACGCGCATCTCAAAAGCGTTGGCGACGCGACCGCCCAGCGCGACATCGACCAGTGCATGCTGCTCGCCGACGATGCCGGCGTGGCCAAATCGAACAACCAGGTCGTCAAGCGCGGCGCGGAGGGCGCGGCGGTGGGCGCGACAGCGGCCGGAGTGGGCACCCTGATCCGCGGCGGCAGCGTTGGCGCGGGTGCCGCGGCGGGTGCGGCGGTTGGCGGCGCTGCGGGCGCAGTGCATGGGGCATTCCGCAACGACGCCAATCCGACCTACCGCAATTTCGTGCAGCGCTGCCTGCGCGATCGCGGCTACGATGTCATCGGATGGCAATAGTCCTTAACGTCATCGGCGGCGGCCGCGCCGGACGCACTTTGGCGCGGGTATTTGCGCTGAAAGGCGCGTTTGCGATCGGCGACGTATTCGATTCGACGGCGGTGGCGGGCGCCGCCGCGGTGGCATTTATAGGAAGTGGACGCGCGGTCGGCGCACTGGCGGACATGCGTTCCGCCGATGTATGGATGCTGACGCCGCCCGACGATCAGATCGTGGCGAGCGGGCAAGCGCTCGCGGCCAGCGGGCTGCTCAAACCGGGCAACGTCGTATTTCATTGCAGCGGCGCGTTGCCGTCGCGCGATCTCGCGGCCGCGGTAGGCTGCAGCGCGGCAGTGGCGAGCGTGCATCCGCTCAAAAGCTTTGCCGACCCCGCACTGGCCGCGCAAACTTTCGACGGCACGTACTGCGCGGTGGAAGGTGATGCGGCAGCGCTTGCGGTGCTGAAGCCGGCATTTGAATTAAGCGGCGCGCGCGTGGCGGAAATCGATCCCGCATTCAAGACCATTTATCACGCGGCGAGCGTCATCGTCTGCAATTACTTGACTGCGCTGCTGGAAACCGGCATCCGCAGTTACGAAAAGTCCGGCTTCAAGCGCGATGAAGCATTGCACGTCATGGAGCCGCTGGTGCGCGAAACGCTGGACAATGTTTTCAGGCTGGGCACGGTCGAAGCGTTGACCGGGCCGATAGCGCGCGGCGATCACGCCGTAGTGGCGCGCCAGGTCGATGCGCTCGCCGCTTGGGATCCGCGCGTGGCCGAGATCTACAAACAGCTCGGCGCGGTTGCGGTGGATCTCGCCCGCGCGCAGGGCAGTGCCGACCCCAAGGCGCTGGCCGCTATCGAGCGGACACTTGCGACGAAAAAACAATAGTAGTCTGACAGTTGCACATTCACTTTACTTGACCCGCGCGGTTCGCTAACGTTCAGCCATGCCACTCAAAACCGTCAACCACGAGCAGGCCGGCCCGCGCAAAGGGCGCGGTGCGGCGATCAATCCGGAGGGGCGGTTCGAGCACATTACGCGCGAGTCGGTGGACGACGGGTGGGCGCAGCCGCCGGCTGCGGGTGAGGCGAGAGGAGAGAGGGGAGAGGGGGATGACCCGCTTCCAGCTCTGAAGACGCACGTCACCATTGAGCGTGCAAAAAGCATCATTTCGCGCAATGCGTCGCCGGATGTTCCTTTCACGCAGTCGATCAATCCCTACCGCGGCTGCGAGCATGGCTGCATTTATTGTTACTCTCGTCCGAGTCACGCCTATATGAACCTTTCGCCGGGTGTCGATTTCGAGACGCAGTTGTTCGCGAAAACGAACGCGGCGGAACTCCTGCGCGCCGAACTCGCAAAACCCGGCTACAAATGCGAATTAATCGCGCTCGGCGCCAACACCGATCCGTACCAGCCGATCGAGCGCGAATACAAGATCACGCGCAGCATTCTTGAAGTGCTGGCGGAGTGCGAGCACCCGGTCGGCATCGTCACCAAGAACGCGATGGTCGAGCGCGACATTGATATCCTGGCGCCGATGGCGGAAAAGAACCTCGTCAACGTATATATATCGGTCAACAATCTCGATCACGATCTGGCGCGGCGGCTTGAGCCGCGCTGCTCGGCACCGGCGCGCCGCATCGAGACAATACGGCGCCTGAACGCGGCGGGCATACCGGTCGGCGTCCTCGTCGCTCCGGTGATCCCGTTTCTGACCGACCATCAAATCGAGCCGGTGCTGGAGGCAGCGCACGAGGCCGGCGCAAGCAGCGCGGGTTATGTGCTGATGCGCCTTCCTTACGAGTTGAAAGACCTTTTCAAAAACTGGCTTGAGCTACACTACCCGCTGAAAGCACAGCACGTGATGAGCCGCGTGCACCAGATGCGCGGCGGGCGCGACAACGATCCGAATTTCGGCAGCCGCATGCGCGGCAGCGGCGAGCTCGCCGATTTGCTGCGCAAGCGTTTCGACATCGCGAGCAGGCGGTTCGGTTTCGATGTCGGCAGGCGGCATCGCACGCCGGTGACGACGCGCTTCAAGCCGCCGATAGTGAAGCGTGAGGGCGACACGCAGCTCGCGCTGTTTTAGCAGAAGCGATCTCCAAAATAATTTGGAGCCGCCGATAACCGCAGATGAATGCAGATAAGATTATGTAATTTAACCTTGATGCGGTGCGAGGTCTGGAATTATATCGGCGTCCTCTGCATTGAGAGTTTGATTGAACAAATAACAAACCGGAGCAGAAAATGAATCGAAGGCATCCCACTGTCGCAATTGCATTGTTCGCAGCGGCCATCGTGTTCGGCACCGAAACGTTCGGCGCCGACAATTATCCGAGCCGACCGATCCGCCTGATCACGCCGGCGGCACCCGGCGGCACCACCGATTTTCTGGCGCGGCTGTTCGCCGCCAAATTGACCGATACGCTGAAGCAGCAGGTCATCGTCGACAATCGCGCGAGCGCGTCGGGCGTGATCGCGGCGGAGATTACCGCGCACTCGCCGCCCGACGGCTACACGCTGGCGGTGCTTTACCATCAGCACACGGTCAATGCAGCGCTGAATCCCAAGCTGCCGTATAAAGTGGTTGACGACTTCACGCCGATCACACAGTTGACTGCTGCCGGCCTGCTGCTGATCGTCAACCCGTCTTTGCCGGCGAAGAACCTGAAGGAATTCGTCGAGTGGACCAGGAATTTCAAGGGTGCGCTCAATTTCGGCTCTGCCGGCATCGGCAGCGGCGGCCATCTCGCGGGGGAGCTTTACAATCTCATGGCGGGGGTCAAGGCGCAGCACATTCCTTACAAGGGCACCGGGCCGGCGCTGATCGATCTCATTGGCGGGCAGTATCACTACAACTTCGCCGGGCTCGCCGGCGCGATGACCGCAATGCGCTCTGGCAAAGTGCGAGGGCTCGCCGTCACTACGCCCAAGCGGCTGGCCGCGCAACCCGACATTCCGGCAGTAGCGGAAGTGCTGCCCGGGTTTGAGGTCGTCGGTTGGTACGGCATCGTCGGACCGGCCAAGATGTCCAAAGCTCTCGTCACGCGTCTGCACGACGAAATCGTCAAGATCCTGCGCACGAAGGAAGTTAGCGACCGTATCGCGGAAGACGGCGCGGAGCCGGTGGGCAATATGCCGGAAGAAATGCGCAAGATGATGAACGCCGACGTTATCAAGTGGGCGAAGCTCGTCAAGGAAAGCGGCGCCAAGCTGGACTGAGTAAAGGCGAGAGGCGAGAGACGAGAGGCGAGAGGCGAGAGGCGAGAGGCGAGAGGCGAGAGGCGTAAGGAGTTGTGATGGCGGCGGAAGTTTTACTTTATGTAGGCGAAGCGCTCGGCAAGTACGGCTTTCCGAACGGGCATCCGTTCGGCCCGGACCGCCAGGATGCATTCTGGAAGGAAACGCTCAAGCAGGGGCTCGACAAGGAGGCGACGCTTGCCGCGCCGCGCGCGGCGTCGCGCGAAGAGCTCGAGCGTTTCCACACCACGACTTATGTCGAACGCGTCGACGGCTTGTCCGAACTCGGTTTGGGGTCGATAGATTACGGCGACACGCCCGCATATCCCGGTGTCTACGATGCGTCCGCCGCCGTAGTCGGTGCGGCACTCGAAGGGCTGGAGCGCGTCATGAGCGGCGAGGTCTATCGCACCTTTCAGCCTATCGGCGGACTGCATCACGCGCGGCGCGATACCGGCGCGGGCTTTTGCGTGTTCAACGACTGTGGCGTGGTCATCGATACGCTGCGTTCCAAGTACGGCATCAGGCGTGTGGCTTACGTGGATATCGACGTGCATCACGGCGACGGTCTTTATTATCCGTACGAGCACGACCCTGAGGTGTTCGTGGCCGACATCCACGAAGATGGCATGTTTCTCTATCCGGGCACGGGCGGTGCCGATGAAACCGGCAAAGGCGCGGCCGCAGGTACGAAAATCAATATTCCCATGCAGCCGGGGTCCGGCGACAAGCAGTTCATGCGCGAATGGGAGCGCATCGTCGATTTTTTGCGCAAGTCCAAACCGGAGTTCATCGTGTTCCAGTGCGGCGCCGACAGCCTGGCGGGCGATCCGCTTGCGCATCTCAAGTATTCTCCCGCCGCGCATGCCCATGCGGCGAAGAGCTTGTGCGAACTCGCCAACGAGTTGTCGAACGGGCGCATCATGGGTTTCGGCGGCGGTGGCTATAATCGCACCAACTTGGCACTCGCCTGGAATGCTGTGCTGAACGAATTCATCAGGGGCTCGGAGCGCTAAAGATATTTTAGCCGCAGATAAACGCGGATAAACGCAGATATCGAATCACGAAATGGCGTTACTATCCGGTTAACAATCCGGTATTTCTGAATTCTTGGATTTCATCCGCGTTTATCTGCGTTCATCTGCGGCTGATGGGTGTGGGTTCTTCTTTCCAGATTTTTAAAAGATCATTCAATTGAAACTCAGCGTCCTCGACCAATCACCCATCATCAGCGGGCACACCCCCGCGCAGGCGGTGGCAGAAACGATCAAGCTCGCGCAGGCAGCGGAAGAGCTTGGCTATTACCGCTACTGGCTGGCCGAGCATCACGCGCTGCAGGCGCTGGCTGACCCGTGCCCGGAAATCCTGGTCACAGCGGTCGCATCGGCAACCTCGACGATACGCGTCGGCACCGGCGGCATCCTGCTGCCGTACTACAGCCCGCTCAAAATCGCCGAGCAGTTCCGCATGCTCGAAGCGCTGTTTCCGCGGCGCATCGATCTCGGTGTCGGGCGCGCGCCGGGCGGCGACCAGACCACTGCGATGGCGATGAGCGGCGGCAGTTACCCGACTGCGGACAATTTCCCCGAGCAGGTGCAGTACCTGGTCGCCTATCTAGACGATGCCATGCCGGCCGGACATCCGTTCGCCAAGGTCAAAGCGCAGCCGATGGGGCCGACCGCGCCCGAAGTATGGTTGCTGGGTTCTTCGGATTACAGCGGCGCGCTGGCGGCGCAACTCGGATTGCGTTTCGCTTTTGCACATTTCATCAGCGCCGACGGCGGCGACAGCGTGATGCGTGATTACAAGCGCCGCTACCAGCCGTCGCCGCGCGATGCTGAACCGCATGCTTTGCTGACCGTCTTCGTGATCTGCGCGGAAACCGACGCGGAAGCCGAGCGGCGCGCCATGAGCATAGATTTGCGGCGGCTCAACATGGATTACGGCATCAATTCGCAGGTGCCGAGTCAGCAGGAGGCCGAAGCCCGCGCTTATACCGCCGAGGAGAAGCAGCGCATCGCGTATAACCGCCGCCGCGTCGTCATCGGCAAGCCGGAGACGGTCAAGGCCAAGCTGCTCGCGCTGCAGGCGCAGTTTGAAGCCGATGAAATGATGATGATTACCATCACCGGCGATTACCGCACCCGGCTCGAGTCCTATCGGCTGGTGGCAGAGGCTTTTGAACTAGGCTAAACCATAATTCCAAGGCGATTGGATCTTGAACCGCAAAGGCCGCAAAGGACGCAAAGGAACCCGGAAAAGGGATATTCCAAAGAACCTTTGAGATTTCATGATTGCCATCGCCCGTTGTTTGTACATCGCCCTTGGTTTTGGCCTTCCTTTGCGTCCTTTGCGGTGAAGCTTTAATTATTATGGTTCTTCGACGAATCTGCGGTGATTTTTTCTTCAAGCGATGCTCATATCTAACTTGCCACAATGAAACAAGATTCTTACGCGGTAATTGGCAAAGCTCCTAAAGCCACGGGCATTTGCCTTGATGAGCTGGATGGCACTGTTAAA
>CANJHY010000062.1:0-24869 GCA_947474275.1 Betaproteobacteria bacterium
GACAATGGCGATGCCGTCGTCGAAACTGCCGGCGTCGTAAATCGTCACGATGTTGGGGTGCGATACGCCGGCCGCAGCGCGCGCGTCGACCAGGAACCTCTCCTTCAGTTCCGCGTAGACCCCGCCGCGATTGAGTTTCTTGAACAGCTTGATCGCGACGTGGCGCCGCAGGCTTTTATCGTAGGCGTCGTACACTTCGCTGGTGGCCCCTTCACCGAGCTTTTCGCGAAGTTCGAAACGCGCTTTGATTGACATGCCAATATTCTACCGTGACCGCGGCGGAGCGGCGTGCGTTGTGCGACAGCCGCGCCGCTCAGGCCGCGACGACGCGGTTTTTCCCCGCGCGTTTGGCCAAATACATGGCCTGATCCGCGCGCTTGATGCCATCGTCGCCGCTTTCGCCTGCCGCGAGTTGGGCGACCCCGGCGCTGAAAGTAATAAGTATCTTTTCGCTGCCCGCCAGAAAAAAACGCTTCGTCAACGCGCGCTGCAAACGTGTCATCGCGTCTATACCGTCTGCCATGACGGTGTCGGGCATAAGAATGACGAACTCCTCTCCGCCAAAACGTGCCAGCGTGTCCTGCGTGCGCATGCTTTCGCGGGTCACTGCCACCAGGTGCGTAAGTGCAGCATCGCCGGTCGCGTGTCCGTTGCTGTCGTTCAGCTTCTTGAAATTGTCGATGTCGAGCAATGCCACGCACAATGGCGTATCGTGGCGCTGTACGTTCGCCAGCTCGCGCTCAAGCGCCTCACTGAGACCTTTGCGATTCAAGGCGCCGGTCAAAGTGTCGTGCCGCGCCTCTGCGCTCATGCTGTCGAGCTCGTTCTGCAACTTGGCAAGTTCCGCCTCCGTCGTGGTGACCTTTTCTCGCATACCCCGCAATTCGTCGCGCACCTTGCCAATGTCGAATGCGATGCCGCGAGTGGTGCTGACTACGTCTTTGAGCAACGGTGCTATTTCTTCGATGGTTTTTGCCCGCTCGATCAGGCGTGCACTCTCTTCGATGCGGTTGTGATACGTGCTGGTGGATTCGGTCATCTGCGCCAGGCGCTCGAGGAACGTTGCGAGCAGCAAGCGCATCTGTTGCTGGGCCTCGAGGGTCCGCCCCTTGGCTTCTACCTGCTTGAACATCAGGTCCTTGAGCCGGCGCCCCAGGTCGTCGAGACGGCGCAGCGTCAGCGGCGGCCTGGCCGCCGCCATCAGCGGATCGATCTGGCGCTTTAGCCACGCGTCGTCTTGATGCAGCTCGCCGATGTTGCCGATGATGAGATGCAGAAGCTTCAGCAAAGTCGCCCTGACTTCGGCCTGGTCTTCCGCGGCAAACGAAAGACGGTGGGTGAAATTGGCGAGCAGCGATTTAACGGTGGCGCTCTCGGGAGACGGGTCGCGCAACGCCTTGATCAGCTGCGCGACCTGGTCCAGAAACTTCGCATCATCGCCCCCCAGCGCGGGCAAAGTGTTCTCGACCAGCCGCGCCAACTGCTCGAGAAACTCTCCGCTGATTCCAGCCGGCGCGGCGGCGCGGACGGGAGCTGCCGCCATGCTGGCAAAACCTACCATCGCGGTCTTCACGCCCTCCCAATCGGCGTGCCCGATGGCGTGCTCCAGCAGTTCCTTGTGCTTTTTCTGGCCCGTGCTTCTTGCCGGCAGCGCCTGCGCAATGCCGCGCATGGCGTCCGCGGGAAAAGGCGCGATATTGGGCGTGCCGGCGATTTCGCTGTACGCCGACTGATAGTTATCGGGCGTCGGAATCAGCTTGCGCGAGGCAAGCATCATCAGCGCCTCGCGCGCGATTTCGAAAGGTTTTTTTTCAGCCATGGAGTCGCTGTCCGGGAATTCGCGCGCCTGCGCATGGAACGTACTGATGCGCACGGCGCAATTATCAGGCGGACGCCGGCGCCGCAAAGCGCGGATAAGAGGGGAAATCGCGCGCGTATTCGGGACTCGCCCCGCGCAAGGAAGCTGCGCCTGGGCGCAAAGCACGCGTGGTCAGCGCGCAGGAGAAATGCGGCTCACCCGGGTTTCGTCGGGACGCGCAGCCGGCGGACGCGGTGAAGGAAAAAACACGGACTGTACGACGCGCAGCGGGCGCACCGCAGGACCCGGCAGCTACGCGTGGTAGTAATTGTTGCCATACAAATCATCGCAACCCAGCCGTCCGGACAGCAGGCATTTTTCGTAACCCGACTGCGGTGGCGCGGAAATGCGCGCGACCGGCGATCTTGCCGGCTCGGGTTCGCTTAACGACTTGATGGCGCGCTCGCGCCAGGCCTTGACCGCCTGCATGAAGCTTTCGTCCGGGGTGTACACCGAAATCGTGTTATCGACGCGCGTCGATTTGCCCGATGCGGCAGCAGGCGGCGCGTTGGAATAATTGGTTACGCCGCGTCCATCGACCCATTTGTAGAGGTCGGCCGGCGCAGTCGCGCCGAACGCGGCGAGCAAAATCAGCAGCGGTATAACGGTACGCATCACGCGTCTCATTACTTTGCCCCTCGCCGATCGCCCAAAGCAAAGGGTTCCTTCACCCTCACGACTCATTCCGCCGCGATGCTCGCTGCTTTCACGACTTTTGCCCAGCGTGCGATTTCGGATTTGATGTACGCATTGGTGTTCGGCAGCGACTCCGCAGCGGGTTCCAGCCCGTTCACGGCCAGGCGCTCCTGCAGTTCCGGAGCATAGAGAATTTTGCCGATTTCCACATTCAGCTGCGCCAAGATTTCCTTAGGTGTGGCGGCGGGGGCGAATATTGCGTACCAGTTTTCGACCGCGAAGCCAGGCACACCTGATTCCGCAATCGTCGGCAGTTCCGGCGCTGCAGGCGTGCGCTTTGCGCCCGGCGTCGCCAGCGCGCGCAGCCGGCCCTGCTTCACATAAGCCATCGACGATGCGACGCTCACGATGCTGAGCGAAATCCGCCCCGCCAGAAGATCGACCACACCTGCCGTGGCGCCGCGGTACGGCACGTGCAGGATATCAGTGCCGGTCGCGAGCTTGAAAGCTTCGATGATCAAATTCGCCGAACCGCCGTGGCCCGACGACGAATAGCGCAGCTCGCCGGGATGCGCCTTCGCCAACGCGATCAGCTCCCTGACCGACCTTACCGGCAATGACGGATGCACAACGAGTACATTGGACGTCTTCACCATGACCACGACCGGCGTGAGATCGTGGACCGGATCATAGGGCAGATTTTTATGCGAGCTCGGGATGACCGCATAGGCAATGCTCGCTGCGAGCAGCGTATAACCGTCCGGCGGTGCCTTGGCGACGAGTTCGCTGCCGAGCGCGCCGCCGGCGCCGGGCCGGTTCTCGACGAAGAACTGCGGCCCGAATCGCTCGCCCAATTTCTGCGCGACCATGCGCATGGTGATATCCATGCCGCCCGCGGAAGCGAGGCTGACAACGATCCGCACGGGTTTTGCGGGATAGCTTTGCGCGCCAGCGTGGGGGGCCAGAGCGATGAGGCAAACGAATGCGGCGGCGGGCGGCGCAAAGACGGTCGAGGGCGACATGCCGCAATTATGCCGGGTTTCGCGCCATGAAAGCGCACAGGCCGCAGCAGCTCAGCTGCCGGTGAAAAAGGCTCAGTCGATCGCCGAATGCACGATGTTCGAGATGATGTCGAGCCGGCGGCTGTGCCACGGATCGGGAATGCGGCTGTTGGTGAGGTAAGCGAACGAAACGCCCGAGTCCGGATCGGTCCAGCAGTATGAACTGCCGACGCCGCCGTGCCCGTAGGTGCGCGGCGACGCGATCGTGCCCAGCCCCCTGATGGTGTCCGTATTGCCGCGCACGTGTACGCCCAGCCCGCGATGCATCGGCATGTCCATGCCGCCGTCAACCATGTCGCCGGTATGGTTGCGCGTGACATGCTCGATCAGCCGCCGCGAAAAGAGGCGCTTGCCGTTCAGCTTTCCGTAGTTCGCCATCATCTGGTAGAGCGCGACCATCGCGCGCGCGGTGGCAAATCCGCCGCTGCTGGGCACGCCGGCGCGGCGGTAAGGCGCGGTGTTCTCGTCATTGAGCGGCACCTGGCTGCCGTTGATGGGCTCGTAAATCCCGGCGACGCGCCCGTGCTCCGCATCGGGCAGGCCGACGAACATTTCGCGCGCGAGGCCCAATGGCTCGATGATGCGCTGGCGCACGAAGTCGCGGTAATCGCCCTTGGTCACTGCCTCGATCAGAACTGCGGCGGTGTAGAACGCCGACTTCGCGTGGTAGTGCAGCCGCGTCCCTGGCGTCCATTCGAGCGTGAAGTCGCACACCTCGCGCTTCATCTGCTCGTGGTCGGTCCACGCCGCGGATGAAACCGCCTGGCTCGGAAATCCGGCGCGATGGCTGATGACCTGTGCGAGTGTAATGTCGCCCTTGCCGTGTTTGGCGAACTCAGGAACGTGGTCGGCAATGCGGTCGGCGAAGCGCAGCGCGCCGTCTTCGACCAGCGCCCAGATTGCAGCAGCAGTAATCACCTTGGTATTCGAGAACAGCAGCCATAGCGTGTCGGCCGTGGCCGCTGTCTTGGGACTCGTTGACGCGCTGCCGAACGACTCATAGAGCGCCAACTGGCCGTGCCGCGCGAGCGCGATCTGCGCGCCCGGGTAATGGCCTTCGGCTACATGCGACTGGATCAGGGCGCGCAGGCGCGCCAGCGCGGGCTCGTGAAAGCCCAGCGCGGCGGGACTCGCCGATGCGAGCGGAAAACCGGCAGCGCCGGTTTTGGGAGTGGCGGTCAGATCGTTCATGGTGAATTTCTCCTCGGTGGCGGCAGTTATTCGACGCGCAGGCCGATGTCCTTGATGAGTTTGCCCATTTTGGCGACGTCGGCCCTGATGGCCTCGGCGAACTGCTCCGGCGTGCTGCCCACCATCTCGACCCCGCTTTTCAGAAACTGATCCTTGATTTCGGGCTTGGCGAGAAATTTCAGGACCTCCTGGTTGAGCCGCGCGATGATGGGCCTGGGTGTCTTGTCGCCCACCGCAAAAATGCCCGTCATGCCGATTGATTCGTAACCCGGCAGGCCTGAAGCCGCCATCGTCGGCAGGCCCGGTGCCAGCGCGGTAGGCTCCAGGCTTGTCACCGCCAGCGCGCGCAATCGGCCCGCTTTGACCTGCGGCGCGATCAGCCCGGCATCGAAAATCGCCATCTGCACTTCGCCGCCCATCATCGCGGAGATCGCGGGTTGATTGCCCTGATAAGGCACGTGCACGATGTTCACGCCGGCCATCGCTTTGAGCAACTCGGACGCAAGTTGTGTCGTGGAGCCGACGCCAGGCGAAGAATAATTCAGCTTGCCCGGATTGGCCTTGGCGTAGGCGATCAGTTCCTGCACCGACTGCGCCGGCACCGCGGGATGCACGGCAAGGATATTGACTTCGCGCACGATGAGCGAGATCGGCAGAAAATCCTTCACCGGGTCGTATACCGTTTTGCGCAACAACGGCCCGATCCAGAACGCCCCGCCCTGCACGGTGAGCGTATAACCGTCGGGCGGCGCCTTCACCGCGGCCTCGCCGGCGAGCACGCCGGTGCCCTTGTTGTCGATGACGATCTGCTGGCCCAGCGGGCCCGCGATGCCCTGCGCGAGAATGCGCGCGATAAAATCGCTGCCGCCGCCCGCCGCCGCGGTGATGATTTTGATGATGCGGTTGGGATATTCCTGGCCGCACGCAGGCCCCGCGCACAGCGCCAGCGGAACCAGCGCGGCAATTGCCGCCAGCCCGCGCGAAAACTTTATCTCCATGACTCCTCCCTGCAAACTGTTTTTATCGTTTCAAATGCCTTCGAGTATCGGCGTCCCTTTGCATTGCGTGCGATGCATGATGCGCCGCGTCGCGGGGTCGAGCGCATCGCGGCGATGCATCGCGCAGCGGTTGTCCCAGATCAGGATGTCGCCGAGCTTCCATTGATGGTGCCAGGTGAATTCAGGCCGCGTGGCGTGCGCCCACAGCGCATCGAGCAGTTCTTCGGACTCTGCCAGCAGCAAGCCGTTGATATAAGCGTGCGGCCGGCGGCCGAGATACAGCGCGCTGCGCCCGGTTTCCGGATGCTTGCGTACGATCGGATGGCTGGGGCCCGGGCTTGCACGAATGTCCTGCTCGGCCAGGAAACCCGGCCGCAGTTGCCCGCCCGACGTATAGCGCTTGTCGTGCTTGATGGTCTTGTGCGCGATCCGGCCGCGCAATGCCGGCGGCAACGTATCCAGCGCCGTATACATATTGGCGAAACCGGTAGCGCCGCCGGTCGGCGGAATTTCCACCGCATAAAGAATGCTGCAACTGGGCGGCACATCGTTAAAGCAGCTGTCGGTGTGCCATACCGCTTCGCCATCGCCGAGGCCGCCGATGGCCACGCCGTTTTCGATCACGTTGGAAATGATCGCGAGTTCCGGGTACTGCTCATCGCGCGGTTTCTGCCCGATATGCACCGGGGCCCCCGGCGTGAGTTCGCCGAAACGGCGGCCGAACGCGAGCAGGTCGGCAACCGTGAGTTGCTGGCCGCGTATCAGCAATACGACGTTGTCCAGAAACGCGGCATGCACTGCTGCGAAAGTAGCGGCATCTAACGCTTTGACATCGCCGCATTCGACCTGCGCGCCGACGGCGGCGCTGACGCGGGTTACATCGATAGGCTTGCCCGCCTGACGGTTGGCATTTGCTGACATTCCCGGCCCCTCGCTCGTGCTTTTATTCCTTACCGCCGCCTGCAGACTTGGCGGCTGCTTTGGCAGCTTCCATGGCCTTATCTTTGTCTTCCTTGCTCATTTCGCCGGCAGGAGCGGGCGCGGCTGCCGGTGCGGGGGCTACCGCCGTGGCGGGAACTTCTGGAGCTGCCGGCTTTGCGGGTTCTTTGCCGCATGCGCTCAAAAAGACTGTCATGACGGCCGCGGTCAGGAGCAAAGGTTTCATGTGTTTTCCCTAAAAGTGAGGTTATGGACAACTGCGTTTATTATTTTCACCGCACTTCTTGTCGGTACGGTTACGCAATCTTACCACTGCGGCACGACCGGCATTCAAAGGTGATCTATCCATGGTGTCGGCCGGTCTGCACTGCGCGGCTTTCGCCTCGCACCGGCCGCGGGTATTATTCGCACCGGACATGAAACCGACCCCGCAAAAAATGCGCCCCGCCCTGCCCGCTTGCTGCCTGGCCCTGTGCCTGGTGCTCGCATGCGCCGGCGCTAGCGCACAGCCTGCGGCGGACGTCGAAACGCTGGAGGCCGCAGCAAAGCGCGGCGACGTTGCCGCGCTCTTCACGCTCGCCGAGAAATACAAGCGCGGCGACGAAGTTGCGCGGGATATTTCCAGGTCCAATCTGCTGTACTGCAAGGCGGCGGCGCGCGGCAATGTCGATGCGCTGCTCGAACTGGGGCTGATTCATGCCTCCGGCCGCGAAATGATGGCCAACGAAGGCGTGGGCGCGCTGTTGATCAACATGGCGGCCGAACGCGGCAGTGAGCGCGCGAAGGAAATTCTTCCCTACATCAGCCGCGGGGTCGGCAGCGTGGTCCCCGCGTGCCTGAGCGAAGAAATCACCATCGCCGCGCAGACTGCGGCGGCGGCGGCGGTGCCGGCAGTCAGAAAAGACATCGAACTCATGGTCCAGCAATGGGCGCCGCAATATGCAATCGACCCCAACCTCGTGATGGCGCTGATCTCGGTCGAATCGCAGTTCGACGCAAAGGCGGTGTCGCCCAAGAACGCGCAGGGATTGATGCAGCTCATACCGGCCACGGCCGAGCGCTTCGGCGTGACAAACGCGTTCAACCCGGTGCAGAACCTGAAGGGCGGGCTCGCTTATCTGCGCTGGCTGATGGCTTATTTCAAAGGCGAAGTGCCGCTGGTGCTCGCCGCCTACAATGCCGGCGAAATGGCCGTCGAAAGGTACCGCGGCATCCCGCCGTACTCTGAAACGCGCAATTACGTGAAACAAATCACCAGCGTGTACAAAAACACGACCCACCCCTATCTCGCCGAGATCGTCGCTCCGTCCCCGGTGTTCGCGCAAATGAAGCGTTAGGAGTGCGGGGTGAAGGGTTGTAGTGAACCGCCGTGGGCAAGCATTGCTCTCTCCTCACCGACTACTCCGCCTTGATGCCCCCGGTTTTCACGACCTTGGTCCATTTGGCGATTTCATCCGCGACGAATTTGGCGAATTGCTGAGGAGAGCTGCCGATAACATCGGCGCCTTCGGTGGCGAAGCGTTGCTTGACCACCGGGTCCTGCAGGGTCTTGAGGGCTTCGGCGTGCACGCGCGCGACGACGGCGGGCGGGGTTGCCCTGGGCGCGTGTATGCCGAACCAAGCAACGGCGACCACGCCCGGAACGCCCGCTTCCTCCATGACCGGCACATCGGGAAATGCAGGCGAGCGTTTCTCGCTCGTCAGCGCGAGCAGGCGCAGCCGCCCGCTCTTGATGTGCGGGACGGCCGACTGCAACGTGGGAAACATCAACTGGAAATGGCCGCCCAGCAAATCGGTGAACGCAGGGCCCGCGCCTTTGTAGGGAATATGCACGATCTCGATGTTCGCGGCGATCTTAAGCAGTTCGCCTGCCATGTGCACGGGCGTGCCCACGCCGCCCGAGCCGAAGTTCAAACCGCCCGGCTTGGCCTTAGCCAGTGCAACCAGTTCCTTGACGGAATTGGCGGGCACCACCGGATGGACCACCAGCGCGCCCGGTACGCCGGTGATCTGCGTGACCGGCTGAAAATCCCGCAGCGCGTCGTAGGGCAGCTTGCCGTACAGCCCCGGCACGATGCCGAACGTCGTATCGCTCATGAGCAGGGTGTAGCCGTCGGGGGTGGCTTTGGCCACCAGATCGGTGCCTATCGTCGAGCCCGCGCCGGGACGGTTGTCGATGACGACCTGCCGGCCGAGGTTTTCCGACAGCCGGCCCACGATGGTGCGCGCGGTAACATCGGTTCCGCCGCCCGGCGGGTACGAGACTATCAGGCGTATAGGCCGCTCCGGATAGGCGTCACCGAACGCCACCGCCACGCACGCGAACACCAGCAGCAAACCGGCGGATATTCTGACTATCATCGCTACTCCTCCTGAAAAAATTCGACGCCCCTTGTTCTTTAGAACCCATCTCAAAAGTACACTACAGACAAGCAACCGCCGATTTACGCCGATGTAATTGGTGATGAGTGAAGGGTAATGGGTAATGAGATAAGGGTGAGTTACGCATTGCCCCTTGCCCATTCCTCATCACGATTTGAATTGTTTTCAATCTTATCTGCGTTCATCGGCGTACTTCGGCGGTTCCAAATTGTTTTTGAGACCGCTTCTGCATATTTACTTCTTGCAAGCGGCCTTCCACAAGGCTTCGCCGGTGCGCGCGCGGCGTGCCGGCAGCCATTCGCTGTCTGCGCGCACTTCACTGTAGGTAAGCTGCCCGGCGCCCATCTGCCCGGCGTGAAAGGAAAAATAGCGCGTGCGCCCGCGCTCACCCTTGCAGTCGAACTCCTGCAGCAATTTGGCCGACAGGTAAGGTTTGCCGGTGGCGTCTTTCTCCGCCGCCTTGTAATCGAGCAGGCCCCACATTTTCACAACGTCGCCGCTGGTTTGTATGGTCGCGGGATCGGCATACACGGTCATGCCATCATCTACCGAGCCTACGCGCTCCCATGCCGCCTCCGCGGTGCCGTACACCACCATCAGCGCCGCTACGCAGCAAAATATTTTTACCACCATACACGGTTGATTGAACGACATCGCGAAAGCATCCGCTCAGTATGCAAATACGTCAAGGCCGAAAGAATCCTCTATATCCGTTTCTGCATCCAGAATTGATACATGGCGCGAAACGTCTGCGGGTTCTGATGCTCGAATGTGTCCCAGTTTCCCATATCGGTCATTGACCTGTCGTCAGGAAAACGTTCCGCGTACCGACTCAAGGTATCGGCCGGCAGCTGAAACCCGATCAAAGACAAGCCGAGGGCTTCGAGGCTTTTATTTATGCGCGGCAGCGTGAATCTTTGTTCATGGACATGAAACAGCAAATCACGGCATTCGCTCGTCGTAAAAAAATCCGCAGTCGATGCCAGACTAGCCAGCTCTCCCGCGGCCATCACAGTAATCAGTTCATGACGCAATTTAATGATGTCTTGCGGGCCTGCGGCCCCCTTCCTTTCCGCTATCCATTTGCGTGCGGCGACGATGTCGCGCCGGGCCGCTTCGCTATAGAGGCCGACCCGCATGAATCCGCCCGGACGCAGTAACGCACACAGCTCCCGCCAGCCCGCCTCGGGATCGGCCATGTGGTGAAGCACGCCAACCGACTCGATTACATCGAAGCTCCGTTTCGTCGATGCCAGCTCCATGATGTCGGCTTGCGCATAATCTATATTGCCTATCCCCAGCTCGAGCGTTTTCCTGCGCGCATAGCCGAGACTGCTCAGGCTCAGATCAATGGCGAGAATGCGCGCGCCCGCGTAAGTCTGCGCGGCCCTGATCGGATGCAGGCCGGTCCCGCAGCCGGCAACCAGAACGTCCAGCTCCCGCTTGTTTCCTGGGGGAGCAAAAGCAGCGCGCGGAAACCTTTGCTTCAGATACTCGGCGAACGGCAGTTGTTTTTTTTGCGCCGTGCACCTGGTCCACCGCGGATAGGGATTTTCCTCATACTGCTGGCGGACGAGCAGGGATACACGGTCGTTGACTCCGGTAAGACGCGGCACGCCGTCGCGGTATTGTCTTTCCGCCAGAGGCTCGCTGACTTGCTGCAGCAATAGACCGGCCACTGCCAGGGGCCACGGCAGACCCGGCGTGCGCTCCACTGCCGGCAAAGTGTGCAGCGGAAAATAACTTGCGACCGTCGTCAGCCACAATGCCGGGACCGGCAGGCCCTCTGCGCAACGGACAAGGAGCCGGTCCCTGAGCGCCTATGCGCGACTGGACTCCGCGCCATCACAGGAATAGACATACTCGTTGATGTAGCACTGTTTCGCCAGGGCGCAGCAAAACACGAGGCCTTCTTCGTCCATTGCGGGCGCGCCATCGGCATCACCGCAAAGATCAAGCACTGCACGGCGCGCCGCATCAAGAAATTTTTCGAGGTCGAGGTCACGTGACGGAACGCTTTCCAGCAGACACAGCAGTGGCCTGCACTTCGCCACCGCATTGAGGCTCCCGGCCGGGAACAATTCCCGCGCGGACAATTTCTCCGGCCAGGCGCCGGACGCGCGTTTCATGCAGGCCTCGACCGCCTTGTCCAGCCTGACAAGACTGAGCATTGCATCAAAGGCCTCCTCGGGCCTGCCCCAGGGTTCGGACATCGCGCGGATGGCCAGTGCTTCGATTTCCGGGTTGCTCGCGCTGAACCGGCACTTTTTTAGGATCGCGAAAAGATTGGAGCGCGTCAGCACCGAATCCTGAAGCCCCCAGGCGCACCTGGCGCCGGCGAGCGCCATCTGAGGATCGCCCAGCAGGTCGTGCAGGCGGCTGCAGTTGACGAGGTCTTCAACCTGCTCGGGCCGCAACGCGAGAACTTTCTGGTGGCTTGCCAGCGCCTCGGTATAACGCTTTGCGCTTTGCAATACACGGCCCCGGTTGGACAGCGCCTCGATGTAATCGGGCTTCACCGCAAGCGCGTGATCGTAACTGGCAAGCGCCTCTTCGTTCCGCTCCAGGCTTTGCAGCGAGACTCCGCGGTTGTATAAAGCTTCGGCAAAATCGGGCTTGACCGCAAGCGCCCGGTCGTAACTGGTCAGCGCCTCGGCGTAACGATGCAGGTTCTGCAACGCGTTGCCCCGGTTGTAAAGCGCGCCGAGATGGCCGGGCTGGACGGCAAGCTCGCGGTCGTAACTGGCAAGTGCCTCCTCATAGCGGTGCAGGCCTTGCAACGCGTTGCCCCGATTCGAGTGGATGTCCGCCAGATCGGGTTTGATCGCGAGAACCCTGTCGCAATCGGCCAGCGCTTCCGCGTAGCGGCCCGCGCCCTGCAGCGCATGGCTGCGGTTTACGAAAGCAGGCGCATTGGCGGGATCGATGGCGATCGCCTTGCCGATGAGATCGATCGCCGCGTCGAACTGCCCGCGCTGAAGCTGAACCACGCCCAGCAGGTGCAGGGCGTCGGAATTCTTCGCATCGACCGCCAGGATCTGCCGGTACGCCGCCTCCGCCTCCGCGAGGCGGCCCGCTTGATGTTGCGCCAGCGCGCTTCCAATGGCATTGCGCAAAGCGCCGGCTTGGTTGGTATCCATCGTATTCCGGCGCTATGCTCGATCTACTTCACCTTCTCCAGTTTCTGCAGCGAGCGCAGGCCTTTCGGTATCGGCGTGTCGTTGGTGTGCGGCCAGTCGGTATAGCTCACTTCGCCGACGTAGATGTCGCCGCGCGAATCGAGCGCGATGCCGTGGGGCGCGATGAATTTTCCAGCCTCGGTACCGGGGCCGTCTTTTCCGCCCAGGCGCGCAAGCAGCGCGCCGTGTTTGTCGACGATGGAGATGCGCGGTCCGATGTTCGGATGCGCGCGGTTGACTCTCATCGCCGCGCCGAGTTCGCCGATGATGAACTCGGGCTGTGGCCCGCGGTGGCAATAAAGGCCGCAGGGCCGGTGCATGTTGTTCCACTGCGCTTCATATTTACCGTTGCCGTCGAACACCTGCACGCGATGGTTCTCGCGGTCGGCGACGTAAACCCAGCCTTCCGCATCGGTCACGATGTTGTGCACGATGTTGAACTGTCCGGGATCGGTGCCCGGTTCGCCCCACGACATCAGCAGCTTGCCGTCCGGCGAATATTTGTGCACTTTCGAATTGCCGTAGCCGTCGGACACGTAAATCTCGCCCTTCGGCGACAGCGCGGTGTGCGTGCAGCGATGAAACGGCGTGCCGCTCATGTACGGTGTCGGCTTGCCGGGCGTGCCGAGTTCGAGCAGTACTTTGCCATCAGTCGTGCACTTGCGCACCACGTGGGCGCCGTCATCGGTCAGGTACAGCGTGTCGTCAACGTCGATATGCAGGCCGTGCGCGCGCGGATACTGCCCTTCGCCCCACGAGCGCAGGAAGTTGCCCTCGCGGTCGAACACCATCATCGGATGCTCGCCGCGGTTGAATACGTAGACCTGGTCCTTGCTGTCGACCGCGACCGCGCCGACGTCCTTGAACTCCCAGCCATCAGGCAGCTTGGCCCAGTTCTCGATGACTTTATAGCGATGCTCGCCGCTGCCCAGAATCACTGCCATGTAGCACTCCCCCCGTGTTGTCGTGTTTCATTGTAACCAACAAACACCGCGCCGGCCGCAACCGGCGCCCCGAATCTGGGTATCGGCGGCAAATACCCGTCTGTTCCGGCCTTCAGTTCGCGACCAACCTGCCGATAATTTGTCTGACCGGTGCAGCTCCGCAACCGCGGGGCGGCCTGCGGTCACACGATGACAGGAGGGCCGCATGAGTCTGTTCTCCAGCTACCAACCCGGACTGCCGTTCGAGTTCGACGCAATCAACCAGAGCACGCTGCGCGCCGCCCATGCGCGGAGCAAACTCCCCATTCCGTTCGAAGCCGCGCTGCGCGACAAGGCATTGTCGATCTGCCTGCGCCACGTGGCCGCCGCCCTGCTGAAGAACCGGTGCCGCCGCCGTGGGTAATGTCGCCGAAATCTGGAGCCCGCGCACGCTAAAACGCGGCATGCAGAGGCACTGGGTGGGTCTCGGCGAAGACATGCTGATCTCCGGCACCCACCAGACGCAATTCGGGCAGCTTTCGATCAACCGTCCGACCGCGGGCGGGCGGCTGTTTGCCACCTTGACGCTGGACGACAAGCGCCTGACCGAGGAAATCTTCCGCAGTGGCGACCTCGTGATCCAGATCCGCGATCTCAAGCTGATAGTCGCCGTGCGCGCCATCGAAGGCTCGCGCGTGCTAGTCGAATTCGGCGTGCCGCAAGGCGACACCACGCGGGTCGCGCTCTGGGCCTAGGCGGCCCGCCCCGCTTTATCCCGCGTTTCCCGCGCGGCAGCACCGCAAGTGCCGGCCGTTGCTATAATGGCTGCGTACATTCGAAAGAAGCGCACACCATGTCCGTCCACCCGCTGTCATCCGCACGCGAAGTCGAGCCGCTTACCGAAGCGAAAATCCATCTTGCCGCCGCCCACCGCTTGGCGGTGTTCCACGACCTTGAGCAGGGCATAGACAACCACTTCACGGTGACCGTGCCCGGCCGCGACGACCAGTACCTGATCCTGCCGTTCGGGCTGCACTGGTCGGAAGCGCGCGCCAGCGACATGATCGTATGGGACGAATCCGGCAAGACGCTCGAAGGCGTCGGCGACGTCGAGCTCTCGGCGCAATGCATACACGCGCCCATCCATCGCATCAGCGGCGCCCGCGTGGTGCTGCACACCCACCAGACATGGGCCGTCGCGCTCAACATGCTGAAGGAAAACCGCATCGTGCCCGCCAGCCAGACCGCCGCGTACTTTTACGGCAAGATCTGCTACGACGACAACTACGCCGGCAACGCAGACACGCTGGAAGAAGGCGAGCGCCTCGCACACCTGATCGGCGACAAGCAGATTATGTTCATGAAAAACCACGGCGTGCTGGTGGTCGGCGACACCGTGCCGCAGGCCTACCGGCGGCTCTACATGCTGGAGCGCGTGTGCCGCGCGCAGGTGCTGGCGATGAGCACCGGGCGCGAACTCGAAGTCATTCCGGACAAAATCGTCAACAAGGTGCAGGCGCCGATCGGGCACGACCGCTATTCGCGCGAAGAACGCGAACGCATGTACTTCGAGGCCATGATGCGGGTGCTCGACCGCGAACTGCCCGGGTATGCCGACTGAGGCAGGCTGTGCGCAACAACAAGCGGTCTCAAAAACAGTTTGGAGCCGCAGATGAACGCGGTGAACGCGGATAAGTTCAAAGAATTATACGTAGACTAGATGGCAGCTTTGAATTTCTATCTGTGTATATCTGCGTTTATCGGCTAAATATCGTTTTTTGAATTTTTGAGATGAATTCTAATAATAATTGCTGGCAGGCAATTCCTGCCGAGGAGACCAACCATGGCCGTCACGTTCAAGAAGCTGCATCCACATATCGGCGCCGAGGTCAGTCCGCTCGACCTGCGCCAGGTCCACGATCACCCTGCACTTGACGCGCTGGTGAGCGGCATGGACGAACACGGCGTACTGGTGTTCCGCGACCAGCCGTTCACCGACGCCGAGCAACTCGCGTTCGCAGAACGCTTCGGCGGCCCGCTGCACGTCAAGCCAGGCGTTAAGGCGCTCGGCAAGAACCGCTTCGACAACGACGCGATCGCCGACATCGGCAACATCAATGAGTCCGGCGGCATCCGCGCGGCCGACGACCGCCGCCGCGCGTACTCCTTGGCCAACCGCATGTGGCATACCGACGCGTCGTTCCAGGACCCGGCGGGCCGCTATTCGACGCTGTCGGCGCGCGTGATTCCACCGGTCGGCGCCGACACCGAGTTCGCCGACATGCAAGCCGCGTACGACGCGCTCGACGCCGCGACCAAGAAACAAATCGAGGGTCTGCACGTTCACCACTCGATCGCTTATTCGCGACAGTTGCTGGGCTTCGAATTCTCGCGGGAAGAACTGGAAAGCCTGAAAGGCGCCGTGCATCCGCTGGTGCGCGTCAATCCGCGCACTGGCCGTTGTTCGCTCTACCTCGCGGCGCACGCGACGCGCGTCATCGAAATGCCGGTCCCCGAGGGACGCCTCCTGCTGCGCGACCTGACCGAGCACGCCACGCAGCGGCAGTTCGTCTATCGCCACGTCTGGAAAGACCGCGACCTCGTAATCTGGGACAACCTCGCCAGCATGCATCGCTCCACGCCTTTCGACGATACGACCCATCGCCGCGAACTGCGCCGCATTACGACCATCGACGTCGAAGTGCCGGCTTACGCTTAATTCGTCAGCAGCAAAATCCCCGGCGATGCAGACCATCGATCACGTAGTCGACGGCAAAAAAGCCTGGATGCGCGCCGACATCCGGCGCGACGACTGGTTTTTCCCTCTCTCTGCCGATTGCCTTGCCGAGCTGCGCGCGATTCTCGTCGAACTGCGTGCGCATCCGCGCTCCGTTGAACAGATAGATCCCGCGCATTTCGAGATTCCGGCGTGCCGCAAACTGATGCGCAGCGTGCAGGCCGCGCTTGATGACGGCGTGAGGTTCGCCGTAGTCGACCGTCTGCCAATGGACGAAATCAGCGATGCAGAGGCCAAAGCGCTTTACTGGATTTTGTCATCGCTGCTGGCGCGGCCCGTGCAGCAAAAACTCACCGGCACTCTGGTCTACGACGTGCACGACACCGGCAAAAAAGCGACACCCGGCTCCGGCGTGCGCCCGGACCAGACCAACATGGACCAGTTTTTTCACAACGACAATTCGTACAACACGACGCAGCCGGAATACGTCGCGCTGCTGTGCATGCGCCCCGCCAAAACCGGCGGCGTCAGCCAGGTCATCAGTTTCTACACGCTGCACAACGAACTATTGCGCGCGCACAAGGAAGTCATCCCTCGCCTCTACCAGCCGTTCTGGTTCGACCGCCAAAAAGAATATCTGCCGGGCGAGCCCGAAGTGTTGTCCGCGCCGATATTTTCATACGATGGCAGGCTGAAAGTGAGGCTGGGCCTCTTTCAGGCCAAGAGCGGCTGCACGCTGATGAACGAGACCATGGACGAACCGGCGGTGACGGCGATCGATACCCTGCGCAAGATCTTCACCGATGAAGCGGTGCGCTTCGACTTCGTAATGGAGCGCGGCCAGATCCAATTCGTGAACAACCTCGAGTTGTGCCACCGCCGCACCACCTTCGAAGACTACGCCGAGCCGCAGAACAAGCGTTTGATGATCAGGCTGTGGCTGCGCAACGCGGGCACGCCGCGGTATCAGGGATAAAGCGCCTGTTGGCCGTGTGACGGGGTGAACGGGTTACGCCGGAAATCACCTGAGACGGTGGTCTGTCCCCTATTATTCGTTCTGAATCCTGAATCCCGCCTCTCGCCTCTCCCCTCTCGCCTCTCCCCTCTCGCCTCTCCCTTCATTCCCCCGGCTTGATCTTGTTGTCGCGCACGACGCGCCCCCAGCGCTCGACTTCGTTGACGAGGAACTTCTGGAATTCGTCCGGCGTCGATGCCGTCACCACCAGCGACTGCTGATCGAGGTGTTGCTGCAGTGCCGGCGTCTTCAGCGCCTTGGTCACTTCAGCATGCACGCGCGTCAATATTGGCGCGGGGGTGTTCACGGGTGCCAGCAATCCCCACCACGCTTCGGCTTCGAATCCCGGCATCACCTGCTCGGCGACAGTGGCCACGTTGGGAAACTGCGGATGGCGCTTGGGCGAAGTCATGCCGATCGCCTTCAGGCGGCCGGACTGGATGTGCGGCGAGAACAACGCCAGTGACGCGACCCCCAGCGGTACATGGCCGCCGATCGCGTTGATGACGAGCGGGCCGCCGCCTTTGTACGGGATATGGGTTATCTCGGCTTTCGTATGGCTGCCGATCATCGCCATCGCCAGGTGCGCAAGACTGCCCGAGCCTATGGAGCCGAACGCGACCTCCCCCGGCCTGGCTTTCGCGAGCTTAACTACTTCGGTGAAAGTCTTGTACGGAAACGACGGATGCGCCGTAATCACCATCGGCGATTTGCCGATCAGCATGATGGGAGCGAGGTCCTTCAGCGTGTCGAACGGCATGTTCGGGATCAGGCTCGGATTCACGCCGTGTGTGTCGAACACGAGCAGGAAGGTATTGCCGTCGGGCGGCGCCTTCGCCGCCATGCCGGAGCCGATCGCGCCCGACGCGCCGCCGCGGTTATCGACCACCACGGATACGCCAAGAGACTGCTGCAAGTACGGCTGCAGCAACCGCGCCACCTGGTCGGTCGTACCGCCCGGCGGGAACGGCACGATGATGCGTATGGTCTGGTTCGGCCAGTTCTGGGCGTGGACAGCGCCGCTCGCAATGAGCGCACCCACAGCGAACAGGCGCAGTATTTTTTTCAGCTCGCGCATATTTTTCTCCTCCAGAGAAGTTGAATTATATGCCCATGCCGGCGCCAAATGCCGGTGTTCGTTTCATGTCCGCGCGCCAAACAGGCGGCCGGCCGTCAGGCATAATCGGCAGACACTGAATAATCCGGAGTTCACTACTGCCATGAACGGCGCTGAAAGCCTGGTCCGCACGCTGGTCGACAACAATGTCACCGTCTGTTTCAGCAATCCCGGCACTTCCGAAATGCATTTCGTCGCCGCGCTCGACAAGGTCGAAGGCATGCGCTGCATACTCGGACTTTTCGAGGGCGTAGTGACGGGCGCGGCGGACGGTTATTACCGCATGACCGGCAACCCGGCCTCGACCCTGCTGCACCTGGGCCCGGGGCTCGGCAACGGGCTCGCCAACCTGCACAACGCGAAGAAGGCGCGCTCCGGCATCGTCAACATCGTCGGCGAGCACGCGAGCTACCACATCAAGCACGATGCGCCGCTGACTTCCGACATCGAAGGCGTTGCGCGTCCCATGTCGGATTGGGTTAAAACTTCGCGCAGTGCCACGGCCGTCGCGGCGGACGGCGCGCTGGCAATCGAAGCAGCGCGCGCGGCACCCGGACATATTGCGACCCTGATACTGCCCGCCGATACTGCATGGGAAGAAGCCGGCTCCGCTGCAGCGGCCCGCGCACCCGCGCCGCGAGCCGCGGTATCCGCTGACGCCATCACCGCCGCAGCACGCGCATTGACGTGCAATCAACCGGCTATGCTGATGATGGGCGGCGTCGCCGTGCGCGGCAGGGCGCTGGAACTCGCCGGACGCATCGCCGCCAAAACCGGCTGCCGGCTGATGTCCGAGTACAACAACGCGCGCATGGAATGCGGCGCCGGCCGCGTACGCGTGGACCGCCTGCCGTACGTGGTCGATAACGCGCTCGCTGCGTTGAAGGATGTGCGTCAAATGATATTGGTGGGCGCGAAATCGCCCGTTTCTTTTTTCGCCTACCCGGGCAAGCCCAGCGTGCTGGTTCCCGACGGCTGCGCGGTCACGCGCCTGGCGGGCGTCGCGGACGATATCGAAGCGGCGCTGGAAGCGCTCGCCGTGGAACTCGGCGCGTTGCAGTCGGCCCCCGCGGGCGTCGCATCACTGCATCGCGCCGCGCCGCCCACCGGCGCTGTCACGCTGGACGGCATAGCGCAATTGCTCGCGACGCTGATGCCGGAAAACGCCATCATCGTCGATGAAGCCGTCAGCAGCGGGCGCAACTTCGGCGCGCACATGCACAGCGCGCCGCCGCACGACTGGTTGAATCTGATGGGTGGCGCAATCGGCTGCGGCCTGCCGCTGGCGACCGGTGCTGCGGTTGCCGCCCCGCAGCGCCAGGTGATCGCGCTCGAAGGCGACGGCAGCGCCATGTATACGCTGCAGGCGCTGTGGACGATGGCGCGCGAGAACCTGCAAGTGCTGACGATCGTGTTCGCCAACCGCTCCTACCGCATCCTGCATGGCGAGCTGGCGAATGTGGGCGCGGGCACGCCGGGCCGCAAAGCCAACGACATGCTCACGCTCGACCGCCCCAACCTCGACTGGACCGCGCTCGCCAAAGGGTGCGGCGTGGATGCGGGGCGCGCGACGAACCTCGACGAGCTCGCACAGCAATTCAGGCGCGGGTTGGCGGCGCAGGGGCCCTACCTGATCGAACTGGTGATGTGACGCAACGCCGCGCTGCGAAATCGCTCACGCCGGCGCGTAGACCCAGAGATCGAGTTGCACCGTGCAGCCGGGCACCGGCAAAAAAGGCACTTCGACTGCCGAGTACGGCAGGTGCTGCCCTGGCAGATGCTGCTGCCACACCTGGTAGGCCGGATAAAAATCCTTAAGGTCGGTGTGAAACTGCTGGATGCGCACGACATTGGCAAGCGAAGTGCCGGCGGCCTTGCACAGCTTTTCGGCATTGACCAGCATGCAATCCATCTGCGCCTGCACGCTGGAGCCGAAATGCGGTTGCGCGGCATCGACGCGCGCGGCATCCACGAGTCCATTGCGGTCAATCGCGAGCAGCCCCGAGATAAACAACAGGTCACCGGCGCGTACCGCCTGACAGTAACCGGCCCACGCGGGCATTACGCCGGCATCGATGCGGCTCGCGCGCGCCTTGCCCATGCTGCGCAGCGCGATGGCATTGATCTCGACGCGCCCTTCTTCGATGGCGAGACCCGGTGTCGACATCGCGATCACGCTCGTTGCGGGCGGATTTTTGGGGAAGTGCGCGCGCCACACTTCGTTGAACGCCGCTAAATCCGCCGGGTCGCGCAGGTACACCTGGCACTTCACCACGTCGGCGAGCGACGAGCCGGCAGCTTTGAGCGCTGGTTCGATCTTTTGTTTGATCGTATATTCGGTCTCGAGCTTGACCGGCACGCCTTTCCACAAATGGCCAGCCGGCAGCCGCACTTCGGGGGCGAGCCCGTCGGTGAGCACCAGCGCATCGGCAAGACGTCCGGCGACGAACACGAAATCGCCCGCCGTCACCGCCAGGCTGTAGCCCGAGCTCTCGTGTATCGCGTGCGACTTGGGCCGGATGTGCTGCACGCGCACGCCGTCGGCCGCCGCCATCATCTGCATTTCGATGTCCTGGCCGGCGAGCAGGAAGCGCGGCATCAGGATGGAAGTGCTGGGTGGGATGTGATCGCCGAGCGCGGCACGGCGCGCGCCATGATACGGCGGCACTGCGCGGTAGTCGTTGTAATACTGATCGACGCGCACGATATTGGCGTAACTGCTGCCGCCCGCTTTCAGCACGCGGCCAAGGTTCGCGAATATGCGGTCCGACTCGCGCCGGTGTTTGGAGCTTTCCCAATCCGGCAGCGCGACTTTCATGACGGCGGGATCCATACCGCCCGCGAAATCCGCATTGCCTTTGTGTCCGGTGGCGAAAATCCAGTTGCCCGCCTTGATGCCGGCCGCGTAACGGATGCCGCCCTGCTCTATCGTCACGGGCAGCAGTGCTTTGACCGCGGATTTTTTTCTTGTTGCCATTTTTCTTAATTCCCCTGAGGCACTACTTCCAATTCTTTAACCGCGAAGGACGCAAAGGACGCGAAGGAAGGTTTCAGATTTTCTTGAAAACGCACATGGTCTTCGCAATGGTTACAGCATATTAATGTCAACGTCGGAAACCCGACGTACACGCTGTGAACCTCGAACAGATTTAGGTTTCCTTTGCGTCCTTCGCGTCCTTTGCGGTTCAAGCCCTAAATGTTTAAGTCTGAGGAGTAGCGCCGGCTTCCTTGATGAGCGGCGCCCAGCGCTTGACGTCATCAACGAGGTATTTCGTGAATTCTTCAGGCCAGAGGTAACGCGGCTCTCCCCCAGCATTGAAAATGCGCTCCTGGATGTCGGGCAGCTTCACCACTTTGGCGATCTCAGCGCTCATGCGGTTGACGATTGCTTTCGGCGTTCCCGCCGGAAACGCAGCACCCGCGAACCCCGCCAGCGTGTCGAACGGATAGCCGCTCTCGGCAAACGTCGGCACTTCGGGCAGCACGCGCATGCGCGCGCGGCCTGCCAGCGCAATCGCTTTCACGCGCCCGGCGCGGATGTGCGGCAACGAGCCCGGCACGTTGACGAACACTGCGTCGACGCGCCCGCCCATCAGGTCGATCATGCCGGCGGCGCTGCCGTTATACGGCACGTGCAAGGCATCGAACCCGGCCACCTTGCGAAAAAGTTCCATTGCCAGGTGCTGCGCACCGCCCGCGCCGGACGACGCATATGAAATGGACGGAGATTTCTTTTTCGCCCACGCGGTGAATTCCTTCGCACTCTCCACCGGCGTCTTCGACTGCACCACGAGCAGGCTGGGATATTCGGCGATCAGCGCGACGGGCGCGAAGTCCTTCAGGCTGAAACCGAGATTGGGCGCCAGCGTGAGCTGCAGCGACAGCGGCTGGCTGATGAAACCCAGCGTATAGCCGTCGGACGGCGCCTTGGCGACCAGTGCGTTGGCGATGACACCGTTGGCGCCGGGGCGATTGTCGTAGACGAACCCCTGACCGAGATATTCGGTCAGTTTCTGGCCGACCGTGCGCGTGAGTATGTCGGACACACCGGCCGGCGGAAAGTCGATGATCCAGCGGATCGGCTTGTTCGGGTAGTTCGCGGCTGCATTCTGCGCCAGTCCATGCGTGGCTGCCACAGCAGTCAGAACCCCGAGCAGGATGCGAAACAATGCGCTCATGAGAAATCCTTTTGCGTGAATGGTAACAACCACAACCGTATGCAGGAATTATACCCACGCCTCGCACGCCGAACCCCGCGTGGAAATCGAGCGGTCAGGACCTGCGCATGAGCGGCGAACTCGCGACTATTCGGCGGCCTTGATGTTCGCGGCCTTGATCACCTTCGCCGCGCGCGTCATGTCGGTTTGCATGAAACGCGCGAAATCTTCCGGCGTGCCGGTGAATACGTCGAAGCCGATCGCCGTCAGGCGCTCGTTGAGTTCGCCCGCCGCGAGTGCGGCCACTGACTCGCGATTGAGCTTGTCGATGATGGGCCGCGCGGTGCCCGCGCGGGTGACGACGCCGAACCAGGTGCCTGCGTAATAACCCTGCAGCCCCGCTTCGCCGGTGGACGGGATCTCGGGCCAGCTTGGATGGCGCTTGTCGGCGCCGATCGCGAGAATTTTCAGCTTGCCGACTTTCCAGTGCGGCGTGACAGTCGCAATGCCGGTGATGACGATGTCGACTTCGCCGCCGAGTGCGGCGATGGTCGCGGGGCCCGACCCTTTGTACGGAATGTGCCCGAGCTTGATGCCCGCCATCGATTCGAGCAGCGCGCCGGCAAGATGATTGCTCGATGCCAGCCCCGGCGTCGAATACTTGATCGTGCCGGGCTTTGCCTTGGCGAGCGCGATGAGTTCGGCCATCGAATTGGCCGGCAGCGAGGGATGCGTGGCGATCATGAACGGCACGTTGACTGCCGAAGTAATCGGCGCAAAGTCGCTCACCGCATACGGCAGCTTCGGGTTGACCTGCGGATTGATCGACATGGTGGTCGCCGTCGTCAGCAGCAGCGTGTAACCATCGGGCAGGGACTTGGCGACCGCGTCAGCACCTATGATGGTGCTGGCGCCGCCGCGATTGTCGATGACCACCTGCTGGCCGAAGCGCTCGGCCAACTTGGTGCCGATGCCGCGCGCGACGATGTCCGTCGTGCCGCCCGGCGGATAAGGCACCACCAGGCGGATGGGCTTGGTCGGATAGTTGGCCACCGCATTCTGGCCCCACGCCTGCCCCGCCGCCGCTGCTGCAGTCAACGCTCCCAGCATGAGCGGGATCAACTTACGCATGCCAACTCCTCCGTGGTGGTGTCCGGCACGACCATCCGCCGGTAGGCGGGGATTATACCCACTCCGCGCGGCGGCAAAACCTCACCGCCTGAACCGTTGTGAACGGCGGCGTTGTAGACTGCACGCCGGTGGGACGAAAACCATGCGCCACCCGTGTTCATAGGGGAGAAAAGCCATGCAACATCCGCTGCTATACGCATTTGCGCTGCTGGCCGGCATCGGCGGCCACGCCGCCGCCCTCGCGCAGGCCTATCCGGCCAAACCGATCCGCGTCATCATTCCGTTCCCGCCGGGCGAAGCCGCCGATATCATCGCGCGCCTCCTGAGTCCGGTGATGGCCGAACGCATGGGACAGCAGATCGTCATCGACAACCGCGCCGGCGCGAGCGGCCAGATCGGGCTGGAGTTATTGAAAAACGCAACACCCGACGGCTATACCATAGGCGTCGGACAAGGCGGCACGCTGGTCGTCGCCCCGCATACGTACAAGAAATTGCCGTACGACCCGCTGAAGGATTTCACGGCGGTCGCGCTCAACGCCACCAACTATCTCGCCGTCGTCGCCAATCCGAATGCGCAGTTCAAGAACGCCGCGGAAATGATCGCGTGGTGTAAAGCGAACCCGGGCAAACTCACGCTCGGCACCAACGGCGAAGGCGGCTACCCTCACCTCGCGTTCGAACTGCTGGCCTCAATGGCGGGATTCAAGTTCCTGCACGTGCCATACAAGGGCGCGACACAGGTCGCCACCGACGTGATCTCTGGCCAGGTGACGGTGGGCATCGGCTCGTATTCCAGCCTGTCCACACTGGTGCAATCGGGCCGCATGCGGTTGATAGGCGTGACCAACAACGCGCGCGTGCCCGACAAACCCGATCTGCCGGTGTTCTCGGACCTGGTCCCCGGCTACGACATGCGCGGCTGGTTCGGCTATATCGCGCCGGCCGGCACGCCGCGCGCGATCGTCAAGCGGCTCAACGAAGAAATCAACCGCGCGATGCAGCAACCCGAAGTCAACGCCAAGCTGGTTACGGCGGGGCTTTACGTCGCCAACGAGTCGCCCGAGTTCTACGCCGAGTTCATCAAAAAGGAATATGCCAAGTACGGCAAGATCGTGCTCGACATCGGCTTTAAACCGCAATAGACGGCAATGAGCGGCCGCAATAAATTGCAGGCAAGCCGCGATGAACCGTTGCGGGAACGCCGCGGCGCGACTATTTCACCGTCACGCCGGCGGCTTTAACGATGTCACCGATCTGCGTGGTCTGCTCGCGCCGGAATGCATCGAGTTCCGCGCGCGTGCTGCCGACGAGATCGAGTCCCAGCCCGCGCAACTGTTCGCCGAACTGCGGGTCTTTCACTGATTTGGCGATCTCGGCGCTGGCTTTGGCGAGCACTGCTTCCGGCGTGCCGACGGGCGCCACCACGCTGTACCATCCCAGCGTGTTGTAGCCGGGCACTGCTTCGGAAATTGAAGGCACGTCGGGCAGCAGCGCATTGCGCTTGGGGCCGGTGACGCCGAGCGCCCTCACGCGCCCCGCCTGC
>CANJHY010000063.1:0-24792 GCA_947474275.1 Betaproteobacteria bacterium
GTCCGGGATGCCGGCCGGCGCCGTGGCCACGATGAAGCGGATCGGACGCTGCGGGTAATTCTGGCTCCAGCCATTGCCGGCGAACGACGCGCACAGGACCAGCAGGCCGCAGGCGAACGGGTTTCTCATTAACGCCTGCTTGCCGCTACGTCCGCTGCAAGCCAAACAGTTGCGCTCACAGCAGGTCTTTGAAAAATTCCGCCATGTCCGCAGTCTGCTCGATGTTCGCCACCCGCTGCATGATGCGGTCGGTCTGCTTGTCCGTGAACGGCCTGACGCCCAGCGCGAAGCATTCGCGGCACTTGTCGGCCACTTCGCGCTCGGACAAGGGCCACTCGTCGCTGCCCGGCACGTGCTCGACGCGGCACGCGATGTTGCCGTGCTTGCGCGAGCGTATGCGCAGTTCGATCGGCCCGCGGTTGCCTTTGTTTTTCGGATCGACGACAACCTTAATGCGTTCGATGAGAGCGCCTATGCCGGGATCGTAAACTGCGTCGTTCTCAAGCTCGGCCAGCCCGAACTTGCGGCGCGTGATGGCGCACGCTATCGAGTAGCGGATGTTGAATTGCGCCGCCACCTGCGGATCGCCGCTGGGATCGAAATCGCCGCCCACCAGCCGGTTGATAAAGGGCGACACTTCGACTTCGATGGACTCTATGTCGTCCGGCTGCAGATCGTGCTCGGCGGTGAGCCGCAAGGCGCCGGCGAGTGCGGTGTGGTTGCAGCCGCAACTCGGAAATTTCTTGATGCTGAGATTGCCATTCTCGAAACGGCTGCCGAGGCCGTCGAGCAGGCGTGCGGCATCGCCTTCCTGGTACAACTTGAATAGCCCGAACTGTCCCTCGAAAACAGCACGCGGCGCGGTGAGGCCGCGCGCGGCCAGCAGCGCGGCAAACACCCCGGAGCGCGAGGCAAACCCCGATTGCATGCGCTTGGTCAGGCTGGGCTCGATGTTGGCCTGCTGGGTGCCCGCGGCCTGGCTGAACGCAATGCCGATTGCATTGCGGGTGCCGACCGCGTCCAGCCCCATCAAGCGCGCGCTGGCAGCGACGGAACCGAAGACCCCGTGCACCGAGGTATAGAACCAGCCTTTGGACGGGCCTTGCGATTCGCACGCAACACCGAGGCGGCACATCAGATCGCTCCCGGCGACGAGTGCGGTCAAAAATTCCTTGCCGCTGACATGACGGCGCTCGGCGAGCGCGAGTGCTGCCGGCAGCACGACGATGTTCACATGCGACGGCGCATCGCGGCCCAGCGAATCGAAATCGAGCGCGGCGGCGAACATGCTGTTGGCGAACGCGGCGGCAGGCGCCGGCAGTTTCCCACCATATGCCCACACGGTGCCATCCGCGCGGCCGCCTTCATCGGCGAGCATCGCATGCGCATCGGCGCAGCCGGGTGAGTTTGAGCCGGCCCACGCGACGGCCAGCGTGTCGAGCATGAATTGCTTGGCCGCGCGCACGGCGTAATCCGGCAAATCTTCGTAGCGCAGACCGGCAATGTGCTGCGCGAGGTCGCGGCTGATTTCGGTGGGCGCGGCAACATTCTTTTTGACGGCTGATTCGGGCATGACGTTGTTCATTCCGGTTTGATGCCCGCCGCTTTGACGACCTGCGCGGCGCGGCTGACTTCGTTGCGAAGAAACACTGCAAATTCATCCGGCGTGTTGGTTTCGGGATCGACGCCCTGGGCGATCAACTGCTCTCTCACTTCAGGCGTGTTGACGAGCTTTACAAACACGGAGTTCAAACGGTTGACGATTTCGCGCGGAGTGCCGGCGGGAACCAGCACGCCTATCCAGGACCGCGCCTCGAACTTCGGCACCGTTTCTGCGATCGCCGGCACGTCCGGCGCCGACGGATGACGCTTCGGACTTGTGATGCCGAGCCCGCGCAAGCGGCCCGACTTGTGGTACGGCAACCCGCTGGCGAGCGCGGGAAACATCAGGTCAATATGGCCGCCGACCAGATCGGCCAAGGCAATGCCGACGCCCTTGTATGGTACGTGCACCATTTTAATACCAGTCATGACCTGCAGCAGTTCGGCAGACAAATGCGCCGCGCTGCCAATGCCGCCCGAACCGACGTTGAGTTTGTTCGGGTTCGCTTTGGCGAACGCGATGAATTCCTTCACCGATTTCGCGGGGACCGCAGGGTGCACAAGCAGAAAGTACGGGGCCTGAAAGACCAGGCTGACCGGCGCGAAATCCTTGATGATGTCGTGCGGCATGGCCTTCAGTATGCTGGGATTGACCGTGTTCTGCCCGGTGCCAAACAGCCACGTGTAGCCGTCGGCCGGTGCTTTCGCCACGACGTCGGCGCCGATCAGCGCATTGGCGCCGGCGCGGTTATCGACCACCACCTGCTGGCCGAGTATTTCGGTAAGTTTGGGTGTAAGAAAGCGCGCGATGACGTCAGGCCCGCCGCCGGGCGCGGTCGGCACCACGAAGCGGATCGCACGCGTTGGATAAGCCTGTCCCCATGCGCCGCCGACGTAAAACGCGCAAGCCAAGGCCCACGCTCCCGCGCAGGCAATCCGTACTGTTTGCATCTGGTTGATCCCGGCAATTTAATATCCACATTGTAGCGCCAGATGCCGCGGCAGTGGCGCCGGGGCACGGCACCGTCCCGCACGATGCCAATTCAATCGCAGGAAAATTCAGCCGGGCTCGCGCGTCCCGCTTATGCATGCGAGCCGCGCGCCGCCAATGCGATCGCCACCGGCGCGATGCCGAAAAAAATCATGTTGATGGCGGCCGGTGTAAGCGCCCGCCCGCCAGAGGTTGCGTGCGGCAACGTAGATACGGGACACCCGGTCTGCGCTAAAAAGACAGACTGCGGGCGCATAGTCAGGATCGCGCCCTTCTGCTGTCAGCAACCCTTCAACACAGGAGGTAAAAATGAATCGAGTAACGTCAACTCTGCTTATGGCGGCATTCGTCGCAGCAATGGCGGGCTGTTCCACCAACAAACAGTAGATTGTTTCGACTACCAATGGCCGCATGGAAGTCACCATGACCCAACCGCAGGCCGTACCGGGTACCGACTTATATGTGTACTGGGACCGGGTCGGCACCGTGAAGACGATGCGACAATCGGACCCGGCGCAGGTCACCGAGCGTTGAGCGTTTTCGCAGCATATGCCGCGAAGAAACGGGGCTGATTGAATGTTTAACCCGCAGAGGTGATCGCTCAAATTCCGCCCGCTCATCGCCAACGTTCCCATGCGCCCAGCGGTAAGCCTCGCGCAAGCGTTGTGAGCATTTGTAAGTCCGTGTAACTCCTTGTAAGTCCTCTGGTCGAGCGCCGCCTGGCGCGAGTAACTTCCACGCCATGGATGCGGGCGGCGGACTTGCCGCCGGACAAGGAGGCTGCCGTTGATTACCTCGAATTTGCGTCGACTTCATATTGCAGCTCCCACCGCACTGCTCGCCTGCTTGTCGGGCGGTTGCGCGATAACGACAGTCGCGGATACCGCGGTCACGATCGCCGCCACCACGGTGAAAGTGGGCGCCCATGTAGTCGGCACGGCTTCTGATGTTGCGCGTGCCGGCGTACGGGCAGTGGCGAACAGCTTCGATCAGAAGAGGTGATGTTTCAGCGAACTGGCAAGCACTAAACAGGTCTAAACGACACGCCCGCGCCGCAACCCGAGCGGCGCGGGAGCAGGCAGCACCCATTTTTATACAAGAGGAGCTCAAAATGAAAAACATTCGCTGGATAGGAACAAGTATCGTCGCCATCGCCATTCTGTTGGGCGGCTGCGCGGAACCGCAATCGAGTTCGTACAATGCCCCCGTCTACCGTCAAGGGGTCGTCGACCGCATCGAAATTATCAAAAAGGGTGACACCAACAATATCGCGGGAACCATCATCGGCGGCATCGCGGGCGGCCTGATCGGCCACCAGATCGGCGGCGGCAGCGGCCAGACGGCCGCCACCATCATCGGCGGCGTCGGCGGCGCAGTGGCGGGCAACCAGGTCCAGCAGCGGCAGCGGGGTTCCAACGAAACCTTCCGCGTCACGGTGCGCTATGAAAACGGCGCCACCGAAACACTCCGCCAGGACGACATCAGGGACATGCGCACCGGCGACCGCGTGCGTGTTGAAGGCGGGCGCGTGTATCGGATGTAAGGCGTGAAGGACAAAGCTCGCGCGCATGAACTGTCCTGAAGTTCTGTCCGCGCGCGCCAGATATACCCCGGCCTAAGCGTTGAATTTATCCCTCTCTGCGACACCTAGACTAGGCCGACAACCTTAACGCCGCCGAAAGCGACTTGAGATTATGCCCGCAGTAATCAGGTGAAAGCGGGAGGTGATATCTGTGCGGTTGAAAGGCTTGGCGGGAGCGCCTCTGTGATCCCACGCCGTAACCGTTGCTTGCCTGCCGTCCTGCATTTCTGCGATGACGCGTGCGCCATACCGCGCAAACACGTTGACCTCGGCGTCGAGGTAGCCTTCTACTTGTTGCGCCGTCGCCTATACCTCGCGGTTGGTGAGAATCTGCTCGTCGAATAATCGCGGGTCGGCGCGGTTGTTGCCTGTTGGTTGACTGCCAAATTTTATTCACTCCGGATTGAGGCGCGCAGCCTTGACGACTTTGCCCCACCTTTCGTACTCGGCACGCACGTAGCTTGTCATTTCCTCCGGGGAATTGGATTTTGGCTCCAGGCCTTCGGCCATCAGCCTGTCCCTGACCGCAGGAGATGCGAGCACGCGGGCAATCTCCGTATTGAGCCTGACGATGATTTCACGCGGTGTGTTGGCAGGCGCGGCAAATCCATACCAGCCATTGACTTCGAAGTTCGTAAAGCCGGATTCCTGAGCAGTCATGACGTCGGGAAGAACAGCGAGCCGCCTGGGCCCCGCCACCGCGATCGCGCGCAGCTTCCCCGCCTTCACCATCGGCATGGACGAGGGGGGACTCGCAAACATCAGATCCACGTGTCCTCCCACCACGTCTATCATCGCGGGACCGCCGCCCTTGTACGGGATATGCACGATCTTCGTGTGGGTGAGCAGCTTGAACAATTCTCCGGTCAGCTGCCCCGATGACGAGCTCGAAGCATAGCTCAGGCGGTCGGGCCGGGTTTTGGCCAGCGCTGCGAGCTCCTTGAGATTGGATGCCGGCACCCGCGGATTGACGACCACTAGCGGCGGTTGCGAGGTCGCGAGCGTGATATGCGCGAAATCCTTCAGTGGATCGTAGCCGGTTTCCTTGTAAATCCACGGATTCATGGCGAGCGTGCCGACGAAGGACAAGAGAATGGTATATCCGTCAGGCGGCGCTTTGGCTGCGGCGGCCGCGCCCACGCTGCCCTGCGCGCCCGGCCGGTTTTCTATCACGACCTGCTGGCCCAGGGCAACGCTCAACTCGGTCGCCACATGGCGGGCGACCGCGTCTGAGCCGCCACCCGGCGGAAACGGCACAATCAGGCGCAACGGCTTGACCGGGTACGACTGCGCGGCAACATGCTGCGGCATCGTCGCTGTCGCGCAAGCCACGGCAAAAATAAAAAGAGACGTCCTTGTCATGGGGTTCACTCCTTTGACTTGTTGTTCGAATAACAGGGATTGATCCATGCGGGACAGCACAGGTCAACCCGTCGTTTGGTTAATCCATCGCCTCAAAATAAATTCTGCGCCGCGTGACCGCCATGCATCTTTTTCCAGCGTGAAGCTGAATACGTCATCAACGTTAACGAGCGCGCGATAGCACTAGGCGCCTAACGCGACCAGGTCACGAACGTCGGTTAAAGCTTCCAGGTTCCAGATGGATTCGCTCACTCGCCGCGCCCGGCTGGCGCCGAGCCCAGGCGTGGCGTTGGCGTCGAATTTCGCCTGAATCGCCGCATCTGTCATCGGGTTTTCCACGCTCCCCATTGAATGGTCAATCCTGGCCTCGTAATCGACATTACCGGCCACAATGCGCGCATACGCCTGGTCCATGCCCAGCGAGTCGTCCAGGGTCAGGTGAATTTTGCGCCGCAGCGCGGCAACCGCGGGATCGCTTACCCGCGCGTCCGTGTATTGAACGACGCCCGCGGCGCCATCAATCAGGGCCACGGCAGCACTGTGATACGCGCTGAACTTGGCCTGCAATCCGTTGACCGGGTTGTCCAGCAGCCGGTACTTCGACAGATAGGGGTGCGCACGCAGTTCGACGCGCGTAATGTTTGCGGGTTCGATATCGCCGGTGGCGCGGATCTTGATCATCGCGTCGATGACCGGATGCAATCCGATTGCGCACGAGTAAGGTTTGTGTCCGTTGGCCTCAATCGCCCAGCGGCGTCCCAGCATGTCGGTCAGCGCCCCGGGCTTGCTCTCCATGCCATATATACGGCAGAACCCTTGCTTGCCGTCGAGGATATCCGTCGCACTATCGAATCCGCGTGCTGCCAGAAGCGCGGACAGCACGCCATTGGAGGCGGCCCTGCCGGCATGAAGGGACTTGCACATCGTGCCGCGGTTCTGCTGCAAGCCCGCGCTTTGTGTGGCAGCTATACCTGTTGCATACGTCAACGCCTGCGTGTTCAACCCCAGCAGGACGCCGGCCGCAACCCCCGCGGCTATGGTGCCGAGCGTTCCGGTCGGGTGCCATCCTTTGTCATGGTGACCCGGCGCGGCGTGCGCAACGCGTGCCGCCATTTCGAAGCCGGCAACATAGGCCACGATGAACTGCCGGCCGTTGACCATGTTTGTTTCGGCCAGCGCGAACAGCGCCGGCAGAATCGGCGAGCTCGTGTGCAACACGGTGCCGTCCATATAAGTGTCGTCGTAATCGAGCACATGCGCCATCTGGCCGTTCACCAGGGGGGCGTCCAGCACGCCGAGTTTGAGATTGCGGCCAAAGACCGTGGCCTGCGGACGCCCGCCAATGTCCTGCAGCAAATCGATGATGCGCTGAACCGTCGGATGAGAACTGCCGGCCTGCGCACATCCCATCCAGTCAAGCACGCCGCGGCGCGCCTCGTGCACGACGGCAGCCGGCAGATCGTCGAACTTCAAACCTGCAAGATACGCGCATAACTCATGCGTAAGTCTTGCGGGCGCCGCGTCGCCGGTCTCCATTGCTATCGTCCCCGCACGACTTCAGTCTTCAGCCTTGACACCGGCAAGCCTGGCGATTTTTCCCCACTTCTCGATCTCGCTGCCGATAAACGCATGGAACTGCTCAGGTGTGCTGCCTACGGGGTCCGAGCCCAGCTGGACCAGCCGCTCCTTGATGTCAGGCCGCTGCAGGACGCGCACCAGCAGGTGGTTCAAGCGGTCGATTAGCGGCCGCGGCGTGCGCGCCGGCGCGAGAATGCCCGACCAGATGACGGACTGATAGCCCGGGACACCGGCCTCGGCAACCGTCGGCAGTTCGGGCATGAGCACCGAACGTTTGGAGTCGCCGATGGCAAGCGCGCGCAGCTTGCCGGCCCTGACCTGAGGCAGCGTCGCCACGGAAGCGCCGAACGTCAGCTGGATCTGACCGCCCAGGAGGTCGTTCAGCATCGGGCCCGACCCCTTGTACGGAATGTGCGTGATGCTGATGCCGACCATGGACTTGAACAACTCCATGGACAACTGCACCGAGTTTGAACTGGTGCCGTAATTGAGCGCAGCGGGCTTGGCCCTGGCGTAATCGATCAATTCCCGCACGGATTTCACGGGCAGCGACGGATGCACCACCAAGATGATCTGCTGCGACGCCGTTTGCGTGACCGCCGCGAAATCCCGCAGCGTATCGTACGACATCTTGCGGCCTATGCCCGGATTGATCGCGTGGCTGCTCGACGTGATTAGCAGCGTATACCCGTCCGCGGCGGCACCGGCGACGATTTCGCTCGCTATGACGCCGTCGGCGCCGGCGCGGTTGTCGGGAATAACCGGCTGGCCCAGTCCTTCGCTCAAGGGCTGCATGATCATGCGCGCGAGCACGTCCGTGCCGCCGCCGGGAGCAAAGCCGATGACGAGCCGCACGGGTTTCGCCGGAAACGGCTGCGCGCCGGCAACCGGCGATAGCAGCGCCGCGCATACCGTGACGGCGGCGGCGATCCTTGCTTGAAGCATGATTGATTTCTTCACGACTCGCATTCCCCCCTGAATCCGGCCGATTCCAATCCGGGTGCCGGCGTTTGCTACAGAGCGGCATAACTGATCAGGCATCGACATTACTCGCCGGAAACGTCAGCAACCCAATCACTTCGCGGCCGAAATCGCCGACCTGATCCAGCTTCCAGATGGTCTCGAGTATCCGCTCGCCGCGGCCGGCGCGGTCACTGCCTGTGAACATGCCGCGAAATTTCTTCTCCACTTCTGCATCGCTCATGACATTCATCGCATGCCCCGTCGGATAGCGCACTTCTGCAGACAGCAATTCGCCCCCTGCTGTTTTTATGCTCACGCGGCTCGGCACAGATTCCGGATACTGCGCACACAGCGCCGCATCCTCGTTGACTTTCACCATGCGCATCAGGCCCTGCACGGCCGGGTCCTGCAACCGCTCCTGCGTAAATGACTGTGCCGTGACTTCCCCGTCGAGCAGCGCAATCGCAACGCAATACGGCAGGCTGTGGTCGGCAGTTTCGCGGGTGGCGGGCGCCCAGCGGTCGGGGTCGCCACCCATCATCATGACAGCCGTGTGATACGTGTCGATGCGGATCTCGCGCACGTCCGCTGCCTTCACGCGCTTGCGCAGATCAAGCGCCGCGATCACCGCGGACTGCCCGTGGTAGCAGACAGGCAGGCTTTTGAGGTGGGTCTGCGTCATCATGTGGGGAGCGGAGCCGGTTGGCAGCGGCACATCAAATCGGCCGACAATACTCCACAGCCCGCCGCGGCCCTCGAACACGTCCGTCGGCCCGGTAAATCCTTCCTTCGCGAGTTGTGCGGCAAATACCGAGTTGCGCGCCGCGTTGGCGCCGGCACATCCTTTCCAGCTCGACAATTCACCCTGGCGTGTGCGGACCAATGCCATGTTCGGCACGAGCGCAAGGGAAACAGCATCGCCCATCTGCTGCGCGGAAAGCTTCATTAGCCTGCCAGCAGCAAGCGCGCCGGCAAGCACGCCATAGACCGGCTGGTCCCAGCCCTTCGAATTGAAATCGACAGCGTTGATAAGACTGCAATACACATCGTAAGCAAGCACAACCGCATTGATCACCGACGGCCCGTCTGCTCCGACCGCTTCGGCGACGGCAAGAACGCCTGCCATCGTGTCGCTCGGATGTCCGCGACACTTGCCCACATAGGTGTCGCTCAGGTCCAGATAGCGCAGCATGATCCCGTTGGCAAATGCCGCTGCTTCAGGCATGGTTCGCACGCCGCTTCCCCATACGCTGGCGCCCCGCGCGCTGACGTACTGGTGCGCGATTTTGCGCGCCGACCGGCTGAGCGGCTCCTCATACGCCCCGATTGCGCATCCGAAGCTATCGATCAGGCGCCGTTTGCACTCGTGCACGACCGGCGCGGGAAGCGAAGCGAAATCGGACTGCATCGCGAAGTCGACGAGTTGTTGGGTAGTGGCATCCATGCGATTGTTGCTCCGGTATAAGAATTTTGCGGTCTGCGGTTCAGTCCGCGCGCGCGCCCGACTGCTTGACCACTTTGCTCCACTTGGTCGCTTCGGACTGCATGTAAGCGGCGAACTGCTCCGGCGTGTTGCCCGCGCCTTCGGCGCCCTCGGCTGCCAGCCGCTCCCGGCCTTCCGCCGAGCGCAACACCTCGCCGACTTCGCGATTGAGAAACGCGATGACTTCCTTGGGCGTGCCGGCGGGCGCCAGCATGCCGTACCAGCCGTTCACTTCGTAGCCCGGATAACCCTGCTCGGCCACGGTCGGCGTGTCCGGCAACAGCGCGGCGCGTTTCAGCGTCGTCACCGCAATCACGCGCACCTTGCCGCTTTTCACCTGCGGCAGGCCCGAGATAATTGTCGGGAAGAACGCATCGACCTGGCCCGCGATGGTATCGACGAGCGCCGGACTCGCGCCCTTGTACGGAATATGCACCGCTTCGAAGTTCGCCTGCAGCTTCAGGAGTTCCATGCCCAGATGTCCGAGCAGGCCGGAGCCCGACGAAGCGTAGGTCAGGCCGCCCTTGCGCGTTTTCGCGAGCGCAACGAATTCCTTCACCGTTTTCGCCGGCACATTTGGATTGATCACGAACAAATACGGCTGCGCGGTGAGCTGGGTGATGCCCGTGAAATCCTTGATCGGGTCATAACTCATTTTCGAATACAGGCTGGGGTTGATGACATGGCTCGCCGTGACGACTATCAGCGTATAGCCGTCCGCTGGCGACCTGGCGACGATTTCAGCCGCGATGTTGCCGCTGGCACCCGGACGGTTGTCGATGACGACCTGCTGATTGACCGCCGCGCCCAGGCGCTGGCCCACCATGCGCGCGATGATGTCGGTGCCGCCACCGGGCGCGAGACCGACCACGATACGCACCGGTTTCGCCGGAAAATTTTGCGCCATTGCCGCAAGCGGGAAACCCAGCACAAGCGCTGCTGCCGGGATGCCGCAAACCGCAATACTGAATCTTCGACTCATTTTCTTTTCCTTCGTTTTAATCGAACTGCGTGAGTGATCAGTCGGTCTTCATGCCAGCCGCACGGATGACTTTGGTCCATTTGGGAATTTCGCTTCGGATGTACGCCGCGAGCTGCGCCGGATCGCTGCCGATAGGATCGGTGCCGAGATCCAGAAACCGTTTTTTTACGTCTTCCGCCGCGAGTGCCTTCACGAGTTCGCCATGCAGCCTCGCAATGATCGGCTTGGGCGTGGCGACCGCCGTGACGATCGCGTACCAGTTGCTTACTTCGTATCCGGGCAGCCCGGATTCCGCGATGGTCGGCATTTCGGGCATCACCGCGCTGCGCTGTGCGCCGGTGATGGCGATGCCGCGCAACTTGCCTTCCTTGACGAAAGGCAGCGCCGCGGAAATGCCGGCGAAGTACATGGCGACCTGTCCTCCCAGCAGATCGACGAACGCAGGCCCGCCGCCACGATACGGCACGTGCACCAGCGTCACGCCCGCCATGGTGTTGAACAATTCACCGGCCAGATGTGGCGCGGTGCCGACGCCTGAGGACGCGAAGGTAAGCTGGCCGGGTTTCGCCTTGGCGGCATCGATCAACTCTTTCACGTTCTTCACCGGCAGCGACGGATGCAGCGAAAGCAGGCTGGGCGCAGTGCCGACCAGGCTCACCGCCGCGAAATCCGCAACCGGGTCGTAGCCGAGCTTCTTGTGCAGAATGGGGTTGATCGACATCGAGGCGGTGCCGCCGAACAGCAGCGTGTGGCCGTCGGGGTTCGCGCGCGCCGCGAGTTCGGCGCCTATGATGCCGCCCGCGCCGCCGCGGTTGTCGACCACGACCTGCTGCCCCATCTGCTCGGTCAGTTTCTGCGCGACGACGCGGCCCAAGACGTCATTGGGCCCGCCGGGCGGGAATGGCACTATCAGGCGGATTGCCCGCGCCGGATAGCCCTGCGCATGCGCAGCACCTCCCGCGCAAACGAGCGCAAGCGCCACTGCCCATATCCTTGCCCGCATTGACATTCTCCTCGTGCTTTTCGCGCGGCTGCTTTTTATGTGAAAGGCTGGCCGCAATTTATGCGTCGTTAACGCAATGGCGTGCTGCTCAGAAAGCAAAACGGCTGAGATCGCCATCGACCGGAATCGCCGTGCCGGTGATGTAACCGGCGCGCGGCGAGGCGAGGAAGACGGCGAGATCCGCCAGCTCTTCCGGCTCGCCGAAACGCTGCACCGGCAGCTCGGCCGTGAATTCGCGCCGCATCTCCTCAGTCGGATGCATGCGCAGCATCTGCTCGCTGGTGATGCGGCCGGGCTTGATGCAGTTGAGTGTGATGCCGTATTTGCCCATTTCGCGCGAAAGCCCCTTGGTCCATGCGTGGATCGCCGCCTTGGCGGGATTGGCCGCGTTGATGTTGTACGGCTCGGACGTGCCCGTGAGACTGATCACGCGACCCCATTTGTGTTCCATCATGCCGGGAAGGATCGCGTGCGTGAGCTCGCGCAGGCGGAAGAAATTGAGCAGCATCGATTCTTCCCAGACTTCGGGCGGCGTATCGAACGGAATCGGGCGGCTGCCGCCTGCGGCATTCATCAGGATATCGACGCGCCCGAGCTTGACGCGCGCTTCGGCCGCTATCCGCGCCGGCGTTTCCTTCTGGTACAGATCGCCTTCGATGATATAGGGCTCATGGCCGGTTGCCGCCTTGATTTCCTGCGCGGCCTGCTTCAACAAATCGCCGCGGCGCGCGGTGATGGCCACCTTGACGCCTTCGCGCGCCAATCCGAGCGCAATCGCGCGCCCGAGGCCTACACTGCTGGCGCCCGTGACGAGCGCGGTCTTTCCGGCAAGCTTCATGTCCATTTCAAAAATCTCCTTGAACTCATGTCAAAAATACAACACCGACAAGCAACCGCCGATAAATTCTTTTTAATACCCCCTTGAGGGGTACGCCGATTGACGCCGATACTATTCCAGACCTTGCCCCGCATTTTGGTCAAATCCCATGAGCTTATCTGCGTTCATCCGTGTTCATCGGCGGTTCCAAATTGTTTTTGAGACGGCTTCTAGTAAATGTCGCCGCGCTCGTATTGCGCGGGCCAATTGACTTCGGCGCGCAGCACTTTTGCCGCGCGCTGCGGCCAGTACGGATCAATCAGCATCGCGCGCCCCAGACTCACCATGTCGGCCTGCCCGTTGGCGACGATCTGTTCGGCCATGTCGGGGCTGTAAATCATTCCCACCGCGCTGGTCGCGATGCCGGCACGGCTGCGCACGGCCGCCGCGAACGGCACCTGGTAGCCGGGATGGATAACCGGTTTCTGCTTTTGCACCAGTCCGCCGCTCGAGCAATCGATGAGATCGACCTTGCCGGTTGCTTTGAGTGCTTGCGCGAGTTGCACGCTGCTCTCGAGGTCCCAGCCGCCTTCCACCCAGTCGGTGGCGGAGATGCGCACGAACAGCGGCATATCGTCCGGCCACTCGCTGCGCACCGCGGCTATCGCTTCGAGCAGGAAACGCGTGCGATTCTCAAAACTGCCGCCATAGCGGTCGGTGCGCTGGTTGGCCAGCGGCGAGAGAAACTCATGCGCGATATAGCCGTGCGCAGCGTGCACCTCGATGAGCTGGAAGCCCGCCTCGCGCGCGCGGCGCGCCGCAATCGCATACAGTTCTATCGTTTTCGCAATCGTGTCGGCATCCATCGCCGTCGGCACCTGGTAGCCGGTGCCGAAAGCGAGCGCCGACGGCGCGATCAACGGCCACGCGCCCTGCTCCTTCGTCAGCGGCTTGCCGCCTTCCCACGGACGTCCTACAGCACCCTTGCGTCCTGCATGGCTCAACTGGATCGCGGGGACTGCGCCCGCCTCCTTGACGAATTTCGTGATGCGCGCATAGGCATCGCGCTGCTCGTCGTTCCACAGACCAAGGCAATGCGAGGTGATGAGCCCGCGCGGCTCGATCGCAACTGATTCGGTAAACACAATGCCGGCGCCGCCTACCGCGCGCGCGCACAGGTGCTGGAAATGCCAGTCGCCCGCCACGCCGTTCTCAGCGGAGTACTGGCACATCGGCGACATGGTGATGCGGTTGCGCACGCGCACCGAGCGGAATTCAATCGGCCGGAAAATGTGCGGCGTGCGGTCGCGCTGAAAGACCTTGCGTTGGTTCTCGCCGCGCGCTGAATGCGGGTTGACTGGTTTGGCGTCCATGCTCTTCCCGCGCGCAATGCGTCCGGCTAGCGGCCGAACAGCACGATCAGCACGCCGAACACCGCGACGAGTATCAGCCACGCCCAGGCATGCGCAGCGATGACGGTCGAGCGCCGCTCCTGTTGCGCGAGCCGCCGTATGCCGCTGTAACCGTGCCCGACGACCAGCAGGAGCAAAGCGGCGTTGAGCGCGCGGTTGTGGCTCAGCTCCGGTATCCACACGTGCAATGCAACCAGCGGTCCGAGCAGCAGGCCGGAGGCGCGCTGCATGACCCACATCCATACCGGCGTCACACTAAAAGCGCGACCGAACACGACTCGACTAGATGCCTGCATAGCGCAGCACCTCCCGTAAACCGAACAGCGCGCTGACGCCGACAATGCCCCAGAACGCGGTCTGGTAGCGGATGGTGAAGCCCAGTTCGCCGGCCAGCAGCTTCAGGCCATAGAGCGTATGGAACGCAATGCAGAAAAACAGGATCGCGTGTATCCAGTTCTGTTCCTGCATCGTCTGCAACCACGGCGCGCCGGCATTCAAAGCAGCAAACATCGGCACCTGCCGCACCGCCTGCACGATAACGTGTACCAACACGAACACGATGATGGCGGCACCGCTGAACCGGTGCAGCGTGCGTGCCACGTCGCCGTACTGCAGGCCCTCGGCCTGGCGCGTGGTGTTGCGCGGCAGCGTGGCTTTACTCATGTTTTTTGCTCCCGCCGAAAATCATGTCGCGCCGGAAGTCGCGTATCGCCTGCGCGGGGCTCAGGTCCGCCGGGCACAATTGCGTGCACAGATCGCAGCCGAAACATTCCAGCATGCCGGCGTCTATCGCCTGCTCGAGCCGATTGCCGGAGTCGGCGGGATGCTCGGCCATGTGGCGCAGCTTCAGCATGAACGCCGGGCCGTCGAACGCGCGTTCCTCGACTGCCGGGCAGCCCGACACGCACACCATGCATGCAAGGCACGAACCCTTGTGGCACAGGTCTTCCGCGAGCAAGGGATCGATCGGCTCAGGCCCGCCCGCATATTCGGTCTTGCGCTGCGGTGCATAAGCGTGCTGTTCGTAGCGCGCTTCGATTTCGCTGCGGTCCACCACCAGGTCGCGCAGCACCGGGAACGGCGTCAGCGGCTCGATCTTCATCTCGGGCTTGCAGCGTTCCTGGCACGCCAGCACGGGCACGCCGTTGACCTTGACCGCGCAGGTGCCGCAGCGGCCGACGCGGCACGCGAACTGATAGGCGAGATCGCCGGCCTGTCGCTCGTAAATCGAACGGATGACGTCGAGGACGCGCCAGTTGTCCTGGCCCGCGACTTCGAACGTCTCGTAGTGCGGCTCGGCATCGACACTTGGGTCGTAGCGCCGGATTTCAGCCCGCATTTTAATATCGGTAGGCATTACGCTATCGCTCCTGCAATTTTTTCGCGTGCCGGCACTGCTTTCTCCAGCGTCACGACGGCTTTCTTTTCAACCTGCAACTGGCCGGCATGGCGCCGTACTATCAAGTTGGCAGTCCAACTGGAGTCCAGTGCCGGAAAATCGGTGCGGTAATGCGCGCCGCGCGTCTCGGGGCGCTGCAGCGAACTCGCGGCCATCGCTTCGCCGATGTCGAGCAGGTTCTCGAGCTCGAGGAATTCCATCCACTCGCGGTTGAGCACCCGCGATTTATTCGTGACTTTCACGGTCGGCAGCACGTGCTCGCGCAGACTGCGGAACGCCGCCAGGGTTTCCGTCAGCTTGGCGCCGCTGCGCACGAGACCGACGTGGTCCCACATGAGTTTCTGGATGCGTTTCTTGATGTCGGGCGGACGCACGCCGTCGTTGCGCTGCATGCAGGCTTCGAGCGCTGCCGCGCGTGCGCGTGCCTTGTCGAGCTGGGCCGCGCCGCCACCCGCATACTCACGCGCATCTTCGGCTGCCGCGATACCGGCGCGCCGCCCAAACACCTGGATATCGGGCATGGAACTGCCGCCCAGACGGTTGGCGCCGTGCACGCCGCCGGCCGCTTCACCGCTGACCAGCAGCCCCGGCACGTTGCAGCGGCACCACGGATCGATGCGCACGCCGCCCAGCGTATACAGCGCGCTCGGCGTGACCTGGATCGGCTCCTGCAAGCGCGCGTGGCCTTCGCCGTAATTCTCGAGCAGCCGCTTGATGTAGATGGGGCGCTCTTTGAGGAAAGCATCGAACACCTGCGGATCGGGATGCATCAGCACGCCGCCTTCCGGCGTGCCGCGGCCTTCGAGGATCTCCAGCATGATGGCGCGCGCGAGGATGTCGCGCGTGCTGCCTTCGCGCCGCACCGGATCGTGCTTCAGCACGAAACGCTCGCCCTTGGTGTTCAGCAGATGCGCCGGCTCCGCCTTGGGGTCGAAATGGCGCATGCCGTAATGCGCGGGCTCGATCAGCGTGTAGCCGCGCGCGCTGGGCGGATAGACGAACGAGATCGGGATGAACTGCATGAACTCGATGTCCACCAGCTCGGCGCCGGCGCGCAGCGCTATCGCGATACCGTCGCCGGTATTGATCGCGGGACCAGAGCTCGTCTCATACAACTGCGACGTGCCGCCGGTCGCGATGACCACCGCGCCGGCGGAAAAATAACGCCACGCGCCTTTCGAAAGATCGAGCGCAAGACCGCCGGTGACGCGTCCGCTGTCGTCCTGCACCACGTCGGCGAGCATATGAAAATCGCAGATACGGATGCCGCGCTTGTGCAGCTGGTGCAGCATCACTTCGGTGATGCCTATGCCTTCGTCGATCGAGCCAAGCGTGCGCACGAACGTGCCACCGCCGGTCATCGACATGTAATATTTCTTGATCTCGGTGCGGTCCCACGCGAGACCGTAGCTTTCGAGATCGTAGGCGCGGTCCATCGCCTCGTCGGCGAGTATGCGCGTCAACGGATAGTTGTTGATGCCGACGCCCGAATCCACCGTGTCCCGGAAAAATGCGTCGGTGCTGTCGGCGGGATTGAAGCCCGACACGGCGTTGTAGCGGCCGCCCGACATCCGCGTATGGTTGGCGCGCCGCGGCCCTTTGGCGAGCAACACGACCTTGGCGCCCGCATCGTGCGCGGCGATCGCCGCCCGCATGCCCGCCGCGCCGCTGCCGGCGATCAGCACGTCGACGTGCTCGGTGAATACTTCGGTTTTGGCTGTCACTCGCGCGCTCCTACTTAAATTCCTGCACTTTGCCCTTCAGGTCCGCATCCACCCAATTTTCGCCGTAGATGATCTCGAGCGGCTTCTTGCCCTGCTTGATGTCGTCCGCCTGCTGGTGCTCCATGTCCATGCGGCTGCGCGCGATCTTGATGATTTCCTCCGCGGCCTTGAGCGGGATCACCGCGACGCCATCGTCATCGCCGACCACGATGTCGCCCGGACTGATCACGAGGCCACCGACGTGCACCGGTACGTTGATCGCGCCGGGGGTATTTTTTTGCGCGGAGCGCGGGCACACGCCGCGGCAGAACGCGGCGAATTTCTCGGCGCGCAGCAAACGAATGTCGCGCACGCAGCCGTTGGTCACGATGCCCAGCGCACCGCGGTTGCGCGCCTGCAGCGACATGTTGTGACCGAACGAGCCGGTGTTGTTCTCGCGGCCTTCATCGATCACCAGCACGTCGCCCGGCTGCAGCATGGTCAGCGCCTTGTGCGTCGTAATGTTGTCGTTCGGGTAGTTGAGGACGGTGAACGCCACGCCGATCAGGCGGATCGGTTCGAATATCGGGCGTATCTCCGGCATCATCACGCCGTGGCGGCCCATGGTGTCGGCCAGCGTGGAAGTCCAGATGCCTTCGAGCTGCTTCAGCAGCGCCGGCGACGGGCGCGGAAAGTTGTGATGAATTTGGCCGTACATGGATTTCCTCAGTTCGTGGCGGCGCGGATGCCGTTGTTCTTATCATGGACACAAGCTGAACCAGCACCATGCTAGCAGAGCCCTGATATCGAATAAAATAACAAATATCACTCTTGCTATGCATTTTTCACATACTAAGGCCGGCAGGGATGGTCAGGCCGGCAGCCAGGTTGCCGAGGATGCCCTGCATGGCGAGAGCGATGCCGGCGCCCGCAACGCCGAGGCCGGCGATGAGAGGCAGCAGTTCGACGCCAAGGTTCTGCAGCGCCATGATCGCGAACAATCCGAGGACGATGAGGCGGCCGCAACGCACCAGCAGCGAACGCACCGGCGGTTCGAGCCTGAAGCGTTTGAGCATGCGCCCCAGCATGCTGCCCGCCCAGCGCGACACGATATAGCCGACGACGAGGATCAGGATCGCGACCAGCACCCTGGGGCCGAACCTGACCGCCATGTCGAGGACGGCGGCCTTGACCTGATCAAGCGTCTCGAGTTGATTGCCCATGTGGACTCCCTGTTATGAATGAGTATGCCGGGCGGCTCAATCGCCGGCATAACGAACATAGCCGCATGGGGCGCGGCGAACTCCGCGGCGGGCGGGACAGGCTCTGCCCCGCCCGCCGGCGGCCACGAAACGCTCAGCCCTCTGCTACTGCTTTGGTATCGGCCGCCCGCAGCGCCGGACGCGCCAGCGACGGCGGACGCAATTGCGCATCGACGAACTGCAGGCAATGCGGCCCGAGTTCGGGAATGGTCGAGCAGCCCAGCAACGCCATGTTGCGGCTGATTTCGTCGCGATAGATTTCGAGCGCGCGCGCGGCGCCTGCTTCACCGCCGGCGGCAACGCCATAGAGCGTCGAGCGGCCGACCATCACCGCATTGGCGCCCAACGCCAGCGCTTTGACCACGTCGCTGCCGCGCCGTATGCCGCTGTCCATGAAGATGGTCGCGCGCTTGCCCACCGCATCGACGATTTCCGGCAGCACTTCGATCGGTGACACGATGCCGTCGAGATTGCGCCCGCCGTGATTGGACACGTCGATGCCGTCGGCGCCATGGTCGACTGCCATCGCGGCGTCCTGCGGATCGAGCACGCCTTTCACGATCAGTTTATGCGGCCAGATCTTGCGCAGCGCATCGAGATCGGTCCAGCTGATCGAATCGGTGCGCAGGCTGGAGCGCCCCACCGGCCCCCTGGTCATCTTGGCTTTCGCCGCCGCCGGGTAGTTTGCATACATCGGCATGCCGCTGGTGACGAGATAACGCATCATGGTGCCGATGAGCCAGCGCGGATGCGTGACCATGTCGAACACGTTGCGCGCCGAAAACGAAAACGGGATGGTGAAACCATTGCGGATATTGTATTCGCGGTTGCCGGCCGATACGCCGTCCACCGTCACCACCAGCGCCTTGTAGCCGGCGGCCTTGGCGCGATTGACCAGTTCATGCGACAGCGAGCGGTCGGGCCACATGTAAAGCTGGAACCAGAGTTCACCGCCTGCTTCATCGGCGACTCTTTCCATGGCCGTCATCGAGCCGGTGGCGAGCGTGAACGGAATGCCCGCCGCGCGCGCCGCGCGCGCCAGCGCGAGCTCACCCTCGAACCACATCAGTCCCGCGGTGCCGGTGGGCGCAATCACCAGTGGCATCTTGTGCTTGACGCCGAAGATCGTGGTGTCCTGGTTGCGCTTGGATACGTCAACGAGGGTGCGCGTCTTGAAGCGCAGGCGGTCAAATACGGCGCGGTTGTTCTTCAGCGACACTTCATCTTCGGTGCCGCGGTCCATGAATTCAAAGAGCCCCTTGGGCACGCGTTTCAGCGCGATATCGCGCAGATCGAAAATATTGTATGCGTTCAGGTCTTTTTTGCTCATGTGCGATATCCCTTGGGGTGCGTCAACGATGGCTCTGCGCTGGCGAGAGCGGCAAACTCCGGGGTGCGGCGGCTGTTTTCCACAACGCCTTCACCAGTCATAATGATAAACGATTGTGCCCTTCCCCGGAGTTTGCCGTGAACCACTGTTACCGCGCGTGCGTCATTTCACTTTGCCTGTTGCTGGCCGGCGCCGTCGAGGCCCAACCCGCTGCTCCATTCGAGGGACAGCAGGGCAAGGATGTCGTGTGGATCCCGTCGCCGCGCGACATGGTCGAGAAAATGCTCGACCTGGCGCGCGTGACGCCGCAGGACTATGTCATGGACCTGGGCTCGGGCGACGGCCGCAATGTCATCGCCGCGGCAAAACGCGGCGCTCGCGCGCTCGGCGTTGAATACGACCCGGGCCTCGTCGAAGTGTCACGGCGCAACGCCGCGGCCGCGGGCGTTGCCGACAAAACATCGTTCGTGCAGAACGACATGTTCGAAGCCGACATTTCGCAGGCAACCGTCATGATCCTGTTCCTGATCCCCGACAACCTGCGCAAACTCGCCGCCAAATTCCGCGCATTAAAACCGGGGACCAGAATCGTCTCGAATACCTACGACATTGCCGGCTGGTATCCGGAAGCAACCGACCGCACCGCGCCCTGCTTGAGCTGGTGCATTGCGACGCTCTACGTGGTGCCGGCCGAGGTCGCCGGCGCGTGGCGCCTGCCCGACGCGGAATTGACGCTGGAGCAGGACATGCAACTGGTGTTCGGTACATACGAGACCAGCGGCATTGCGGTGCGCCTCGAAGACGGCCGCCTGAACGGCAATGAAATCCGCTTTACGCTGAACGGCGTCGCTTACGAAGGACGCATCACCGGCGACAGGATGGAAGGTATCGCGAAGGGCCGCACCACGCATACGTGGAGCGCAACCCGCGTACCCTAGCAGTTCAACCCGCGCCGCGATCACCCGCCAGTTCGCGCGGACGCATCAGCCAGAACACCACCAGTTCCAGCAGCACCAGCGCGGCCACCGCGAGAAACGCCGCGCCCCACGCCAAACGCGACATGCCGCCGGCCAGGTCGAGTATCCAGCCGATCATGAGCGGACCGACGAATCCGCCGGCGTAACCAAGCATCGAGTGCACCGCCAGCGTGGCGCCGCGGCGCGCGGGCTCGGCGGTGCCTGCCGCGCCCGCCGTCAGCGACGACGAGTCGAGCCAGACGACAAACCCGTAGATCAACAGCAACGCGACGGCAACCGGATACGACGCAGTGCCGAGAAATCCCAGGCTGCCGCCGACCACAATGGACGCGAGCATGGCAAAACAAATGAGCTTGCGCCGGCCCAGGCGTATCGCCGTTTCGTTGCCGATGACGCTGGCGACCGCGCCGATGAGACCGAGCCCGGTGACGACCATTGCAGGCGACAGCGGCGTGCCGCCGGCACCGATTGCAACGAACGCAAGGAATGCCACTGCCCAGCCGCGCAGCGCGCTCATCTCGAGCGTATGCACGCAGTACGCAAGCGCATAAGCCATCGCCGAACGATTGCGCAGAACCGGTCGGAAATCGAACAACGCAGCACCATCGGCGGGTTTAGCCAGCGGAGTTTTCCGGCGCGGCACCGCCAGCGCCACCACCAGCCACGCCGCGGCCGCACCGAGTGCCGCGACCAGGAATGCGGACTGCCAACCGTAATAGTGCGCGAGCAGATCGGCGCACGAGAATGACAGCGCCCCCGAAATGCCGATGCTCGCGGCGTGTCCGGTCACCGCGCGCGACATGAGCTTGGCGTCGACCTGATCGGCGAGCAGCTTGAGCCCTGTCATATAGGTGCCGGCCCAGCCGATGCCGGTCAGCGCGCGCGTCGCCATGGCCGGCCAGAAGCCGTCGGCATAGAGACCGAACAGCAGATGACCGGCAACCGTGCAGCCGACACCAAACAGGTAAACCAGCTTGGCGTCGATGCGGTCGGTGAGCGTCACCAGAATAGGCACCGCGAGCAGGTAGGCGCCGTAAAAAATCGCGGTGATCCAGCCGGCCTCGCTGTTGGTCAGTCCCCACAATGGAATCATGCCCGGCAGCAGCGCCGGCCAGAAGAATGCACCGATCTGCACCAGCACCTGGGCCGCGCAGACCACCGCGACCAGGCGCGCACCGGACAAAGAATGAATCGACATGTGCATGCTTTCCTGCCGTGCAGCGCGCCCGGCGGACAGGGTACTGGCCCGCGGCGCGTTTCTTACTGCTTGAACACCACCGGCGCCAGCGTGTGCTGGTCGATCATGACGTCGACGATGGCTGGCTTGCCGCTCGCGAATGCGCGCTGTAACGCGCCTTCGAGGTCGCCCGGGCGCGTGACATGCTCGCCGTGCGCGCCGAACACTTTTGCCAATGCGCCAAAGTCGGGATTGTTGTAATCCACCGCGTAAAAGCGCCCGCCGTAATGCTCGTTCTGGAACGCGCGCTCGTTGCCCAGGCCCTGGTCGTTGAACACGACGTAAACGACGGGAATTTTTTCGCGCATCGCGGTTTCGAGTTCGCCGATGTTGCACATCGCGCCCATGTCGCCCGATGCACAGAGCACGGGTCGGTCCGGCCGCGCGAGCTTGGCGCCGAGCGCGATCGGGAATGAGCCGCCGACCGACGCCCAGTCATCGATGCAGAAAAACGTGCCGGGCTCGTAGCTCTTGAAGTAACTGCGCACGTGCTTGCCGCCGTTGCCGGCATCGACCACCAGCAGACCGTCTTTCGGCAGCACCTTGCGTATCATGTGAGCGACGAACTGCGACTGTATCGGTTCCGCATCGTGCTTCACTAAACCCTGCAGTTCGGTTTCCCACTCGGCGCGCGCTTTCGGCACATCGACCCACGATTTTTTGAGATTGCCTTTGGCGGCGCGCGCGCTCAGGCCCGCGATGAAGCTTTGCACCGAGCCCGTGACGCCGAGAGCGACCGGGAACACGATGCCGATCTGGCCGGGTGCTGCGCTGTGATGCACGAGCTTGGCGTCTTTGCTGAACACGCCGTACTTGTGCATGGTTGAGAACACGTCGATGTGCGCGCCGATCGCGATGATGACGTCGGCCTTGGGCACGATGCGGTTGGCGCTGCCGAAACCGTTGCGGCCCAGCGGCCCGAGTGCGAGCGCGTGGGATGAAGGAAACGCGTCGGGCGAATACTGCAGCGCGCCGACCGGGATACCGGTGCTGTCCGCGAGCTGCGCCATCGCGGCAACCGCTTTTTCGCTGATGACGCCGCGGCCGACGACGAACACCGGTCTTTGCGCACTGGCGAGCAGCGCGTACACCTGATCGAGCTGCTCGCTGCTGCACGACGGCAATACCATGTTGCGGTAAGCGGCGGGCGCGATGGCTTCCACGGCGGTCTGCTCGAGCAGGACTTCGCTCGCGGCTTCGATATGTGTCGGCCCCTGCGGTTCAGTCAACGCGACGCGGAATGCCCGGCGCACCGACTCCTGCACCTTTTCCACGTTGGGAATGCTGTAAGCCCACTTGGTAAGCGGACGCATGAACGTGACCTGGTCCATGTCCTGCGTCGCGTCGCGCTCGCGCATGACGCTTTCCTGCACGCCGCAGATGCTGATGACCGGCACCAGGCCGCGATACGCCGCGCCGATGGCAGTCGCAAGATTGGTAACGCCGGGCCCCTCGGTTGCCGTGACCACGGCGGGACGCATTCCGGCACGCGCAAAACCGTAGGCCATGAACGCCGCGCCCTGCTCGTGGCGCGTCAGGATGAAGCGGATCTGCGGCGTTTCGCGCAGCGCATCGAGGATCGCGAGATTCTGCGTGCCGGGAATGCCGAACACGTGGTCGACGCCTTCGCGTAGCAGGGCATCGACCAGCGCGCGGGCGCCGGTGACTGTTTTGACCGCATTTTTTTCGGTGGAATCCATTACTGCACTTCTCCTCTTCCGGATTATTCTGGCTGCAACGAGACTGCAATGGTAGCCTCAATCGATGCGCACTGCCATGACGGCGCGGCCAGGGACACGACGAAAATTACAATAACCCGGCGCCGCATCATAAAATGGGCGGCATCCCTGTTTGTGCCGCAAGCGAGGTGGAAATTGCGCTTACTCACGGTTCCCGTTCTTGGCTTTGCCGTCCTTGCATGCGCGGCCGTCTGCGGACACGCGCAGGACAAGCCCGCCGAGTACCCGCTGCGGCCGATCCGCCTGATCGTGGGTGTGGCGCCCGGCGCCGGCAACGACGCGATCACCCGCGCCGCTGCCCAGATGCTGAGCGACCGCTGGGGACAGACCGTCGTCGTGGATAACCGGTCCGGTGGCGGCACTGTCATCGCCGCCGAACTCGGCGCGCAGGCGCCGCCCGACGGTTACACCATACTCAGCGCGACCGACACGCTGATGTTGCTGGGCGCTTTGAAGCGCGTGACGTTCGACATACGCAAAGCACTCGAGCCCATCGGGGTCATGACAACGCAGCCTTATGTGCTGGTGGTCGAGCCGTCGCTGCCGGTCAAGTCGGTGAAAGACCTGATCGCCTATGCGAAAACAAAACAGTTGAGCTACGGCAGTTCGGGCATAGGCACCACCGTTCATCTCGGCATGGAGCGCCTGGCCATACTGACCGGCGCGAACTTCGTGCACGTGCCTTACAAGGGGACCGCCCCCGCGCTGGTCAGCGCCATGTCGGGCGAGATACACATGGTGCCTGCAAGCGCGATTTCCGCCAGCGCGGCAATGAAGACCGGCAAGGTGCGCGCGATCGCCGTAATGGGGCTCAAGCGCGTGGCGGCTTTTCCGGATCTGCCGACAGTCGCCGAAGCCGACCTGCCGGGTTTCAAGATCGTCAACAGCTACAATCTCTTCGCCCCGGCCGGCACGCCGCGGTCTATCATTCTTGCCATCAACCGCGTGGTGACCGAAGGCATGAACGCGCCGGCCATGGCGCAAAAACTCGCCGCCGACGGCAGTGAACCGGGCGAGCGCATGACGCCTGACGAATACAAGGCGCAGTTCGCGAAAGACTATATCGAGGCCGAGAAACAGGCCCAGCAGTTAAAAATAAAGTTTTACTGATCCGCAAGCTGCCGTTGACGGGCCAGCCTGGCCCAAAGGGCGCGCGATATGAATGGCAGTTCAGGAGAAAACAAGCTATGAGCGGCACCACCACTGCACTGGATATCAACGAATGTTGCGGCCGAGCGAATATTGACCACCTGTGCCGATTGAATTTTGACCAGGGGCTTTTGCTGACCTGACCACGGCCAGCTGTGGATAACTATATCTGTTTTCGGGTTCCGTTTCTCCTTTTCATCAATTCTGAAGACCACAGCGAC
>CANJHY010000064.1:0-24494 GCA_947474275.1 Betaproteobacteria bacterium
CCCAACACTCAGACCTTGCACCCTAATCATTTGCGCGACCTTCAGCTTGAAGCTCGGCTCAAACGTCCGTCGGTTCTGGCTCATCAATTTCTCCTCTTCAGGCGTATCATCCACCTATCGAGGTGTCCACGGAAATTAGACCACCACATTACACCCTCTTCTCCCCCACACCCCTCTCGCCTCACTCTTAATACGAATGCTCGGCCGCGGGAAACGTCTTCGCTTTGACTTCACGCACGTAGGCCTCGACCGCGCCTTGCACGCTGCCGGCACCGGTGAGGAAATTCTTGACGAAACGCGCTTTCTTGCCGGGATAGACGTCGAGCATGTCGTGCAGGACGAGGACCTGGCCCGAGCAATCAACACCCGCGCCTATGCCTATGGTCGGGATGCGCAACGCCGCAGTCACCTGGCGCGACAGCGCAGCGGGAATCAGCTCCAGCACCAGCATACCGGCGCCGGCCTCTTCCAGCATTTTTGCTTCGGCGATCAATTGTTTCGCCTGGGAGTCGGTCTTGCCCTGGATGCGGTAGCCACCCAGCGTGTTGACTGACTGCGGCGTGAGCCCCAGGTGGCCGCATACCGGTATGCCGCGCGCCGTCAGAAAGCGGATAGTCTCGACCATGGTTTCACCGCCTTCGACCTTGACCATCTGCGCGCCGGCCGCCATCAACTGCGCCGCATTCCTGAACGCATCCGCGGGACCGGTCTGGAATGTGCCGAACGGCATGTCGGCGATGATCCACGCGCGTTTGGAACCGCGCGCAACACAGGCCGTGTGATAAATAACGTCGGTGAGCGTGACCGGCAGGGTCGAGTCATGGCCCTGCAGCACCATGCCGAGCGAATCGCCGATCAGCAGCGTATCCACGCCCGCGGCGTCGAGCACCGCGGCAAAACTCGCGTCGTAGCAGGTCAGCATCGTGATCTTCTCGCCGTCCTGCGCCATCTTGTGCAAGGTGGTCTGGTTAATCCTCATGTCGGCTCCTTTCAACTACGGAAATCGCAAATACGTAATGGGCAATGGGTGATGCGTGATGGGAAGGCCTACTCAATCCTCACCCATCACCTATCGCTCATCGCCAATCACTCCCCGAGACTGAAAAATTCGCGCGCCCCGCGCATCGCGGCTATGCGCTCCAGCAACAAATCGAAATCCGCCGGCGCGTCGACGAAATTGAGATGCTCCGAATTCACGATCAACACGGGTGCTGCGTCGTATTGATAAAAAAACCGCGCGTAGCTTTCCGCCAGCTTCAGCAGGTAGTCCTCGGAAATCGTGCGCTCGTAACTCACCGCCCGCCGCTTGACGCGCTCAATCAGCGTCTCGGTCGACGCCTGCAAGTAGATCACAAGGTCGGGCACTGCGGCCTGCGGCTTCATCTGCGTATAGATCTGCTGGTACAGGCTCAGTTCGTCGTCGTTCAGCGTCAGGCGCGCGAACAGCGGGTCCTTGTCGAGTATGAAATCAGCCACCGTGGTGCGCCGGAAGAGATCGGCCTGCCCGAGATCGCGCACCTGGTTGATGCGCTGGAACAGGAAAAACAACTGGGTCGGCAGCGCGTAACGCGCGTTGTCGGTGTAAAAACCGGGCAAAAACGGATTTGCGCCCGGGTCTTCGAGCAAGGGCGTGCTGCCGCTTTTCTCGGCGAGCTTGCGCGCCAGACTGGTCTTGCCGGCGCCGATCGGCCCTTCGACCACGATGTAGCGGTATTTTTCGGGCAGCGCGTTCACGCGGCTTGCGCCGGCATCAGGGCGGCGTCCGCAATTCCTGCCGGCTTCCTGGCGGCGTTCATATGGCGTGCACCGGGCTCTCGATACGCACCACGCCCGAGACATCAATACCGCGCAACAATTCACTCACTGCCCCGCGCGCGGGGATCACGCAGCGCGGCGCAATCTCCGCCAGCGGCACCAGCACGAAAGCGCGCTCGTGCATGCGCGGATGCGGAATGGTAAGGCCGTCTTCGTGCATCTGCGCGTCACCATACAGCAGGACATCCATGTCGAGCGTGCGCGGCGCGTTCGGAAACGTGCGCACACGGCCATGATGCTGTTCGGTCGCCAGCAGCGCATCAAGCAGCTCGCGCGCTCCCAATGCCGTTTTGACTGCAGCGACGGCGTTGATGAAATCCGGCTGCTCGGTGTAACCCACCGGCGCCGTGCGATAGAGCGACGATTGCGCAACGAGCCGGGTGCGCGGCAGCGCCGCCAGTGCAGCCATGCCCGCCGTCACCTGCGCCACCGGATCTTCCAGATTGGCGCCGAGCCCGACATAGGCCATCACTTCGCTCATGCGGCGTCGGCCCCGCCCGCTGCGGCCGCCGGTTTCTTTTTGCGGCGCGGCCGGCGGCGCTTCTTGGCGGCGCCAGGACCGTCTTTCATCAGCATGCCGGCACGTGTCTCCTCATCCGCTTGCTGGAATTTTTCCCACCAGGTGCCGATCTCGGCGTCGATTTCGCTGCAGGCACAGCGCAGCAGCAGAAAATCGAAACCGGCGCGAAACCGCGGATGCTCGAGCAGCAGATAAGGCCGCCGTCCGGATCGATTGAGCAGGCGCGCCTGCAAAGCCCAGATGTCTTTCATGTCGGCGCCGTAGCGGCGCGGGATCGCCAGATTTTCCGCCTGCACCTGTAGCACCTGGTCCATCGCGTGGAACAACGCCGGCATCGTATGCATGCCGCCTTTTTCCGCCGCCTTCCACGCCGCCAGCACTTCGTGCCACAGCAGCGAGGCGAACAGGAAACCCGGCGACACCGGCTTGCCTTCGTTGATGCGTTTGTCGGTGTTCTCCAGCGCCAGCATGACGAAACGCTCGCCCAGCGGCTGCTCGAGTATCACGTCGAGCAGCGGCAGCACGCCGTGATGCAGGCCTTCCTTGCGCAGGCGGCGCACACCTTCGGCCACATGGCCCGACAGCAGCAATTTCATCATTTCATCGAACAAACGCGCTTTGGGTACGTTCTGCAGCAGGCCGGCCAGTTCGCGAATCGGTTTGCGCGAGCGCGCTTCGATTTCCAGTCCGCGCGCGGCGGCAAGGCGCACCGCGCGCAACATGCGGATCGGGTCTTCGCGATAGCGCTGCGCCGGGTCGCCTATCATGCACAGCTTTTTCGCCTTGATATCGGCGACACCGCCGTGATAATCGATCACTTCCTCGCGCACCGGGTCGTAGAACATGGCGTTCACGGTGAAATCGCGCCGCACCGCGTCTTCTTCCATGCTGCCGAACACGTTATCGCGCAGGATGCGCCCGTGCTCGTCGGTCGAATGATCGCTGTCGTCTGCCGCCTCGTTGGCAGCAGCGCTGCCGCGAAAAGTGGAGACCTCGATGGTTTCCGCGCCGAACATCACGTGCACCAGGCGAAAACGGCGGCCGATGATGCGCGAGCGTCGGAAAATCGCGCGCACTTCCTCGGGCGTGGCGCTGGTCGCCACGTCGTAGTCCTTGGGGATGCCGCCCAGCAGCAGATCGCGCACCGCGCCGCCGACCACGTAAGCGGTGTGCCCATGCTGCTGCAGCGTTTCGCAGGTCTTCATCGCGCCGCGGCTCACGTGGTCGCGCGCGATGCGGTGGGTTTTAAACGGTATGACCCTGGGCTGCGCGGACTTGAACAACGCGCCCGAAAAAACCTTGCCGAGAAACCGCCTGATCATTAAATGGCTTGCCTGTTGTGAAAACAAATTGAGCGGCGCACGGGAAGATGCCCGCAAATACGCTATACGCTACAAAACAAACTGAGCAGCGCAGGGGTGTGCGTCCGCTCGAATTTGTGGGGGGAATTATATAACGGGGATGAAATGCGCACCCGCGCCCTCGCCGAACGCGCGTATGCCGCAGCCGTAAAGCGTGGCCAGCCGCTCCGGCTGCAGCAGCTCAGCCGCGCTTCCCGCCGCAAAACGCCCGTCGCCGTACAGCATCAATATGCGGTCGCAACTGGCGGCAAACGTCAGGTCGTGCAGCACCAGTGCGGCCGCCGCGCCCTCCTCGCGCGTTGCTTTACGCAACAATTGCAGCGCTTGCAGTTGGTGGCGCAGATCAAGGTGTTGCAGCGGCTCGTCCAGCAGCATGATTCGCGGCGCCTGCGCCCACAGTTGCGCGAGCCGCGCGCGCTGGCGCTCACCGCCCGACAAGGTTCCGTACGTTTGTTCCGCCAGCGCCGTCAAATCGAAAGCGGCGAGTGCGTGCTCCGCCGCTGCCTCGTCATCCGCATGCCAACCGAACAGCGCCCGGGCATGCGGATAGCGGCCGAGCATCACGTAATCGCGCACCGTGCCCCAGAATTCCTGGTCTTCGCGCTGCAGGAGGATGCCGAGCGCGCGGCCGAGTTGGCGCCGCGAATAATCCGCCAGCGCCCTGCCCTCGATGGCGATATTGCCGGATGCAGGCGGCGCGAGCCCGGCCAGCGCATGCAACAGCGTGGTTTTGCCGCTGCCGTTGCAGCCCAGCACGCCCCACAATTCGCCGGGCACCATCGCCAACGCGAGGTCGCGGCACAGCACCCGCGTGCCGACCGCGATAGTGAGCTGGTCTGCGCGCAGGTTCATGGCCGCCGCGACAGCAGGATGAGCAGCACGGGCACACCCAGCAAGGCAGTGAATACGCCGACCGGCAACTGCTGCGGCGCCCACACCGTGCGCGCAAAAGTGTCGGCGAGCGCCACGAAGCTGCCGCCCACCAGAGCCGAAGCCGGCAGCAGCCAGCGATGATCGTTGACGCCGGCCAGGCGCAATGCATGCGGCACCATGATGCCGACGAAGCCTATGCTGCCGCCGAGCAGCACCGCCGCGACCGTCGCCACCGCCGCGCCGAAATAGATCGCCGACTGCAGGCCGCCCACCGCGACGCCGAGAGCGCGCGCTTTCAATGCGCCGAGCGCGAGAGCGTTGAGACTGCGCGATTTCAATGTGAATACCAGCACTACCAGCGTCAAAACGAACCAGGCGCCGCCGCTCGCATCAGCGTGAGACAAATCCCCCATCAACCAGAACAGCATGCCGCGCAATTGCGCCTGCGGCGCGAGCGTCAGCAGCAAGCTGATCAACGCAGTAAAGCCCGCCGACAGCACGACGCCCGTCAGCAACAAGCGGTGCAAATTCCAGTCGCCGGCGCGAAACGACAACCCGAACACGATCGCGATGGCGCCCAGCGCGCCAGCCAGCGCGGCGAGATTGCTGCCGGCGACGCCGGCGCCGAGCAGCACCGCAGTCAGCGCGCCGAGAGCCGTCCCGCCGGAAATGCCGAGTATGTAAGGGTCGGCCAGCGGATTCCTGAGCAGGACCTGCAGCAGCACGCCCGAGGTCGCGAGCAGTCCGCCGCACGCAAACGCGGCAAGCACGCGCGGCAAGCGCAGTTTCCAGATCACATCGTCAACGATGCCGGGCGTCGGCAGGAAGATGCTGTCGAGCACCTGCAGCGGAGAAATCGGAAAAGTGCCGAACAGCAGCGCGATCAACAGACTGCCGGCGGCGACCAGCGCCAGCACGATAATCAGCGGCGCGCGCGTCATTCAGGCCAGACTGAGTATCTGCCAGCCGTGCTTTACGGCGTGGGCGCGCAGCGTGTCGTCAGGGTCGACCGCCACCGGGCGCGTGACGAATTTGAGCAGCGGCAGGTCGTTCAGCGAATCGCTGTAAAAACTGCTTTGCGCGAACGATGACAGCTTTTGCCCACGGCCGGCCAGCCACTGTTCGAGCTGCGTCACCTTGCCTTCGCGAAAGCACGGCGTGCCGGTCACTTCGCCGGTGAATTCGCCATCGATGTGCGCGGGCTCGGTCGCGATCAGGTGTTCGATGCCGAATTCGCGCGCAATCGGCGCTGTCACGAAGCTGTTGGTCGCAGTGACGATGGCGCACAGGTCGGCGCGATGGCTCTCGATCAATTCACGCCCGCGCAGCCGCATGATGGGCAGGATTTTCACGCGCATGAATTCGCGGTGCCATTCGTCGAGCACTTTGCGCGGGTGGTGCGCCAGCGGCTTCAACTGAAAGTCGAGAAACTGGTGAATATCGAGGGAGCCGTCCTTGTACTGCTCGTAGAACGCATTGTTGCGCGCCTCGTACACCTCGCGGTCGAGCACGCCCTTCTCGGCCAGGAACTGCGCCCACTCAAAGTCGCTGTCGCCGCTCAGCAGGGTGTTGTCGAGATCGAATAGCGCGAGGTTCAACTGGCACTCTCCATCAAATAAAATCTGTAAATCAAAGTTAGCCGCCGGCGAACGCCGATGAACGCCGATCAAATTCCGCGATCGTCAACTCGCCTGTGCCAAGGTGTTTGATTCTGGCTGCGTTCATCGGCGTTTATCGGCGGTTTCAACTTGTTTTGCAGTGACATCGAGCAACTCCCGCAGCAGCGGCAGCGTAATGGCGCGCCGGTTGGCGAGCGAATAACGGTCGAGCGCGTCGAGCAAGGCAAGCAGCGACGGCAGGTCGCGCTGCGCGTGGCGCAACAGGTACGCGATGACTTCCTGCGATAACTGGAACCCGCGCGCCTGCGCATGGCGTTTCAGCGCGGCGACTTTTTCTTCTTCATTCAGTCCGTGCACCTGGTAGACAAGCCCCGCTCCCAGACGTGTCACAAGGTCCGCGCGCAACTTGAGTTGCGCCGGCGGCGCATTGCCGCTGGCGAGCAGAGTGCCGTTGCCGGCCTTGATGCGGTTGTGCAGATTGAAGACGGCGATCTGCGCCTCTTCGTTCAACAGGTGCACGTCGTCTACTGCGCACAGCGTGTCCTCGGCAGCATCGAACTTTGCCGCGCCGGAATCGAACATCTGCGCCGGCCTGCCGTCGGCGCGCGCGGCGTCCACCACCGCCCGCAACAGATGGCTGCGGCCGCCGCCGGGAGCGCCCCACAGATAAATGAAACGCTCGCCGCTCGCCGCATTCGCCATCGAATACAGTGCGACCACGACTTCGGCGTTGCGGCCGGGCACGAAGTTGTCCAATGCCGGCGCCGGCGCCTGCGCGATATCGAGCGCGAGTTGCTTCATGCGCGGCGCATTGCAACAGAGCGGTATAGGGTCATTTCGGGTAAAATTCGGGGTGCAACAATGACATACAACGTCATGGGAAGCGCTATCTTACCCGACCCATCCGCTGTTTACGACCCGCGAGAGCGCATCTTGACCACACCCGACCCAGCCAAATCTCTCACATACCGCGATGCCGGCGTCGACATGGACGCCGGCGATCAGCTCGTCGAGAACATCAAGCCGCACGCCAGGAAAACGATGCGTCCGGAAGTGCTCGCCGGCATCGGCGGCTTCGGCGCGCTGTGCAGCATTCCCGCGAAGTACCGCGAGCCGGTACTGGTCTCGGGCACCGACGGTGTCGGCACCAAGCTGAAGCTCGCGTTTGAGCTCAACCGCCACGACACCATAGGCATCGATCTGGTGGCGATGAGCGTCAACGATATCCTCGTGCAGGGCGCCGAGCCGCTGTTCTTCCTCGATTATTTCGCGTGCGGCAAGCTCGATGTGGCGACCGCCACCGACGTCGTCAAGGGCATAGCGGCAGGCTGCGGACAAGCGGGTTGCGCGCTTATCGGCGGCGAGACCGCGGAGATGCCCGGCATGTACCCGGCCGGCGAATACGATCTCGCCGGCTTCGCGGTGGGCGTGGTCGAGAAAAGCAAAATCATCGACGGCAAAACCATCCAGGCCGGCGACGCCGTGCTGGGACTCGCTTCGAGCGGCGCGCATTCCAACGGCTATTCACTGATCCGCCGCATCATTGCGCAAAACAAGATCGATCTGTCCACGCAACTCGACGGCAAAGCGTTAAGCGATCTGATACTGGCGCCGACACGCATCTACGTGAAACCACTGCTGCAACTGATGGCAAAACTGCCGGTCAAAGGCATGGCGCACATTACGGGCGGCGGCATCGTCGACAACGTGCCGCGCATACTGCCCGCGCACCTTACGGCGCGGCTGACGCGCGCGAACTGGCCGCAGTCGCCGTTTTTTGCATGGCTGCAGCGCGAAGGCAACGTGGACGGCGCCGAAATGCTGCGCGTGTTCAATTGCGGCATTGGCATGGCGGTGATCGTTGCCGCGCAGGATGCTGACGCGGCGACCATATTGCTGAGCGCGGCAGGTGAAACCGTATACCGCATAGGCAGCATAGAAGCACGCGCGGAAAACGAGGCGCAAACCATCGTCACATGAAGAACATCGTCATCCTGATCTCGGGGCGCGGCAGCAATATGCAGGCGATCCTCGAAGCGCGGCTGCCGCTGACGGTCGCCGCGGTGATCAGCAATGACCCCAAAGCCGGCGGATTGGCAACCGCGCAAAAACACGGCATTGCAACACGCGTCGTCGATCATCGCGCGCATGCCAATCGCGCCGCGTTCGATACTGCGCTCTCGACTGAAATCGACGCCTTCAAACCGGACCTCGTCGTGCTCGCTGGCTTTATGCGCATCCTGACTGGTGATTTCGTAAACCGTTATCGCGGCCGGCTCATCAATATCCACCCGTCGCTGCTGCCTTCGTTCACCGGGCTCGACACCCACCGCCGCGCGCTCGCAGCGGGCGTCAAAATCCACGGCTGCACGGTGCATTTCGTGACGCCCGAACTCGACCACGGCCCCATCATCATCCAGGCTGCAGTAGCGGTACTGGAAAGCGACAGCGAAGTCACCCTTGCGGCGCGCGTGCTCGCCGAGGAACACCGCATCTATTCGCAGGCGCTGCGCTGGTTCTGCGACGGGCGCCTCGAAATTACGCCTCAAGGCACCGTCACGATCTTGGCGGCGCGCGGCGCTGGCGGCGCGCTTGCCTCGCCGACATTCGATTCATGATGCTGCGCGCCCTCATTGCGTTGGCCATTGCTGCCGTTGTCACGGCCGTGAGCGCCGCAACGCCGCCGCAATCGGTCAAAGCAAGCTACGATGTCTACAGAGACGGCCTGCACGTCGCCACTACGCAGGAAACTTACGAAAAAACCGGCGACCGCTACCAGATCGAAAGCGACAGCAACCCCGCGGGGCTGCTCGCATTGTTTGTGCGTACCAAGATCAAGGTGCAGAGCGCAGGCACCGTTACCACCGCCGGCCTGCAGCCCGAGAAGCTCGACTACGGCCGCCTCGACGACGCCAGCAAGAATGTGAGCGCCGCCTTCGACTGGCGCGCACGCGAACTGCACCTGACTTTCGACGGTCGCAGCGAAACCCTGCCGCTGGTCCCCGGCATGCAGGACCGCCTGAGCGTGATGTACCAGTTCATGTTCCTCTCCACGGACAAGGCGAAGCTGCTTGAGTTTCCGATGACCAACGGCAAGAAGATCGAGCGCTACCGTTACGAGCTGGCGAACCACGCGGCGCTCGACACGCCGCTCGGCAGACTCAATACCCTGCACCTCGTAAAGCACCGCGACCCCGGCGAGAACGGCACCGAAGTCTGGCTGGCCGCCGACCGCAATCTCTTTCCGGTCAAGCTGCTGATCCTGGAAAACGACGGCACGAAATTCGAACAAATCATAACGCGGCTCGAGTTCAAATGACCGGCGCCGGCGTCATGCGCAAGCTCGGCTGGTTCGTCGCGCTGTCGGTGTGCGCGCACCTGTGGCTGCTGTATGGCGTGCCGTTCGAGATGCCGCGTTTTGCAGCCCCGCCGCCCGTGCTCGAAGCGCGCCTGCAACCCGCGGAACCGTTGCCGCCAGTATTGCCGCGCGCGCCGGCAAAACCCAAACCCGGCCCGGTAACGGAGCCCAGCGCGCCATCGATGCAAGCGGCCAATGCACCGGTATTCGCGCCGCCGCAGACTGCGCCCGAGCCTGCCGCAGCCGAAACGCCTGCAGCACCTGCCGTCGTCGAGAAAAATCCGGTCGCAGCACCCGCGCCGCCGCTCGCCAGGCGCTTGCCACGCAAAGGCGAAATCTCCTACGTGCTATATTTGGGCAACAACAAACTGGCCGTTGGCCAGACCACGCAAAGCTGGGAACTCAACGGCGACCGTTATCGTTTGAGCAGCCTGTCCGAAACTACCGGGCTCGCCGCGCTCTTCAGCCGCCAGCGTATCGCTTATGAAAGTCACGGCCGGCTGACCGCCGGCGGGCTGCGCCCGGAACGGTTTACGAACGAGCGCGTGCGCTCCGGCAACAGCGAAAAAGCCGCCGCCGATTTCGACTGGGGCAAGACCACGGTCAATATCGACAATCCGCCGCGCAGCGTCGCGCTGCCCGCCGATGCGCAGGACATCGTCAGCTTCATGTACCAGCTGGGGCTCATGCCGCTGACGCCGGGCCGCATCGAACTGCCGGTCACCAACGGCTGGAAGCTTGAGCGCTACGAACTGGATATCGGCATCGAAGAAATCATAGAGACACCGTTCGGTGCGCTGCGCGCGGTGCCGGTCAGGCAGGCACGACGCGCGGGACAGGAAACCATCGAGCTGTGGCTGGCACCCGCCTACCGCTGGCTGCCGGTGCGCATCCGCTTTTTCAACCGCGAAGGCGAGCCTTCGGGCGAACAGATCGTGAACGATATCCGCGTCAGCGAAGATTAGCGTTGAGTGAAGGAGTGAATACGTGAAAGAGTGAAAGGGTTACCCGACCTTGATGCGCCGCGAACATAGCTGCTCATTCACTCATTTACTCATTTACTCATTTACTCATTCACTAGACAGTTGCGCATTATTTTTGCGTCCAATCCTTATAAACGTCAGGCCAATCTTGCCATCCCCCCTCCGCAAACCACGCACCAAAAAACTCGCGGTGCAGTCCAACGCCGCCTTCGCCCACCTCGCGGCGGCAGAGGCAGCCCTCGCCCGCGTGCTGCCGATGACGCAGCCCGCCGATGCGATGCTGCACAGTTTCTTCCGCGCGCATGCCGATCTCGGGCAACACGACCGCCAGTTCATCGCCGAAACGGTGTTCGGCATATTGCGGCGGCGCATCGGCATTGAATACCACACCGGCGCCGATACGCCGCGGCGCCTGCTGCTCGCCTACCTGAACCGCGTGCAGGGCATGAGCCTGCGCCAGCTCGAGCCGCTGCTCGGCAACGACAACGCGCAATGGGCCGCCGATCTCAAGGCGCGGCCCGACGCTGACGTGCCGCTCCATGTCAAAGCCGAATTCCCGGAGTGGCTCGCCGCCATGCTTGCCGCCGATATGCCGGACGACGAAATCCTCGCGCTCGGCCGCGCCATGCAGCAGCCGGCACCACTCGATCTGCGCGTCAACGCGCTCACCGGCGATCGCGACAAAATCATGCAGCAGTTGACGATCGAAGGGCTGAACGTAAAACCGACGCCGCACGCGCCGCTCGGCATACGCATCGAAGGCAATCCCGCGCTCGGGCGCAATCCGCTTTTCACCAGCGGGCGCATCGAGGTGCAGGACGAAGGCAGCCAGTTGCTGTGCTATCTGCTGGCGCCCAAGCGGCGTGAAATGGTGGTCGATTTCTGCGCCGGCGCCGGCGGCAAGACGCTGGCGCTGGGCGCGCTGATGCAGTCGCAGGGCCGGCTCTACGCGTTTGACATCAGCGACTCGCGGCTGAACAAATTGAAACCGCGCCTCAAACGCTCGGGCCTGTCGAACGTGCATCCACAGTTGCTCGTCAACGAGAACGATATCAAGGTCAAGCGGCTGGCCGGGAAGATAGACCGCGTGCTGGTCGACGCGCCGTGCAGCGGCTTCGGCACCCTGCGCCGCAACCCCGACCTCAAATGGCGCCAGAACGAAGCGGGCATCGCGGAGCTGACCGCAAAACAAGGCCGCATCCTGACCGCCGCTGCCGCGCTGGTCAAACCCGGCGGCCGGCTGGTCTACGCGACGTGCAGTTTCGTGCGCGCTGAAAACCAGGGCGTGGTGGCGACGTTTCTCGCCGCGCACCCGCAGTTTCAACTGCTGCCCGCCAATCAGGTGCTGGCCCAGCAGCATATTGCGCTGGATACCGGCGAGTATTTGCAGCTCTACCCGCATCGTCAGGGCTGCGACGGTTTTTTTGCCGCCGTGCTCGTGCGCAGCGCAGCCGTCTCCTGACCGTTCCGGCATTCCGCAACGCCGAGAAGGCGCTGGTCCTGCGCGGCAACCCGCCGTTGTGCGACGCATACTTCAACACAACTGGCGGCGCCACCAGGCGCACTCGCATGCGCAAACGAACAAGCGGTAGCTATATGCCGGCGTGCTAGAATTATTTTTGCCGACTGCGCGCCCTGCAAACCGTGACCGACTCCTTCGAACCCCTGCTTCTCGCGCTGTGGAAAGACCTGCACGACGAGCGCATCCTGTGGCAGGTCGCGACCATCGCGGCAAGCCTGATCCTCGCGTACTGGTTTTCGTATCTGCTGCGGCCGCGCCTGCGCGCCGACGAAGGCAGCAGACTCGAATTCGGCCTGGGCGGGCTGCGCCGGCTGGTTTTCCCGCTCGCGGCCCTGGCGCTGGTGCTGAGCGGGCGCTGGGGGCTCGCGCATTACCAGACCAGTGTCAGCCTGCTCAGTATTGCAGTGTCGCTGCTGACGGCGATGGCCATCATCCGCTTCGTGGTCCATCTGCAACGCCTGGTGTTCGCGCCGGGCAACGTGCTCGACATATTCGAACGCACCATCGTCTGGCTGGTATGGCTCGGCTTTGCCCTCTACGTGCTGGGCTTGGCGCCCGGCATACTCGAGTTCTTTGACGGCGTCGGTTTCAAGGTCGGCGGGCATCGCATCTCGCTGCTGTTGATCGGCCAGGCCGTGGTATGGGTGGTAGTCGCGCTGCTGCTCGCGCTGTGGATCGGCCGCCTGCTGGAAGAACGCCTGATGTCGGCGCACGGCATGGACATGACGCTGCGCGTGATGCTGAGCAAGCTGCTGCGCGCATTGCTCGTGCTGCTGGCGGTGCTGGTCGTGCTGCCCGCGGTCGGCATCGACCTCACCGCGTTGTCGGTGTTCGGCGGCGCACTGGGCGTTGGCATCGGCTTCGGCCTGCAGAAGATCGCCAGCAATTACATCAGCGGCTTCATCATCCTGCTCGACCGCTCGGTGACCATAGGCGATCTGGTCACCATCGAAAAGCACACCGGCAAACTGGTCAAGATGACGGCGCGTTACGTCGTCGTGCGCGCGCTCGACGGCACCGAGGCGATCATTCCGAACGAAACAGTGATCACGTCGACGGTAATCAATCAGTCCTACACCGACCGCAAAGTGGCGATTGCGATGTCCGTGCAGGTGAGCTACGACTCCGACCTGGATCTCGCCATGCGCTTGATGACCGATGTCGCCAAACGCCACGCGCGGGCGTTGGCCGATCCGCCCCCGGCCGTGCTGATCAAGGCATTTGCCGACAATGGCATCGACCTCGAACTGGCGGTGTGGGTCGAAGATCCCGAGCAGGGCAAGACGAATCTGCGTTCCGATATCTATTACGGAATCTGGCAGGAATTCAAGGCGCGGGGCATCGGGATTCCCTATCCGCAGCGCGAAGTCCGGCTGGTCGGCGGCGACCTCGCAAAATACACCAAATAATCAATATAAAACATGGGTTTATACAGAGGTCGCCCGACCCGCCCAAAGTTCAATTTCAAGTGCCAAAATAGTCCTTCCCTGAGCGGGGTTATTTCGCTAAACTCGCGGCCAATTCCCCTCATAATAACTATTAAATAACCCTATGTTTTCAGGCATCTTCAGTCTTCCTTGGTGGGGCTACGTAGTGGTCACGCTGGTGTTCACTCACATCACCATTGCGGCGGTCACTATCTACCTGCACCGGCATTCGGCGCACCGCGCGCTCGACCTGCACCCGGTCATCAGCCATTTCTTCCGCTTGTGGCTGTGGCTGACTACGGGCATGGAAACCAAGCAGTGGACTGCGGTTCACCGCAAACACCACGCGCGCTGCGAAACTGAAGAAGACCCGCACAGCCCGGTCGTGCTCGGCATCGAAAAAGTGATGTGGCAGGGTGCCGACATGTACAAGATCGAATCAAAGAACGCCGAAACGCTGGAAAAGTTCGGCCAGGGCACGCCTGACGACTGGATGGAGCGCAATATTTACTCGACGCATTCGGTAGCCGGCATCGCCACCATGATGATCATCAATCTTGCGCTGTTCGGTTTCATCGGCATGACGATCTGGGCGGTGCAGATGATGTGGATTCCGTTTTTTGCGGCAGGCATCATCAACGGCGTCGGCCACTACTGGGGCTATCGCAATTTCCAGGCCGAAGACGCCAGCCGCAACATCGTGCCGTGGGGCATCCTCATCGGCGGCGAAGAACTGCACAACAACCACCACGCTTACCCGTCCTCGGCGCAACTGTCGAACAAATGGTGGGAATTCGACATCGGCTGGATGTATATCCGCACGATGGAAATACTCGGCCTCGCCCACGTGAAGAAAGTCGCTCCCAAGGTGATGCTCGCCGCGAACAAGACGAAGTGCGACCAGGACACGCTGCATGCGGTGATTCAAAGCCGTTACGACGTGCTGACCAAATATGCGCGCTCGGTCAAACAAACCTGCGCCGACGAAATCGCGCATTTGAAAACGCGCGCGGTACGTGTCGACCGCTCGATGGTCAAGCGCTGGCTGCAAAACGACGAACAAAAGCTCACCGCGCTCGAGCGCGAGCGCATGAAGGAAGTGCTGAGCAACAGCAAGACGCTGCACACCGTGTACTCGATGCGCCAGGAGCTGACCTCGCTGTGGCAGCGCTCAACCGCCACCAAGGACGAATTGGTGCATCAGCTCGAAGACTGGTGCCACCGCGCCGAGGCCAGCGGTATCGTGGCGCTGCAGGACTTCTCCAAGCGCCTGCGCCGCTACCAGCTCGCCCGCGCTTAGTTCGGTTCTTTCAGGACAAATAAAAAGCCCGCATTAGCGGGCTTTTTTCTTCCCCGCGCATTGAATGCGCGGAGATAAACCGGCGGCAATGCCGTCCGGATTTATCGTTATTTACTTGATCTTCGTTTCCTTGTAAATCACGTGCTTGCGCGCGACCGGATCGAATTTCTTGATTTCGAGCTTGTCCGGGGTGGTGCGCTTGTTCTTGTCGGTGGTGTAGAAATGGCCGGTGCCGGCGGTTGATTCGAGTTTGATTTTTTCACGCATGGTCAGCCCCTGTTAAATATCCGCGCCGCGCGCGCGCATTTCCGCGATCACGACGTCGATGCCCTTCTTGTCGATCGTGCGCAGGCCATGCTGAGATACACGCATGTTGACCCAGCGGTTTTCACTCTCGACCCAGAAACGGCGGTTTTGCAGATTGGGCAGGAAACGGCGACGCGTCTTGTTGTTCGCGTGCGAAACGTGGTTCCCCAACTGCGGCTTCTTGCCTGTGACATCACATACACGTGCCATGGTGCAACTCCCGGAATTCGGAAAAGGCGCGATTCTACACTATTTTCGTGGTTTTCCCAAGTTGAATTAAGCCTTGTGGACAAGGAAAATCAATAACTTAGAAGGGCTGATGCGGTATTCAGCCGCATGGTTCGACGAAATCCGGCCCCGGGTAAGTGATGTGCACGAAAATCAGTCCAGCTTGGCGCCCGCCGTTTTGGCCACCTGCGCCCACTTCGCGACTTCGGCCTTGATATGCGCGGCATACTGGTCGGGCGTGGACAGCACCGGGTCGAACGCAAGCTGGTTGAGGCGCTCGCGCCCCGCGGGCGAACTCATGCCCTTCACAATCTCCGCGTTGAGCCGGCTGACGATCTCGCGCGGCAGGTTAGCTGGCGCGTTAACGCCCACCCACGAACTCACGTCGAAACCCTTGATCCCCGATTCATCTATCGTTGGCAGTTCGGGCGCGGCACTGGAGCGCTTGATGCTGGTAACCGCGATGCCGCGCAACTTGCCCGTCTTGACGTGCGGCAGCGCCGTCGGCTGGTTGGAAAAAGTCATGCTGACCTGACCGGCGATGGCGTCGGTGATCGCCGGCGCACCGCCCTTGTAAGGCACATGCACGAGATCCACGCGGCCCATCGACTTGAACAACTCGCCCGACATATGGTCGGACGAGCCGCTGCCCGACGACGAGAACGTGAGCTTGCCCGGATTGGCTTTGGCGAGCGCGATCAGTTCCTTTGCGGTCTTTACCGGCAGCGACGGATGCACCACCAGCACGTTGGGCACCTGCGCGATCTGGATGATCGCAGTGAAGTCGCGCACTGGGTCATACGGAATCTTCGAGTAGATCGCCGGGTTGATCGACAGCGAGCCGATGCCGCCGATCAGCAGCGTGTAGCCGTCGGGCGCGGCTTTGGCCACCAGCTCGGTACCGATTACACCGTTCGCACCCGGACGGTTGTCGACGATAGCCTGCTGACCAAAGGCGGCAGTCAATTGCTCCGCCACCACGCGTCCTATGATGTCGGTGCTGCCGCCGGCTGGAAAAGGCACGACGATGCGGACGGTTTTGGCGGGATAGTTTTGCGATTGGGCAGATGCCGCGGCGAGCGCCGCGAACATGGCGCCCATGACAACAGTGATCTTGTGCATGACTCCTCCAGGAAACCCGGTTCGCAACGAACGAGCCACGTTCAGCCCGCATCAAAAACTACCAGCTCAAGACTTGACCGCGGTATTGGCCACTTGCAATCAAGCCGCGTGATGCCAGTTTTCCGGCACCGTCGGCCCCACGTCACTGACAGTAGCCCGGCGCATGGCGCGCGGCAGGCTTTCGTCGAACGGCCGCCCGCGATGCATGGTGCAGCGATTGTCCCACAGCACCACGTCGCCGACCGCCCAGTGATGCTGGTAAGTAACGGCGGGCTGCGTCGCGTGTTCAGTCAACTCGTCCACGAGGCGCCGGGCTGCCGCGTCATCCATGCCGTAAATCTTCGTGATGTGCGAGGCGAGATAAAGCGACTTGCGGCCGTTCGCTGGATGGGTGCGGATCAGCACCTGCGGCACGGCAGGCCGCGACGCGCGGCGCTCGGGGCTGATCGAATCGGGATCGAGGCCGACCATCAGGCGCGTGCGAAAGTAATCGTGCTCCGCGATAAGTCCTTCGAGCGGTTCGCGGCGGGCGGCGGGCAACGCGTCCCAGGCGGCGCGCATGTCCGCGAACTCGGTCTCGCCGCCGGTGGGCGAAACTGATTGCGCCGTCAGCATGGACATCTTGGCGGGCGTGCGCTTGAACGTGCTGTCGGTGTGCCAGAACTGGTTCGCGAGATTGATCAGGCGGCGGTTGTCGGTATGGGTGAGGAGCTTGCCGTTCTCATCGAGGTTTGAGATGTCCTGCATACCAACCCCGATCCGGCGCTTGTCGCCCGGCGTCTGCACAAAGGGCTGGGGCGAGAATTCGAGTTCGCCGAAGTACTTTGCGAAAGCCAGTTGCTGTTCCTCGCTGATCGGCTGGCGGCGAAACACCAGCACCGCATAGCGGTTGAAAGCCGCCTCGATCTCGGCGAAGACCGCAGCGGTCAAACGCGCCAGGTCGACGTCGCCGATTTCGGCAACGAACTCCGCCGTTACTGGCTTGAAGGAAATCATTTCTGTTCCTGCATTATTCGATCGGTTGTATCCCCGCGGCCTTGACGACCTTCGCCCACTTCGCCACTTCGTTGCGCGCGAAGTCGGCCGACTGCTCAGGCGCCATGGGCATCGCGTCCACGGCCATGCTGGCAAAGCTGTCGATCGTTTCCTTCGACTTCAGGCCTTTGACGATCGACAAGTTCAGCCGCGTGATGACTTCGCGCGGCGTGCCCGCCGGTGCCAGCAGGGAGAACCAGCTCATGGCGCTGTAGCCGGGCAGGCCTGCTTCGCTGATCGTCGGAATGTCCGGTGCGACCGGCGAGCGCTTGTCCATGGTGACGCCCAGCGGACGCAGCTTGCCGGCCTGCACCAGCGGCATCAGGCCGGAGAACGAATGGATCAGGAAATCCGCTTCACCGCCTATGACGGCGACCGTCGCCGGGACAGCGCCTTTGTACGGGATCGCAATGGTCCGGATGCCCGCCATGTTGTTGATCATCTCGGACATCAGTTGCGACGAGCCGCTGACCGATGCGTAATTGAGCTTGCCCGGATTCTTCTTGGCCAGCGCGATCATTTCCTTCAGGTTCTTCGCCGGAATGCTCGGATGCACGACCAGCAGGAAACCGGCGACGGCGAGGATGGAGATGTGCTCGTAGTCTTTCACCGGATCGTAGGGAAGTTTCGCATACAGGCTCGGCGCGATGCCATGCGTGCCCTGGCTGCCGATCAGCAGCAGGTAGCCGTCGGGCGGAGCCTTGGCGACCAGCGCGCTGCCGAGCTGGCCATTGGCGCCGCCGCGGTTTTCGACGATCACCGGCTGGCCCATCGGCTCGAGCTGGCGCGCGACCGTGCGGCCGATGACGTCGGTGATACCGCCAGGCACGAACGCGACGACCACGCGGACAGCTTTGCTGGGATACGCCGCGGGCGACGGTTGCGCGGCGAGCGGCAACGACAGAAAGGCAAGGGCCATCGCACCAAACATCAGACCAAGTCGCTGCATGCATGCTCCACGATGTTGTCTCACTGCGGCTTTACACCGGCGATCGCGTTCGGCGGCCTGTCGCGGCGGCGTAATATTGATTTCAGTATCGGCGGCCACGACGCTGTCGACCAGATCCGATGACCGAAGTACATTGATGATGGCCTGATTGATGCGCGCCGCAACCTCGCGCAGCGCGCCGGCAAACGCCGTCAGCGAATACCAAGTGCTTGTGCTGTAACTGCGGCGCACAAGAAATTTGAACGCCCCCTCCTTTTATGTCCGCAACTATATCGTCGGCCCCACACGCGGTCAATCGCACGGTTTTGCCGCGGCGCGGCGAGTATTGCAGCAGCCGATCTGGTCAGGCCGAGCGCACCGATATCTCGAGCGGCCACGGATAAATTCCCGGCTGCAGGTCCGGGCGCAGCATGAAGCGATAACCCAGCTGGTGAATGGTCGTCTGACCATGCGAAACGTTATGCAGTGCTGTCCCGCCGTGGGCGCCAAACTCGGCCGGGCTTTGCAGGCCCGTTACGCGCACCGACAGGAATACGTCGCTGCGCGGACGAAAATCGACGATAAAGCCGCCCTGCGTGTTTGTGATCACCGAGAATCTCGACGCGGCCGGCACTTCCACGTAACCGCGCTCTATATCGCGCTGCGTTACGGTAATCGCCGCGGTCTGATGCTCGACGTTCATGCGAAAGAAAGTCGCGACGCGGGCCACGACGTTCAGCCTGGTCGTGTTCCCTTCGGCATGCGCATAGCGCACGACCGACGCCGGCACAAGCGACACGATCACGCACAGAGAAAAATTGATGATCCGTTTTGACAAGATGGCACCGAAAGCCCGGGTTTACTGGAGTTATTACGGCGGATTGATGCGATACTTGAATTTGCCCCCCCCGCTCGCCCGTGTGGCAGCCGCCACATTCGCGCCTCAGTGCGTGAAGCTGCCTATAGGGCCAGTTTTGAGCCTATAGGGTCAGTTCTTGACATTGCACTTATCCAGGAGTTGTTGCAGCGACGCCGGGATTTTCTGCGTTTCAATTGCGCGCTGGATCTTTGATATTCGCAATGGTGATACATTGCCGTGCTTTGCGACTTCCCGCAACGGCAAATTTGCCACCCGCCGCAGCAAGTAAACCCTATTTTTTTGCGCGATTAAAACCTTTTTATTATTGATCTGGGAAAAACAAATGGCAATCAAACCTGAACCACTTTTTCCGACCATTGCCGCTTGCCCGAACTGCGGCAAGCGTACTCGTGTCAAGATGGAGCAATCGTTTCCTGTTCCGCGCGGTGTTGACGGTGTCGGCTACCTGCGATGTTTCCCGTGCAACAAGCGATATTTCCGGACGGTCGGCACTGCGGAAGGGATTGCCGCTTTTGCGCTGGCGCTGGCGATCGAATCCCACGGCCATTCGCCGGAAGAGGAACTGACGCACCACCACGATCCGCTGACTATCGTCGGACAAACCGATAAGTATGCGTTTATCGACATCACGCCGGCCCCGGGGCATTGACGCTCAAAATTACGGAAGCCTGCAATCGCATTTCTGGATCTTGTTGATGGCCCACCTCGCGCCGTGGTCCTCGTCAGCAAGACGAATCATGGAAATTCGAAGATGACAGTGGGGACATTTCACGAATTCGCCATTCCTGTCGTGATCGATGGACGGATTCGTGGCGTCTCCCGAATTCATTGCTTTGCCATTGGCGCCGCCGGCCGAAGTTGTGCGATACAACTGCTTGCGACAGCACGGGCAAAGCACCGCTATGATTTTCTGCGGATTCAACGGTAAACCTCTCTTGAGTGGCGCCAGGAATTGTTCCTTGGCGAAATAGCCCGTTGAGCGTAGCAGATTCGTGAGCGGGCACCTCTGCCAAAACCGCCTTTACTTGGGCGGCGGCTTCTTTATCTGCAGTTTAGTAACTTAGAAATGCAAGTGCATCCATAATTGAATTCTTGGCGTAAGGTTTAAAGGGCGAACCAATTCTTGGTGATTCCTAGAATGAAGTGGCAACGTTTAAGTGCAAAAATCATCTGCTTATAGCCAAAAACTTCAACACTCGGCAGCAACAAAGTCATTGCGCCCCAATCCCCGCCTCCCTCACCACCTTCTTCCGCGAACCATAGCGGCCAGCATCAATTGGTCTATCAAGAATGTAAGGAAGAAGCTGAGAGCTTGACGCCAAGCGCATGCAGCAGCTTGAGCATCGTGTCATAACGCGGCTTGGCGCCGGGCGTGAGTGCCTTGTACAGACTTTCGCGCCCGAGGCCTGCATCTTTGGCAAGTTGTGCCATGCCGCGGGCGCGTGCGACATCACGCACCGCGGCCAGGAAGACCGCGGGATTGGGATCTTCGAGCGCGGCGGTAATATATTCCGCGATGGTGTCCTCATCATCGAGGTAATCAGCAGCGTCGAAGCGGGAAAACTTAGCCATGATTCACTCCTTGTTCAAAGCACGCGCCATTTCGATAGCACGTTTGATGTCACGCTTCTGCGAAGACTTGTTGCCGCCGACCAGAAGCAAATAAACCACCTTTGCGCGCCGCGTGAAATAAGCTCGATAGCCAGGTCCAACGTGGATACGCATTTCAGAAACACCTTCACCCACTGGTTCGCAGTCGCCGAAATTGCCGTGCTCGGCCGAACGGATACGATAAATGATGCGGGCACGACCTGCTTTGTCTTTCAGGTTTGCGAGCCAAGCGTCGAAATCATCGGAGCGCTCAAAGATGTTCACGGATTGCAGTGTATCCAATCAGATACAAAGTTGCAATCGTTGCCTCGCATTCAATTGCCGGACGTTGGGTTACGGCGCTTCGCGCCTAACCCAACCTACGAGCCGGAGCCAATAGGGTCAGTTTGACCCCTTAGACTCCCTATTCTGATTCGAGTACTGTTTTGATGGTATCGAGCAGGTGTTGGCGGGTGAACGGCTTGATGATGTAAGCATTACACCGCAGCTTGGCCGCAGCCACCACGTCGTCGTACTGGCCCTTTGCGGAAATCATGACGATTTTCGTCGTCATAACCTTGTTCTTCTTGACGATATCCAGCAGTTCAAGGCCGTTCGGATAACCGGGCATCATGATGTCCAGCAGGATCAGGTCGGGCCGGTATGTCTGGATCTGGGTGATGGCCGCCTGGCCGTCGTGCGCTTCGAGTAATTCATAACCTTCCGGGGCGAGGATGGCGCGGATCAGTTTTCGAACGTCCTCCTGGTCGTCAACAATCAATATGGAGAGGGGGCTTTGCATTCGTATTCCTTCGTGTGTGTGCCGCTGGGGCCAACGGTCAGGCAGCGGGGGAGCGGGCAGATACCTCCGCGTACGCATCAGCAATCAACTTCTCCAGCGTAGAGAAATTGACCGGCTTGGTCAACACCGGGCAGTCTGCCGGCAGTTGGCCACGTTTTTTGATTTCATCTTGTGTCAGGCCAGTCACGACACAGTAGCGTAGCGCGTCCGAATCGTATTGGCTGCTGAGAGTTCGAATCAATTCGAATCCGTCAACGCGCGGGATATTGAGGTCCACAATAATAAAATCAGGGTGTATCTTGCCAAATGCGATGAGGCCTTGCAATCCGTCGTGTGCGAAATGAAACGCTATCTGGATTTGCCATGTCCGGCTCATCAACTCGTATAGCCGGCAGATATCCGGGTCATCCTCGATTACGAGTACTTTGCATGGCTGCCCGCTACTTGAAGATTTCTTCCGACTGCGCTTGAGCGCAAGCAGTCGGACATCTTCCATGTCGACGCGGCGGTGGCCGCCAGGTGTCTTCCAACCTTGAAGCGTACCCTTTTCAATCCATTGTTGAACCGTTTTTATTGAAACACCAAGCTCCTCGGCAGCCTGATATGTGGTCATTTGGTGGCCCTTTTTCACTTGTGTCCCCATCTCGTTTACCCAAGTTTCGTCTTAACCTCCCAATTAAGCAGAATCGTTATATTGCTCATTGCATTTGAGGTTCCTGATTGAGACGATTTAGCGGATTACAAAATTATACCCAGATCCGATATAAAGCTATGAAATATCTAACGTATTGATAAGAGTATCGTTATTTATGGCCAGAGCTGAGCATCATCCCGGGTGGCGCGAACGCCACAGCGCGCCTGCCGCCTTGGCCGGCAACGCGCCCCCCATACAAACCATAGTGCATCGGCTGAAGACGAAGACCGGACGCGCATGCTGTGCCTTGCACAAACAGACCGTCGAGCTGGTATTCGGGACCATCAAGTCAGTAATGGGTTTTCGGCAGTTCTCTTTACGCAGACTGAACAAGGTCAGCGGGGAGTGGCCGCTGCTTTGTCTCGCGTGAAATTTGAAACGCATGGCCGTATTGCGGCTGCAGTCGAGAAATTCACTGCAAAACGCCTTCTATCAAGCCAGCAATGTTTCAACTGCCTGAAAAACAGCGCGCCGAGCGCTTATTTATTGGCCTGCTGATGCTGTGTCCGACAGGCTGCCAGCCCTTGAAGGGGAGGAAATGTCTCGTTAATTGCGAAGCACCACACTAGCGTTTTAACTCGTGTCCAACGCGGCGATGGGAATCGAGCGGAACGCCGGACGTGGCCGGCAGAATACTCAATTTGGATTGCAGAAGCGGGGGGGTGGAAATGGGGACGACTTCGACATCGACTGCCCCTGCGCGAGCACCGCGGGCGTCACAAATTCCATGCCCCTGTCGGTGATCAGCATGACATGACCGCCGCGTATTCCACCCACTTTGAGGGACGGCAACCGCACGCCTTGTTCCGGTGCGGGCGCCGCAACAACAACGCCCGCCGGTTTTGATTCATCGTCCGCGCGCGAGCAAGTGAAGCACGCTAAGCCAAGAGCGAGAAACACCAGCATGGCACCCTCCCTCGCCAAATCCGAATATCGGTATTTCATAGTAACCACCCTCCACTTACAAAAAAACCCTGGATTTCCAATTAAGACGATTTAGTGGATTACAAATTTATACCCAGATCCCACATAAACTGGTCCACATATCGTCAATAATATTGATAGCAAGTAACTATACTGATAATAAGTTATATTATATTGCACTTTATGTGCGATGAGCGATGAAATAATGCGAATTTGATGAATCTAACCTACCACCTGAGTCGCATCAAGCTTTTGATTCGCAACAAGACCTTTGGATTTGAGCGTGTCAGCGCGTCCAAAATGGCGAACGCGGGATGAGAATGGGGGGGGGAAGCGACCCTGAAAGGGATCAATTTAGCGCGGGAAGCGACTTTCAACAGAGTCGTAAAAACTCCGTTAAAGCTGGACGATTCAGCAGATCGACTGCCTCATGGCGAGATGCTCGCTTTAATCGCGCCTTTGCAGAAATACCCTAAAGGTTGAAATCGGGTGGCTCAAAATTCAATTAAAAACCCGCCTCACAATTTGACGGCAATCAACACTCTGGAAAAGCCATGAACCTGCCCGACGACAAGACAGCGGAAGAGCAAGGCCTGAGGGCGGCCGCCGAGAGGCAGATCGATAATTTTCCGCAGGACGCCCCCCTCGCGCCCACGGCTGAAGAAGAACTGCTGCATGAACTGCAAGCGCACCAGCTTGAGCTGGAGCTGCAAAACGTAGCCTTGCTCCAGGCACAAATCGCGCTGACCGAATCACGTGACCGCTATGTCGATCTTTATGATTTCGCTCCGGTCGGCTATATCACCCTCGGCGCCGAAGGCATGATCGAGCAGATCAACCTCACCAGCGCCACGCTGCTGGGGCGGGAGCGCAAGAAGTTGCTGCAAAGCAGCTTCGCCTCCCTGGTGATTGCGGAAGATCAGGAACGCTTTGCTCAGCACTTCCTCGATGTGAAGCGAGGCGATGGACGCGACAGAGAGGAATTCGAACTGCAACGTGGTGACGGCACGGCGTTTCAGGCACAACTGGACTGCGTGCTGCAGAAAGCCGCTGCGGGCAGGGCCAGCATAGGCATTGCGCTGACCGACATCACCGAGCGCAAGCAAGCAGAAGAGGCCAGAGCGACGCTTGAAGCGCAATTGCGCGAATCGCAAAAGCTGCAGGCGCTGGGGACACTTGCGGGAGGCATCGCGCACGACTTTAACAA